>CAYPOY010000100.1:0-15761 GCA_964412395.1 uncultured Anaerolineales bacterium | reverse complement strand
GGTCCTACGCTACGCCGGGAAAAGCTCTCGGCTAATGTGCCATTGTCAAATTACTCAGCCCGCTATTGTTGGGAGTTGCGCGGTCTCTACCACGTGTGCGGCGGCTTGACAAAGTGAAGGCTCTATGCTATCTTGCGTTGGACAATGGGCAACAGCAGCATGGAGGACAGAATGGTTTCCGAGCTCACCGTCATTGGCATTGACCTGGGCGGCACCAAGATCAGCACTGCCCTGGTAGATGGTTCTGGAAGAATCATCGCCCACGATTACCGGGAGACCTATGCGACAGAGGGGCTGGAGGCGGTCATTGAGCGCATGCTGGACGGTGCTCGCTGTGTGATGGCACAGGTGGGGGTGGAGCCATCGCAGGTGGCGGCGGTGGGCGTCGGCGCGCCAGGCCCCCTTGACATCGAGGCTGGAGTGGTGGTGGCTCCCCCCAACCTGCCCGGCTGGGATCATGTGCCTCTCAAACAACGGATCGAGGATGAACTGGGAATCACGACGTTTCTGGAGAACGACGCCAACGCGGCAGCGCTGGGCGAGCATTGCTTCGGTGCCGGGCGAGGGACAGAGCACATGATCTACGTCACAGTCAGCACCGGCATCGGTGGTGGACTGGTCCTTGACGGGAAGTTGTATCACGGTATCGGTGGAATGGCGGGCGAGGTCGGCCACATGATGATCATGCCCTATGGGCCGCGTTGTGGCTGTGGGAACCGGGGCTGCCTGGAGGCACTGGCATCCGGCACAGCTATCGCGCGCCAGGCACGCGAGCGCGTGGCCCGCGGCGTGCCGACGATGATGGCCGACCTGGCAGGGGGTGATTCGGAACACATCACGGCCAAACTGGTCGCCGAAGCCGCCGGCCAGGGAGACGTGGAAGCGCGGGATATCCTGGCCGAGGCGATGAATTACCTGGGGATAGGGATGGCTAATCTGGTAAACCTGTTCAACCCGCAACTCATCGTCATCGGTGGCGGGTTGACGAACATTGGGGCGGCGCTCTTCGAGCCGGTGAGGCGTGCCATTGACCGGCATGCCTTTCACGCGCAGGCGCAGGCAGTGCGGGTCGTGCGGGCCGAATTGGGTGATAACGTGGGTGTGCTGGGCGCGGCGGCGGTGGCGCTGGCCAGGAGGGAGCCGATCCTTTCAGCGTGTGCTGGCCCGCGTCTACGAGATCGGTAAACAGGCCGGACTGCACTACGTCTACGTCTGAGATTTGTCATTTGGTCATTTGCCATTGGTCATTAATATGGAGGTGCCTGATGTCTGAGTTGCCTGTCCGTCAGTCAGCCGTCGCCGGGCAGTTCTACCCCGGTGACCCTAACGTGTTGCAGCGGATGATCCAGGAGTACATAGACGAAGCAACACTGCCTGAAGATTTAGGAACCGTCCGCGCTGTTATCGCCCCCCACGCCGGTTATGTCTACTCCGGTCCCACTGCCGGATATACGTTCAAGGCGTTGGCAATGCTTCCCCCAAAGAAGAGGACTGTTTTCCTGCTCGGCCCGGCCCACCGCGTGTATTTCCACGGCGTGGCGCTGGGGAATTACTCCGCCTTCCGCACCCCGCTGGGCGATGCCCCTATCGCGGTTGACCGGGTCGCGGAGATATTGGCGCGCTCGCCGCTCTATACCCCCGCTCCCGAGGCCCACGCGCCTGAGCACTGCCTGGAGGTCGAGGTGCCCTTCCTTCAGATGACACTGCCGGACTTCCGGCTGGTGCCCATGCTATTCGGCGACGCGGACCCACGGGAGATATCTGCGGAATTGGCCGGTCACATCGGTGAGGATGACCTGATCCTCGTCTCCAGCGATCTAAGCCATTTCTACCCTTATGCCAGGGCCCGGCAACTGGATCACACCCTGCTGGAGGCGTTAGTGGCCGGCGATGAGATGGGGGTACTGAGAGGCGAGGCCTGTGGCCACGCCCCCATGGTAACGCTGATGGGCATCGCCCGCCGTAAGGGCTGGGAACCTCACTTGCTGGATTACCGCACCTCCGGCGACACGATGGGCGACAAATGGCAGGTCGTGGGCTACGCCTCAGTCGCGTATACGGATTAAGACTGCCAACAGCATAGGGGGACTACGATGCCTCTTTCACCAAAGGACCGCCAATACCTCCTCAAACTAGCGCGGGAGGCAATTACGCACGCGGTTCACCGTCAGGAACTACCCCTGGTGAACCTGAACGCCGTATCAGAGGGTTTACGGCGCGACGGGGCCAGCTTCGTCACGCTGACGAAGCGCGGGACGTTGCGGGGCTGCATTGGCTCGCTGGAATCGCGCCGCCCGCTGGTGCTGGACGTGCGCGAAAACGCGGTTGCTGCGGCCTTCCACGATCCTCGCTTTTCCCCTGTGCGCCCGGAGGAGCTGGACGACCTGCACGTCGAAATTTCTGTGTTGAGCTCCCCTCAACTGCTGTCCTACGATGGTCCTGACGACCTCATCGCCAAGCTGTGCCCAGGCGTGGATGGCGTGGTCATCGAGCGCGGCTGGAATCGGGCCACGTTCCTCCCCCAGGTATGGGAAAAATTACCGGACCCTCACAGATTCCTGGAGCACCTGTGTCTCAAAGCCTATCTTCCCGCCGACGCCTACCGCTATCCTGACCTTGACGTGTACACCTACCAGGTGGAAAAGTTCGAGGAAGAGTAGCCAGTTCATAACCCCCCCCGGTGCTGGGCGTCCGAGGAGTGCGGCGATGCGAGGAGGGTTTCTCTTTCGCCGTGATTGCGGTATAATGAGGAATGAGGTTGATGACTATGCCACCCATATTCCCATTTACTGCTATCGTCGGACAGGAGCGCATGAAGCGTGCTCTGATACTCAATGCCATTCACCCCCAGATTGGCGGCGTGCTCATCCGGGGCGAGCGCGGCACGGCGAAATCTACCGCTGCCCGTGCATTGGCAGCGCTGTTGCCCGAGATCGAAGTGGTTGCCGACTGCTCCTTCAGTTGCGACCCCGATCAGCCGGCGATGTGGTGCACCGAGTGCTGTGAGCGGGCTGAGGCGGGGGAGAATTTGCCCCGCGCCCGCCGGCGTACCCGCTTCGTGGACCTGCCTGTCAGTGCAACTGAGGACCGCGTCGTGGGCACGTTGGACATCGAACGTGCCATCCAAAAGGGAGAGCGGCGCTTCGAGCCGGGGGTTCTCGCCGCAGCTAACCGGGGCGTTCTCTATGTGGACGAGGTCAACCTGCTGGATGACCACGTCGTGGACCTGCTGCTCGACGCAGCGGCGATGGGGGTCAACGTCGTGGAGCGGGAGGGCATCTCCTTCAGCCACCCCGCTCGCTTCATTCTCATCGGCACGATGAACCCGGAGGAGGGGGACCTGCGCCCCCAACTTCTCGACCGCTTCGCCCTCTGCGTGGACATCCAGGGCATTCATGACCCCCCTGCCCGGGTGGCGATTATGGAGTGGAATCTGGCCTACGAGGCCGATCCCGAGGGGTTCTGTGCGGAATGGGCTTCCAGGGAGCAGGCCCTTTCGAGGGAGATCGCCCGCGCGCGCAGCCTCTTGCCTGAGGTCAAATACTCTCAGTCGGACCTGACGACCATCGCGACGATGATGAGCGAGTTGGGGGTAGACGGCCACCGCGCCGACCTGGTGGTGCTCAAGGCCGCCCGCGCTCACGCTGCTTTTGAGGGACGCACCCATCTGAGCGATCGCGACATCCTGTTGGCCGCCGAATTGGCGTTGCCCCATCGGTTGAAGCGGCATCCACTACAAGATACGGAAGTTACGTTGGGAGACCTTTCGGAGCGACTGATCGAAGCCCGTGCCCAAAGCCCGGTCGAGGCTGAGGTCGAGGCAGAGAGAGACACGGCCGCTGAAATAGCCGGTAAAAAAAAAGCCGTATCTGGGGAGAATCGTGACGAGGGGCCTCCCAACGAGCGGGCCGAGGTAGCGCGGGAGCCGGTATTGCAAACTATCCCCCAGTGGCCATCGGAGGGTCGCTGGTGGGAGGGCGGCGAAGAGGTTGCCGTCGGTGAGGACTTTACACCACGTCGGTTGGATACACCCCTTGACCGGCTGACTCGCTCCGGCGGCGGTCGCCGCAGCCAGACCCGTACCGACCGCAAGCGCGGTCGCTACGTCCAGGCTCGTCCCTCCCCTGGCGATCCCAGCGACCTGGCCTTTGATGCCACGCTTCGCGCTGCTGCCCCTCACCAGAGAGAGCGCCGGCGTGAGGGTGGCCCGGCGCTGGTGTTGCGCCCCGACGACTATCGGCGCAAGGTGCGCGTGAGACGTGCCGCCAACCTGGTGCTCTTCGTCGTGGACGCCTCCTGGTCTATGGCGGTGGCCGAGCGCATGCAGGCGACGAAAGGGGCCGTTATGTCGCTGCTGACGGATGCCTACCAGCAGCGTGACCGGGTGGGACTGGTCGTCTTCCAGAAGAACGGCGCCCGCGTCGTTCTTCCACCCACCAACAGCGTCGAACTGGCGCGGCGAGCGCTGACTGATATTCCTGTTGGCGGCAAGACCCCCCTTTCGGCCGGGCTGCAGACCTCTTACGAGGTCATCACCCGCGAGTTGCGGCAGCACCCCGATCTGATGCCGCTGATGGTGCTGCTCACCGATGGCGCGGGCAACGTCTCGGTGACAAACCTGCCGCCGCAGGAGGAGGCATACCGTATCGCGGAGATGTTCCCGCAGGTCCACATCCGCTCAGTGGTGATCAACATGGAGCACGAGGCCTTCGACCAGGGGCTGGCACAGGCGCTGGCCGAGCACCTCGCGGCTCCTTGTTACACGCTGGCCGAGTTGAAGGCTGAGGCGCTGCTGCACACGGTGCGAGGGGAACTGGCAGAGCAAACTTCTTGATTTGTAGGCTGATCCACGGGCCGAAGACGACGGACCGTGCACACTGGCATAGCGCCAGGTGTGCACGGCTCTCTTTATGTGCGCTTGTGCAGCACGCCTAGTAGCGGCGGCGGCGTCCCCCGCGTGGTTCGTCGCGGACACCACGGTCCCGTTGCGGGCGGGCCTCCGCCACCTTGATCGCCCGATCGTCCAACGTACGGCCGTTGAGTTCGGCGATGGCCTTCTGTGCGGCAGCGCTATCCGCCATCTCGACAAAGCCGAAACCACGCGAGCGCCCCGTCATGCGGTCGGCGATAACGTTGACCGACGTGACTTCTCCGACAGAGCCGAACAACTCCTTTAAAGAGTCCTCGGTCACGTTGTAACTCAGGTTACCGACGTACAATTTTTTGGTCATACTGCCTCCTCTGAGTGTGGCTTGCTGCCACTTCGCATGAAAGCCCGCTCCCAGTCTTACAGCGGGGTGACGTGGGTGGCCTGCAAGCCTTTAGGGCCCTGCTCGACGTTGAATTCGACTCGCTGGCCCTCGTCGAGCGACCGGAAGCCCTCGGCCTCGATGGCGGTGTGATGGACAAACACATCCCCGCCCTGGTCACGCGAGATGAATCCGTAGCCCTTGGCGTTGCTGAACCACTTGACGGTTCCCTGTTCTCTCTCGTTCACCTTCTTATACTCCTTAACTTATGATGTTTTGTAGGCCGGAGTGATTCAGGAGAGGGCAAATAAACAAACTGCCCGGGCCTTGCAAGCCCGGGCGGGATGAATATCGCTACCTGAACTTACCACGTGCTACAACTTAACTATTTGATGCTTGTGTCTAAACGTCAAGTTGCACATTGGCGGCAAGCCGGGGCTTGGCGGTGGACGCATCGTCGTGTATAATCATCACCGATGCAGATGCGCGTCTCCGTCATCGTAACAGTGCTGAACGAGGCCGACAGCTTGCCCCGACTGCTGGACAGCCTGGCCGCCCAGACCCGCCTCCCGGACGAGGTGGTCATCTGCGACGGTGGCTCGACCGACGGCACGCTGCCACTGCTGGAGGCCGAAAGCCGCCTGCTGCTGCGTATCGTCCGGCGGCCAGGGGGCAATATCTCGCAGGGGCGCAACGCGGCGATTGAGGCCGCCACGGGCGAGGTCATTGCCGTGACCGACGCGGGCGTGCGCTTGAGCCCGCAGTGGCTGGAGAAGATCGTCGCGCCGTTTGAAGATGCGGGAACACAGACCGTCGCTGGCTTCTTCTGCCCCGATCCCCACACAGTCTTCGAGATGGCAATGGGCGCGACGGTGCTCCCGGAGTTGCGGGAGATCAGCCCAGCGCACTTTCTCCCCTCCAGCCGCTCGGTCGCCTTTCGCAAGAGCGCCTGGGCAGCGGTGGGGGGTTACCCTGAGTGGCTCGATTACTGCGAGGACCTGATCCTCGACTTCCGGCTGCGCGATCGGTACGGTCCGTTCGTATTTGTGCCCGAGGCGGTGGTTTACTTCAGGCCGCGCCCTGGCCTGCGTGCCTTTTTCGTGCAGTACTACCGCTACGCGCGCGGTGATGGCAAGGCGGACCTGTGGCGCAGGCGACACGCCATCCGCTACCTGACCTACCTGGTCGTCGTGCCGCTCATCGCCGCCGGGGCAGTGGTCAGCCCGTGGTGGTGGGCACTCTGCCTGATCGGTGTACCGGGGATGTTCTGGGGGAGCTGGCGGCGGCTGGCGCGGACGTGGGGTGGCCTGACCCTCGCTCAGAAGTCGCAGGCGGCACTGTGGGTGCCGGTTATCCGCGTCGCTGGCGATGTCGCCAAAATGATCGGCTATCCGGTTGGGGTATGGTGGCGCTGGCGGAGAACCGCGGATTTACCAATCTACTAATTTGCTGTCCAGATCATCCTTGCTTACTTTCAGGAGATACTGGCGGCCGGCTTCGATGCCCGGCTCATCAGCGAGGGGAATCGGGCCGAGATCACCGTCACACGCTGTGCGGCGCTCTCAGGCTCGAAGTTGGCAGGGTTGGAGCGGTACGACCAGGCATGCATCGCCTGCCGCGGTCGGTGTAGGTTTGTTTGTGGATCGCGTAACTCATTGCCCTTCTCCCTGGGGACGGAGCAGCGCATGGGCCGCGCTGGGGAAGACCTCGCGTGCCTTACCCCCTGGCGGCTGGGGTCCCACGACTCCTTTCTCTTCGAGGATGTCCATTATCCGCGCTGCCCGCGTGTAACCGATGCGCAGTTTGCGCTGGAGTAGCGAGATGGAGGCCCGCTGCTCCCGTAACACCAAATCAATCACATCGGGCAATAACTCGTCCTCAAACTCCACCGCTCGCTCGCGCTGGCGCATCTCCTCCCACAGTGGTTGTTGCACTGGCTTCCCGGCCGGTATCGTCTCTGGCCTCGCTTGCCCTTTCCAACACTGCACCAGCCGGCGCAGTTCCTCGTCGGAGACGAAAGCGCCTTGCAGGCGCAAGGGCGTGGGGGCGTCGGGAGGCAAGAACAGCATGTCGCCCTGGCCCAGCAGTTGTTCAGCGCCAGGCATATCGAGGATGACCCGCGAATCCACGGACGAGGCGACGTTGAAGGCGATGCGCGCCGGGAAGTTGGCCTTGATGAGTCCCGTGACCACGTCCACGCTGGGGCGCTGGGTGGCGATCACCAGGTGGATGCCAGTCGCCCGCGCCATCTGCGCGATGCGGCAGAGGGAACGCTCTGTTTCCCCCGGGGCCATCATCATCAGGTCCGCCAGCTCGTCCACGATGACCACGATGTAAGGCAGCCGTTTTTCACCCAGGCGCGGAGCGATGCGCTCGTTGTAGTCGCGGATGTGGGTGGCGCGTACGTTGGAGAAGCGACGGTAGCGGCCGTCCATCTCGCGCAGCACCCACTGGAGCACGCCCGTCACCCGCTCCATCTCCACCACGACTTTTGACCGGAGATGTGGAATGCCGTTGTACCCCATCAATTCCACCCGCTTGGGGTCCACCATCAGGAACTTCAAATCGTCGGGGGTGTTCTGCAAGAGCAGCGCGGCGATGATGGCGTTGATGCAGACCGACTTACCCGAACCGGTTGTGCCGGCGATGAGCAGGTGTGGCATTGCGGTCAGATCGGCAACGGCCGGATGACCGGAGACGTCCTGTCCCAGGCACAGCCGCAACGGGGAATCAATCTCTGCGAATGATTCCGACTCCATCACGTCCCGCAGCGCGACCAGCGAAACCTCCGGGTTAGGTACCTCAATGCCGACCAGCCTCTTGCCAGGGATGGGGGCTTCGACGCGCAGTGTCCTGGCCTCCAGTGCCAGCGCCACATCGTTGGCCAGCGCGGCGATGCGTCTGACCTTGACTTTGGTCTCCTTGCCATTGCTATTGGTGACCACGAGCGGTTCGATGCCGAACTGAGTTACGACCGGCCCACGGTTAATCTCCTTGACCCTGACAGGCGCGCCCAGGCTGGCTAGTGTCTCCTCGATGATGCGCGCTTGCCGGCGCAGTATCCCCGCGCTAAAGTCTTGCTCACTGCCGGGTTCGAGGATCTCGTCGAGTGTGGGGAGTTGCCACAGTTGATCGCTGCCGATGAGACGCAGTTGGGCGGGGGCGACGGACGGGGAGGGTGGAGTGACGGCCTTCGCCGGAGCCGTGGGCGTCTCACGCAGCGGGGAGCGGGGCGGTGTTGGTAGCGGCCTGGGATGGCGGAGCCGAAGTCGGCTCCACAGGTGCTGGGATGCCTGCACGGCGTTCTCTATGGTGATCCCAAAGATAAGCGCGACGACGATCAACCACCAGGTGACCAGCGCGATGACCACACCCACGCCGCCCAACCCATCCAACAGCAGTCGGCTCAGCACCGCGCCCAGATAGCCACCGCCATGGCCTGCCTGGGCCGTTGTCCAAAGTTCGCCATCGAACAGGATGATCGCCGCCAGGAGATGGAACGTGATCAGGAGGGCCAGGTAGCCCAGCAGCACACCCATGACCTGCAATGGGGTCACACGGGGCAACTGGTCGCTGAAATCTCGCAGGACTAGCCAAAGCCCCACCGCGCCGACGAGCAGCGGCACCGGGTAGGCCCCCCAGCCAAAAGCCTGCCGCAGTAGCCACAACCACCAGTCTGGGATCAGCCCATGGTTGGCGGAGAGGAAACTGAGGATGGTAAGACCGGCGACAGTGAGCAGCACATAGCCGAGGATGTCGAGCCGCTGGTCGAGCGTGAGGCGGGTGCGGGGCTGTGCCCGTTGCCGGGTCTTCTTGCGTCTACTCGAACGTCGTCTTGCCATAATCAACGGGATTTTTGAATGGCCTCTCTCAAGTCGGATATAAAGGCCGTCATCGGGCGAACATAGGCTGATATGCTGGGATCATCGCGGTGGTTTTTCAAGAACTGGTCATCATCAGGTATATAGACGACCCCACGGCTTTCGCCGATGGCCCTGACCTTGGGGATGGTGAGATCCGAAGTATAAGTGATCACGTGCAGGGTGCACCTAATCTTCTCATCATCCAAGCGTTGCTCATTGAGCGAGGCGGCCTGCTTCCATCTCTCACGCAAAGTACGCTTGCAGGATACGCCTATGCGCCATCCGTCCGGCAGTGGAATCATTTTGTCCACCTCAAACACTGTTTTGATGTGTTCTGGCGCGTCAATGAAGCCCGTGATGCCAAAGTGGTCAAGGATAACACCTGTGACATCCTCCAGGCTTCGTCCCGCTCTGCCTGGTCGCACACCGCGCACGAGCCGCCGCTCGAACTCCTGGACGAAAGCAGTCAGAGTCTGGTCGGCGTCAAAGGGGGTAAGAGCGCTGCCCTTCTGAAGATCATCGAGCGCGTCTCGAATAAGGTGAAGGCCACTTGTTCTTATAGACCGCTTGGCATCCACGTATCTCTGTTGTCCTATTCGCTCTCCCATCAGTATCGTGTCTTTCAAGCCAGTTTCGCCCTCTTCCGCCAGGTATCCGTATATCATCTGGTTGACGACATGCCCATTGGCAACAGTTGCTCGCTCCAATAACATGTTAGCCGGGATGCCAATATAGTCAATAACGAACTCTAGCATTTCCAGGTCTTCACGAGTACAAATCAGTGGGTTCAGATGATTGACCAATTCCTCCACTCTGTTACCGTCCCGGCTGGTTGAGCAACGAGAACGGAGAAGTGCCCATAGGGCATTCCTTGCCCCCTTGATCCGGAGAGTTGCAACAGTTAACAACATAGAGATAGCCTGATCAAGTACGAGCATGGATGTCGTGTCGTTACCCAGACTACCCTTTTCCAATAGTACTTGTACGAATCTCGCAGTGTTGTTGCAATGCATTCTCCCACCTCTCCTTTCTCACATCAGTCCAATTGTAGAGCGTCTATACCTCTCAGTCCTTCGATAACTCTACACCGTGCTGCTCTACCCAAGAGATGTGCAGCAGGATACCTTGCCTGACCCGACAGAGCACGGGGATCTCGGTGGGCAGTCCCTCAAACAGCTCGGCATGTTCGCCCGGATCGGTCATGAGGCCCGGACAGGCATAGTATGCTAACGGGTGGGTAGTTGATTTGAGTATTCCTTACCTGAATCGGATGTGACCTGGCAGCCCAGGAAGGCGGCCAGGTCGTCAAGGAATTGCCGTTGCTTCGCCGGGTCGTCGGCAATCTGAGTGAGGTTGTACACCGAGGCCAATTTGCCCTCTGCGATCCATTCCGCCGCCTCACGAGCCACACGCTCAACCAGAATGGTCGCGATAAACGAAAGAGGCGGTCTAGGCCGCTCGGTCCGTTCGCAAGCCAGCAAAATGCGATCAAATGCTCGCGTCGCAGTTTTCCAGTGCTCATCAGAGCCTGCCGGATCGGCGCCGCCCTTCAGTTCACCGCCCCACAGGATGTCGGTCTCGGTGCTCGATGAGAGCAGGTCCGGGCCAATCCGATAGGCGTTGCCTTCCTTGTCGTACCAGGTGATCTGGCGGTTGAGCAAGAGGCGATTCCCATTCCGCAGCCGCACCTCCCGGTACACAACTCGCTGCTCCTCCAGGTGCTTCAACTCCGCTTCCAGATCGGTCCGCTCATCATCGGGCAGTTCCTGGGGAGCGCGGGATGGAATCTCCTCGTCACTTGGTAAGATGGGGCCTTTGAGTGTGTAGACTACGCTGTGCAGGCAGCCTTGTCTATGCAGGTGGAGGAGCAGCGGCGTAACGACCTCGACGTAGGCCAGTCTCCCCACCTCATTGCGCCACGAGCCATCGAAACTGGTGCCCAAGTTGGCATAGGCCATCTCCAGGTGGCGTTGCGGCGTCACCTTGCCGCTGGTCACAAGTGCGCTGACTATGCGGTTGAAGTGGTGGGCCAGGTCGGCAGCAATGTCAGGCGGGGGCGTCTGTCCTGCTTCGTATGCGATGGTGCTTAGCCCCATGTCGTTCATCACTTTCTGCGAGACCATTGCCACGTTGCGATAGTACATCACGAGTTCTGGATGTCGAATCAGAATGTCGGATGTGCAGAAGTAATAGGGATAACGCACGGGAGGTTCGCAGGCATCGAGTACCTTGAGCGATTCAACATCAATCCAGAGGTCAGACGCTGCCTCGCACCATTCCTCCTTGTCGTACTCCTGCGAGATCCCTTCAACACGCCGGATGAGCGAGGCAAAGTCCAAGGTCATCAGGTTCTTGATGAAGAACAGGCCGCGCTTGATTGAATTGCGCTCTACGGCACGCTGGATTTCATCGAACGTGCTGGCGAAAGTCGGCAGTGGTGGCTCTGGCAAATAACTGGCTTGCTGCTCTAAAATTCGCTTCCTACGACGACGTCGGACCATCGGTTTATGCCTTCCTCCAAATTGCGATGCTTTCACGCACAGCTACACGACCAAAGCGCCCCATCTGTTGACTGGAGTTGCCCTTGTAGCGCGTGATGATGATGCGTTCGACCTCGAATCCAGCATCTATGGCTAACTCGGAAAGCAGCAAATCAACCGGTATGAGTTCGCCGTGAAACCGTGCATTCGCTACGACCAGGGCTACCCTCGCTCCTGGCTGGCACACTTGGGCCAATTGCTTCAGCACCTGGTTCATATCCTCGAAGTATCCTTTGATCATCACTGGGATACGGGGGTTGTTTAAGTCCTGCCCTGCCAGATTGTTCAATATCTCAAGCACCGCCGGATGATGGACGTCGTCGGTGGGAGGCTCACGTGATTCGATGTGTGACCGCAGCAGGCTGTGGCGTACTCGTTTCAACTCCTCGAACTCGTTGACGAACTGCAAGCACAGTTCCAGGCTATAAATGCGGCTGTAGTCGTACCGATTGAGATAGGGAGGCGAAGTGATGATGATGTCTGCGTGATCGTTGAAAGAGGCAGTGAACGCACGGGCATCAGCCTGCGCAACGTAACACCGCCTGTCGCTGCGACCACCGGATGGTATCTCCGCGAGACCAGGCAGCCTTAGTTGCGTTTGTCTACCCAACAGATCACCATACATCATCTCCAGTTGTGAGCGCAACACGTCGTGTACGGCCGGTATTTTCCTATCCCTGCGCAGGCGCAGGTACTGACCATCCTTGCTGGTGTAACTGACCCTCTCAAGGATGCTCGTCAAACCGAGAAGTAGGAACTCGCGGGTTGGCTTGTCATCAATTCGCTGGATCTCTTCCTTGAAGAGCAGTATCTGCTCCAGAGTATCAGGCTCGTAGGCCAGTCGGATGATACGCACATCCTGTGGTGCAGACAGGGAGGGAGGATGGAAGGGAATGGCCAACAGCCGCTCTATCTCCGATCGCAGGCGAGCCAGATCATACATCGCTGGTCTGCGGAGTTTCACTTGTGCAACGAAAACCGCTACCGGCAGAATGTCTATACCCCAGGCACCAAAACCCATCTGCTTGGCTACCAGGGGTGTCGTGCCGCATCCGATGAAAGGATCGAAGATTCGGTGACGAGCCGGGTCCGCCTCGAATTCGCGCAGGAGCATCTCCACCAACTGGTAGGAGAAACCCTCCTTGTACTGAAACCAGCGGTGAATCGGGGCCGCTTTATTGGGCACGTAAGTGACCAACTGGCGGAGGCCCAGCCGTTCATCGAAATAGGAGAGATAGCGCGCTTCGAGAGCCTCGCGTGCCTGCGTCGCTCCCCGAATGGCCGATTGTGGTGCTAATCTTTGGATAACGGACATTGGTAATCTCCGGATACTCAAGCCTGATGACTGCTCCATCCGATCATAACATATCCCCGACCGTCAACCGGGGTGTCAAGAACAACTCTCGCCGACAGCCTCCGTCACATCAAGCGTAGAGTGGTACTACTTGTAGTTCTTTGGCAGATTTCACTTGCCCTGTCTCACGACTGAGAATACTCCTGATTGTCGCTTTACCGTTGGCTATAGCCATAAGGTCTTGGGCATCGATCAGAAGAATCTGAAAGTTTGTCAACTGCATAGCCCTGGTAGCGTAGTAGCGTGCCTGCTGCATAAAGCGTCCAGTCGTCACCGATAGCAGTACATTGGGCCTGAACGAAACACTGCGGCCCACTGCCGTGGCAATCTCTCCCATGTCCGTCTGGCGCGCATTGCGACACTGAATTTGCCAACGATTGAATGGCACCTGTCTATCATTAGCCACAATTCCAACCTCAATGCCGTTTGAATCGGCACTTCTCAAAAGCCAACCCTTGAAATCCAGGTCAATCAGGCGAGTGAAGTGAATAGCCAGCAGTTCGAGCGCTCTACCTCTGACGTGCTTGTTAGACGACTCGAGTTCAGTGAGGATCTGCGCCAGTGGGAGTTCAAAGATTTCTTTGGGAATCAGTCCAGCCTTCTCGGCCGCCGTCGCAAGAATCGGCTCGGGAATCTCTTGGTGAAACTTGGGCGATGGGATCTCGCTTTTCTTCGTCATTGTCAACCTCACAACTTGACTGCTATGGTACCAAGCTGGCACTGTCGCCGGGACAAGGCCCACCACTGCCTCGCGGGTGCGTGCCGGTTGGGGCACTGGCCGGCCCAGTTTGCGGGCGGCCTCAATCCACGTTCGAATCGCCGTCTGTGCGGCCTGTAACGTATCTTTTCAATAATATGGGGCAAGACCTCCGAGGTTTATAGATTTGTGCCCTCCAGAAAGTGATTGGTGGCACGATGCTCGCTTTCCGAACCAAATACGCTGCCCAAACCTCGGAGGTCTAAACTCGTGCAATATCTGGTTCCAGCACGACAACCAAACTCCCCTCAACTATGTCGGTAGTAAAGCGATTGGGGCGTGCTTGGCGATAGTCAAAGCGATACTCCGGCAGCATGTCGTCGTCCACCATTATAGCACATCTCCCCCCGAGATGCTAAACCAGCACCGCACCGGCCTGAAGCGCCGGTGCTGGAAGTCCCCACCCCAGCCCTCCCCCACGGGGGGAGGGAGTCCTAACACCGCCTGTTTACGGCGGTGAGTGAGACTCACTTCACCAGCGCCTTCTCCACCGCCTCGGCCACGGAGCGCACCGGGACGGCTTCGATGCCCTGGGGCAGCGGTTCCTGCCCACGGCGCACCCGCCGGGGCAGCAGGCAGCGGCGGAAGCCCAGTTGCGCCGCCTCCTTCAGCCGTGCTGCCGTCTGCCCCACCGCCCGCACCTCGCCCGAAAGCCCCACCTCGCCGATGACCGCCAGGTCGGCCGCCACGGGCCGGTCGCGCACGCTGGAGGCAATGGCCACCGCCACCGCCAGGTCCGCCGCCGGCTCCCCCACCTGCAAGCCCCCGATCACGTTGGCGAAGACGTCCTGATCGTAGAGCCGCAGCCCCACCCGCCGCGAGAGCACAGCGGTGATGAGCAGCAGCCGGTTGAAGTCCACGCCGTTGGCGGTGCGGCGCGGGTGGCCGAAACTGGAGTGGCTGGCCAGCGCCTGGATCTCGACCAGCAGCGGGCGCGTGCCCTCCATCGTCACCGCGATGGCCGACCCGGGCGCGTTTACCATTCGCTCGGCCAGGAATACCTCGGACGGGTTGGGCACCTCGACCATCCCCTGCTCCCGCATCTCGAACACCCCCACCTCCGAGGTGGCCCCGAAGCGGTTCTTGACCGAGCGCAGCAATCGGTAGGTGTGGAAACGGTCGCCCTCCAGGTAGAGCACCGTATCCACGATGTGCTCAAGCACCTTCGGCCCGGCGATGGCCCCCTCCTTGGTCACATGGCCCACCAGGAAGACGGCCACGCCTTCGGCCTTGGCCCACCACTGGAAGCGGGCCGCCGCCCGGCGCACCTGGCTGATCGAGCCCGCCGCCGACGTCAGCTCCTCCGAGGTGACGGTCTGGATCGAGTCCACGATCATCGCCAACGGCTGCACCTGCTCGGCGTGGCGCAGAATCGTGTCCAGGTTGGTCTCGGTGACGACGAACAGGTTCTCGTTGCGGATAGCGAGCCGGTCGGCACGCATCTTGATCTGCCGGGCCGACTCCTCGCCGGAGACGTACAGCACGGGCTTCCCCGTCGCCTCCGCCACCAACCCGGCGGTCTGAGTCAGCAGTGTAGACTTGCCGATGCCGGGTTCGCCGCCAACGAGGATGAGGGAGCCGGGCACGATGCCGCCTCCCAGCACGCGGGCGAATTCCCCCAGTGGCAGCGGCAAGCGCTCCAACCCCTCGGTCTCAATCTCGGTCAGGCGACGGGGTTCACTGCCGGGAACGTCTGGGAGCCCGGCCGCCGGAGCGGATGGCTTCTCGACCACCTCGACCATCGTGTTCCACTCGCCACAGCCCGGACAGCGACCCATTTCGCGGGGCGCGATTCGCCCGCAGTTCTGGCAGACCCAGTGTGTGCGTGTCTTGGCCATCATCAACCTCCTGGAACGCGGATTGTAGGACAGTAATGGATGTATCACGACCGGTGTGCTCAGAACACCTTATACCATATCATCAATTTTGCTTTTGGTCAACCTAACCCCCCGGCCCCCTTCCCTACCAGGGAAGGGGGAGCAGACCCAACCCCCCGGC
>CAYPOY010000099.1:4706-15993 GCA_964412395.1 uncultured Anaerolineales bacterium | reverse complement strand
ACTGGCGTCGAGGGATTGTTCATTTTCTAATGGTTCTTTCGTTCCCTGGGGTGGACGGGCTACAAGCTCTGTTTGCGTTTGAAGGGAACGGGCAACTTCAGCGAAGGACTGGCTAACGGTACGTTAGCCGGGTGGGTGGGCTGTATCGTGGCCATGGGGCTCGGCGACTGGTTGTTCCCCTTTGTCTACACCCAGACCATCGCTGGCTTTGATTACGCCGTGTATAGTTGGGTTTTGCTCGGCGGAATAGTGACTCTGAGCAATATTTATGCCACTGGCGAGGCCACTGAGGTGGGCAATGACTGATCTGTCCATTGTCATCGTCAACTGGAACACCCGCGCCCTTCTGGCCCAATGCCTCCGGTCGGCTTATGACACGACGGGGGACCTGGACTTTGAGGTGATCGTGGTGGATAACGGATCGGCGGATAGCAGCGTAGAGATGGTGCGCCGGGACTTTCCTCAGGCACAGATCATTGCCAATTCCGAAAACGCGGGTTTTGCCCGAGCCAATAACCAGGCCCTCACCACAAGCCAGGGACGGTATTTATTACTGTTGAACAGTGATGCGGCCCTGTTGCCGGGTACTCTCTCGCACATGGTGCAGTTCATGGATGCCCAGCCGGCGACAGGCATTGTGGGCCCACAGGTCCTGAACCCCGACGGCAGCTTTCAATCGTCCTACATGGACTTTCCGAATCTACTCAGCGAGTTGCTGCTGATGACCAAGCTCTCCAGGATTGTCTACGGCCGTTACTTTCCCAGTCACTCGCCGCAGCAAAGTCAGGAGACGAGGTCAGTAAATTGGATGCAGGGCGCCTGCATCATGATACGTCGGGAAACCCTGGACGAGATTGGTGGGCTGGACGAGACTTTTTTTATGTATTCGGAGGAAGTGGATTGGTGCTGGCGTGCCAGGCAGGCCGGTTGGGCCGTGTACTATCTGCCTGAGGCCAAGGTGTTGCACTGGGGAGGGCAGAGCTCGTCCAAAGCGCCTGTCAAGCGGCGCTCTCTGGTGTATAAAAGCAAGCTCTTGTTCTTGGATAAACACTATGGCCCGACAACGGCCCTGCTGTTCAAGTGGGCGCTGTTGGTCACCTCTATCTTGAAGATGGGATTTTGGAGCCCGCTGATCCTCTCTCCCAGGGCGCAGGACCGTATGCGGGCCGGGGAGAACGTTCGCTCCTATGGTGTGCTGATCGGTGACTTATGAAGATTCTATTCCTGGCGTTTGAAGTTCCCTATCCGCTAGATCGTGGCGGGAGGATCAAGACCTTTCATTACCTCAAATCTCTGACTTGCAATCATCAAGTGAGTCTAGCCGCGTTGACTCGCACACGGGATTGTGTAGAAAACCTCGATCGTCTGCGGGCGATGCTCTCTTTGGTGGATGTGTATAACATTCCGATCAATCTGTCTCGACTGCGGAAAGTCAGACTGGCACTGAATTCCCTGTGGCAGATGCCCCCTTTTGTGATGTCATTGTACGCCAGCCCAGAGGGAAAACAGCGGGTCGAACGTTTGTTGAACGGTGATCACTTTGATTTGGTCTACGCTGATCATTTGCATATGGCTCAGTATGTACCGAGGCAGACGCGTGCTCTAACCTTACTTGATCAACACAACGTGGAATCTGTGATCTTGCGGCGATTCGCTGACTTGCAGTCCTGGAAGCCTGTACAGTGGTTTGCTCGCCTGGAACATCGCAAAATGTCCCGCTACGAACCCGAGACGTGTCGTCGCTTTGATGCAATCTGGGTGACCACTGAGGTAGATCAGAAGTTGATCGCGCCCTGGCTTCTTCCACAGCAACACATTGAAGTTTTGCCCATTGGAGTGGACACGGATTACTTTCAGCCTGGCAGTCGCGAACCAGATTTGCATACTTTGATCAGCGTCGGTACGCTTTCTTGGCCACCTAATGCTGATGGCGTTTTGTGGTTTTACAATGAAGTATATCCATTGATCAGGAAACAAGTCCCCAATACTAAATTCGTGATTGTGGGCGCCAATCCACCGTCCGCCATTCGGCGATTGGCTGAGGGTCCCTCTGTGGAAGTAACAGGTTGGGTAGATGATATTCGCCCTTACATGGCACGTAGTACGATGATGGTTGTCCCCCTTCGTGGCGGCAGTGGTATGCGAGTGAAAATCCTTAACGCACTGGCAATGGGAGTGCCAGTTGTGTCTACATCAATGGGATGTGAAGGCATCGCTGTGACACCGGGGAGTGATATTCTCATTGCCGATGACGGCGATACAATTGAACAGCAGATTGTCACTTTGCTCAAAGACCAACGGTTGCAAAGGAGACTCTCGACAAACGGGGTCAGACTCGTTCAAAAGCGATATAGCTGGAACGTTGTTTATGGCCGGATTGAAGCCGGCGTGGCCGCAATCTTCAAATATGCTTCGAAAAGCAAGTAGGATCAATGATAGACTATTACAGACTATACTATACCCTGGAACATATCTACACTAGCATATCGCGACATCTGCCCGGTGGTTACGCGTTACCGCCTCTCCAGGTGGTGTTTGAATTGACATATCGTTGCAATCTAAAGTGCGATTTCTGTTATCAGCGTCGGCAGGTCGATCAGCTTGGAGTGCGGGCCAGTGATAAAGCTCGAGAGCTTACAGCAGATGAGGTCAAAAAGATTATCCGCCACACGCCATTGTGGAGTTTAATTGTTTTTACTGGTGGAGAAACCCTGTTGCGCAAAGACGCTTTGGGGATCATCACCTATGCAGCCCGAAAGCGGCGATGTCACATTGTTACTAACGGCACATACATCACGACAGAAGTGGCTGAAGCCCTGGTTGATAGTGGGGTGATGTCAGTAGGCGTTTCGTTAGATGGGGACAAGGAGCTACATGATGCAATTAGAGGCGTACCTGGCACTTTTGAGCGGGTACTGCAGGCAATGAAAGACCTCCAGCGTTTTCGAGCAGAGAGAAGGAGCAAGTGGCCATTGCTCAACGTGAAGACAACTATCTCTCACTCGAACGTAGCCCATTTACAAGAGATTGTCGCCATCGCTGAAGAGGTACAGGCTGACTTTTGCACCTTTCAGATGATGAACAATTCAATCTACCTGAGTGGTTTGACGCCAAACGATAATTTATCCTTATATACCGCCAGGCCGGAACCTATTGAGGATTTCGACCTGGATGCTCTGAAGCGAGAGTTGGCGATATTGGTCCAACCACGAGAGAAGAAGCCGGTCATACGGTTTATCCCGGACCTCTCTCCAGACGAGTATGTTATGCATTATGATAATCGCATCAATCCCAGAGACTACTGGTGCCAGACGCCATGGGCAACGCTCAACATTTCGGCTTATGGTGATGTGTTTCCTTGTTTAAACTACTACATTGGGAGCCTGCGAACTGAAGGGCTTGCCAGGGTATGGAATAATGCTCGGTTCCGCGCCTTTCGTCAAGCGATAAGACGTAATGGACTGTTTCCTAATTGCGTTGGTTGTTGTGATTTGAAAAGATGTTGTTCTGATTAGATGGTGTATTGAAGAGATACCGCATGAAAGACGAACAAGCGTTAAGCGTGTGCCGACTTGGTCGGGAAAGACTCAGTGAGATTGTCCTTTTTTTGCTGTTGTTGGTTTGTTATACTTATGTCCTGCCCCGCTGGGCCGATCCCAACCAGAACTCGCGGCTGGACATGGTCGTCGCTGTAGTGGACGATGGCACTTTTCAGATTGATGATTATGTTGAGAATACTGTGGACTATGCCAAGGTCGGGGAGCATTATTACAGCGACAAGGCCCCTGGCGTTGCTTTCCTGGGCATCCCGGTGTATGCGGTGTTGAAGGGGTTCCTCAACCTGCCTATCATGGATGGCGTGATGGACTGGTTGGTGGACAACGAAGCACTCAAGGCCACGCTGCGCGAGGGGGGCACTGGCTTGCTGGAGCACAAGGTGTGCTTCGCCATCGCCCAGGTCGCGCTGGCGTTCATGGCCTCGGCGCTGCCCACGGCCCTGATGGGTGTGCTGATGTACCGCCTGCTGGCACGGTTCACCGCCCGGCCCTGGCCCCGCGTTGGGGTGGTTTTGGGATACGGTTTGCTTACACCGGCCTTTGCCTACGCCGGAGCGTTCTACGGGCACCAACTCAGCGCGGCGTGCCTGTTCATCGCGTTCTATCTGGTATTTATGGAGACTATGGGGACGAAGTCATTGTCTACCCGCTCACTATTGGCCGTCGGGCTTTTATTGGGCTACAGCGTCGTCACCGAGTACCCCTCGATTCTCATCGTAGGCATCCTGTTCCTGTACACTTTCTATCTCCTGAGCGATCGGAGGCGCATCGCTTGGGTGATCCTCACCGGCGCATTGGTTGCGGCCGGGTGGATGGCCTATAACACTGCCGTCTTTGGCTCGCCGTTAGAGCTGGGTTATGGCCATTCGGAACTTTGGACTGAGCAGCATCACACCGGTTTTATGAGCCTGACGCAGCCTCACTGGGGGGCCATCTGGGGCATTACCTTTAGCCCGTTTCGAGGGCTGTTTGTACTTTCGCCACTGCTGTTGCTGGCTGTGCCGGGATTTGTCCTCTGGTGTCGTTCTGGCGAGCATCGGCCCGAATTCTGGATCGCCCTGGCCAGCGTGTTGGCTATGTTCTTATTCAACTCATCGTCCGTTATGTGGTGGGGCGGGTTCGCCGTTGGCCCGCGCTACTTGCTGCCGATGTTACCCTTTATGGCATTGCCAATACTCTTTGTCTTCCGCGAGTGGCAAAACCGGGTGTGGGTGAGAGTATTGAGCATAGTCCTGTTTGCCTGGTCGCTGATCGCCACCTGGGGGCTGACGCTAGCCGAGCAGGCCTTTCCACCAGATACCCTGCGCAACCCCCTGGTGGAATACGCCTGGCCCAACTGGCAGATGGGGAATATCGCCCGCAACTTGGGCATGTTTTTGCATTTGCCCGGCGTAATCAGCCTGCTGCCCCTGCTGGTGGGTGTCACGGTACTGCTCGCAGCCCTTTGGTTTCTTTCTCACCGGGAGCTGGTTCCTATGGCAGGGATTAGGAGTGTGTGATGGCTTCCGCATTACCAGGAGAACGTAAACTGATCTCTTACCAGGAGTGGCGCTTTGTGTGGGCGATTATCGTGACTATCCTCGCGCTCACCAGCCTGCCTTATCTCTATGGCTACCTGTCCTGCCCGCCAGATAAGCAATTCATGGGGTTGATGTTGGATGTGCCCGATCACGGTCAGTACCTCTCCTGGTGGCGCGGGTTTCAGAGTTCGCTGTTAATCACTAATAAATTGACGCCTGAACCTAACGAGCCAATTTTCTTTAACCTGCTCTGGTGGGCATTGGCCCAGGTCTCCAGGTGGACCGGGTTGGGCTATGCGCCGGTGTACCAGGCTTTTCGCTGGGTTGCCGGAGGTTCGTTCTTGTGGTCAGTCTATCGCTTGATTGCCCAATTCCTGCCCAATAGTGTGGAGGGGGTGCGCCAGCGACGAACGGCTTTCTCGCTGGTTACGTTTAGCTCTGGACTGGGGTGGGTACTGGTTTTCCTCAAGTACACACTGACCAGAGGCGAGTTGCTTTTCCCGCTCGACGTGTATATTGCCGAGGGAAACTCATTCCTGTGCATCCTGGGTTATCCGCATTTTGCCTTTGCCGTGACGTTTATTGCCCTGACCCTCGAGTTTATCTGGCGGGGGTGGAAAGAAGGGCGGATAAAGCGCATGATCATCGCCGGTGTGCTGGCACTACTGCTAGGCTGGATGCATGCCTACGACTTGCTGCTCATCTACGGCATCACAGGCACCTTCGGGCTCCTTATCTGGTTGAAGCAGCGCGTGTTTCCCTGGCGGCTTTTCTGGGGTGGGGTGATCGTCTGTGCCCTTTCGTGCTCAGGTGCCATATACTCGGTGATCCTGACGACGGTTGATCCCCTCTGGGAGGAGGTGCTGGCTCAGTTTGCCAACGCCGACGTCTATACCCCAACGCCTGCGCACCTGGTCATCCTCTTTGGATTCCCGCTGATCCTGGCCGTGGCGATGTGGGTAGGATTGGCCTGGAGAAAGCAGTGGAGCGAAGAGAACTTGTTCGTGATGGGGTGGTTTCTGGCCGGCACCGCCCTCAATTACATCCCTACCGATTTTCAGATTCACATGCTCAATAGCTGGCAGATTCCGATGATGGTTTTGGCCACGAAAGGGCTGTGCGATTTCATTGCACCAGCCATCGCCCAGCGTAAACTCGCAATTCGCAATTCGCAATTCGCAATTCGCCAGTTAGTCGTGGCAGCTCTTGTGCTTGCTGTTCTGCCAACCAACGTGTATCTGTGGGCCTGGCGCTTCGTGGATCTGGCCCGGCATGATTGCCCTTACTATCTGCACCAGGACGATGTGGCGGCCCTGCGTTGGCTGCGGGAGAACACCTCACCCGATGATGTAGTGCTTTGCTCGCTCGCCGTGGGACAGTACGTGCCGGCCGTCAGCGGCAACACGGCCTTTCTGGCCCATTGGGCGCAGACGGTGAACTTTTATGACAAGGACAATCGTGTGGCGCGCTTCTTCGACGCCGCCACGCCGGACACGGAACGAGCAGAGGCTTTGCGTACCTTTGGCGTGGATTATGTTCTCCATGGCCCGATGGAGCGCGAGTTGGGCGATTATAATCCCGCGACCGCGCCGTGGCTGACATTGGCTTTCTCTGCGCCATATGTTGACGTCTATCATGTCGAAGACGATAGGTTGCCGCGGGTCGTTGGCTCAGGAGATACTCCATGACGAAGACGAAGCACAAGTCCGACTGCCGGCAGGATGCCTGGATGTCTGCTGGCCTCTTTGCGTTCACGCTTCTCAGCCGAATTCCCTTTCGCACACAGATTCTCTATCATTGGGACTCGGTAAATTTTGCCTACGCCATGCGTGAGTTCAGCGTGGCCAAAGAGCAACCGCAGCCGCCAGGTTACATCGTGTATGTCTGGCTCTGCCGTCTGGCGGATTTGCTGTTCGGCGATGCTCAGAGGACAATGGTGTGGATCAGTATCGCCGCCAGTGCTTTAGCTGTAGTGGCGCTCTTTCACCTGGGTCGGTCAATGTTCGATCGTGGGATTGGGCTGATTGCTGCACTATTTCTGGCTACGTCTCCCTTGTTTTGGTTCTACGGAGAGATTGCTCTCCCTCATACCCTCGATGCCCTGCTGGTGATCGTGAGTGTGTGGTGGTTGTACGAGGTGATGCAGGGTGATCATTGCTACCTTTACCCTGCCGTCGCAATCATGGCTGTCGCCGGAGGGGCGCGCCAGCAGACAATTATCTTTCTGTCTCCGTTGCTCCTTTTCGCCCTGCGTGGGGTGGGGTGGAAGCGTTTCCTGGCCGCCGGGGCGTTAGGAGCGGTGATGTGCCTGGCTTGGTTCGTCCCCTTAATGGCTCTGAGTGACGGCTTGTCGAACTATATGCGTGTCATGGGCGCGTTCGCCCACCGCTTCCAAAGCACGACTTCGGTTCTTGCGGGAGCAGGATGGCAAGGGGTTAGACGCAATGTACGCAAGTTGACTATGTATACGTTGTATGGTTGGAGCGTAGCGCTAGCGCCGGGAGTGATTCATGCGGCCGGTGCAGCCGGCCGGCTGAGGCGGCGTGAATGGCCGAAGCGCTGGGAGAGACCGATCTTTTTACTCTTATGGATTGCTCCTTCTTCGGTCTTTTACACCATTATTCACATGGGCCAGCAGGGACTGATCTTTGTTTTTCTGCCCGCCCTGCTGCTGATTAGCGCAGTTGGATTGACGCGGTTATTGACCACTCAACTCCGTTGGCTCATTGCGGCGACGGCTGTCTTGGTGGCTTTGAACGCCGGCATCTTTTGCCTGGTACCTGAATATCCTTTGGGGCCTGGCACCCAGCGCCTGCTCACTCGCGCCACGTTGGTCAACTCCGATCGCTACTACCAGGATCGCTTCAGGGTCATCGAGAAGAATTTTGCCCCGGAGTCTACGGCCATCTTGGCTGACAATTGGCATCACGTGGAGTATTACCTGCCGGAATATATGAGATTGCCTTTCAATGTGGGAAGTAAGTGGGAGGAAGGTGGGGGGAATCCAAGAGGTAATTCCCAGGAAGTTGTCGCTACGCCGACCAGGTTGGGATTACAGCTTGACGGTCAGGGGCAGGCGGCGATAGTGATCTTTGATCCAGATTTGATGGCTTTCTGTGAGAGTCCCACATCTGTGCACAAACTGTCCCTGAAACATGGAGGGGCTCTGGAATACTTTGTGTTGATGGGGGACCAGGCTTTTCACTATGGAAGACGTTCTTTTGGGGTCAGGGGGAATTAGCGTGCCATTCACGATTGGATGGTGATCGTATGGCGTCCAGACATCTGTCAGAGTGGCGACAGGTAAGATGGGCTGTTATCCTGGTGGCGGGAGTTGCCGGCCTGGTTTTCTTTCGAGGCCTGTTGGCTCCGTTCGTAGCCGAGGACTTTGACTGGTTGTTTCCTTCATCTTTGAGTCTGGATGCCTTGCTCGCTTCGTCTCTGGGACTGCGTCGCTTTGACCAGCAGGTTCTGATGTTCGCCAGGTTCAAGCCGTTTGCGCCTCTAGTGAGTTGGTGTGCCTTCCGCCTCTGGGGAGCCTGGCCCGTCGGATATCACGCTATCAGCCTGGTTGCGCACATTGTGTGTTCGATAGCTGTTGTGTTTCTGGGCAGGTCACTGAGCAAGAGCCTTGCAGTCGGAGCGATCGCCGGCCTGGTCTTTGCCGTCTACCCTCGTCACCATGAGGCAGTGCTGTTTATGGCCGCAAGTCAGACCGTCTATTGTACGGCCTTTGTCCTATTGGCCCTCCTATTGTTTGTTGCCTATCTGCGCACGAGACGTTTCAAGTGCTGTTTGCTAGCCTGGATGTGTGCTGTCGGAGCGCTAACGAGCTATGAAATGGGCGTGGTTCTATTTCCTCTAATGTTGTTGACTGAGCTTGTGCTAGAAAGGGGGGCGTGGCGCACAACGCTGAAGACCTTGTGTTGCCCCCGAATGTACATAAAGTATATTCCCTTTCTCTTGCTGCTGATATTCTTTGTAGGTCTCTCTTTCGGGGGACACCCTGCCGACAAATTGCAGGTGACGGGGCTGGGTTCCCGTGTGGGGTACGAGACTTATCAATCCAGGGGAATCGGCCTGAATCAAACCAAGGAGTTTGTCGCTTACCTGGTTTATCTTGTCCTTCCGCAGGTTCCGTTGAGAAGTCTGGACGTGGGAGTTGTGACGGTCATCTTGTCCCTGGTTGTCGTTGGAAGCTTGTCTGCATTGTTTATATTTGGTGGAGCGATTGAGCGCTTTTGCTTATTATGGATGGGGGGTGCGTTGTTGCCGTTTGTTTTCTTTGTGCCCTTTGGCAATGCGGACCGCTACTTTTACCTTTCAGCGGTTGGGTTCTCGTTGCTCGTGGCACAGTTGTCTGTTCGGTCGTACCACTGGCTGAAGAAGCAATGGATAGTGCAGAGCAGAGCGGTGGGACTGTTCATTTTGATCCTCTACCTGGCATCTTCTGCAATCCTGGCGCAAGTGCGTATTGACGAATGGCGTCAAGCTGGCGAGATAGCGGAAGACATCATCGAACAGGTGGTGGAAATGCATCCCAGGATACCGCCGTGCAGCCGGATGTTTTTCGTCGGATTGCCTGGGCGCTGCGGACAGGCTTTTGTATTTCTAGGGGGGGGCATCGGCGGGGCGATGCGGATGGTATACGATGATCCAGGTCTCCAGGTATATCGGAGCAACGATCCGGAGCTTCAAGCCTGGCTTGTTTCCAGGGAAGAGGAAGAGGAGGACTACACGCCAGGCGAGTACGTTTTTCTGTTCCATGGTGGAGCGATCTACGACAAGTCCGCATTCGTAGACGACTTTGAGCAGTTCTACGGATCATGGTTATGGTACCAATAGCCATTTTCGACTGGGTTTCAATCCTACCTGTGGGAGGCGAAAGATGAAAATCTATCGGGGGCTGTTGAGATGCCTGGCTGGTGCGGTACTGGGCTGGTCGTTGCTGGGGATCGTTTTTATCGTCGTCGCGTCATCTGAGCCAGCGCTGGCAATGGCCACTACGCTGGACACTGGGGGCACAACCGACGTGCAGCCTGCCGCACCCGCGTTACCCGGCGCGACGAACGGCCTTAATCCTAACCCGCCCAGCGAGGTGGTGAAATTGGTTTTCATCCACCATTCGTGTGGAGATAACTGGCTCAGCGACGGCAATGGTGACCTGGGCGTTGCACTGGGAGACAACAACTACTACGTCAGTGACACCTACTACGGCTGGGGGCCGGATAGCATCGGTTCATATACGGACATCGGGCACTGGTGGGACTGGTTTCGCGGCCCGGTGAGTAGCACATATCTGAGCGCGCTGTACACTACGGTCAACAAGCACGCCGACTACACTCGTCCGATGGCCGACCCCGGCGGTGAGAACGAGGTTGTCATGTTCAAGTCCTGCTACCCCAACTCCGACCTGAAGGGGAATCCGGACGATCCTCCGACGATTGGTGAGAACCCTCTGCGCGGTCAACCGTTCGATTCTCCCCATCACACCGTTGGCAATGCCAAAGGAATCTACAACGACATCCTGGAGTACTTTGGCACGCGACCGGACAAACTGTTCGTGGTGATCACAGCCCCTCCCCGGCAGGATGAGACCTACGCGGACAATGCGCGCGCCCTTAACAACTGGTTGGTCAACGATTGGCTGGACGATTACCCCTACCACAACGTGGCAGTCTTTGACTTTTACAACGTTCTGACCACCAACGGCGGTGATGCCAATACCAACGATTACGGCTGGAGCACGGGGAACCACCATCGTATGGTCACGGCCACGACACCTATTACCATTGAGCACATCACGGACGGGGATGACGATCCCAGTCCCAACGTGCTCGAGTACCCCACCGGGGATGATCATCCCAGTCCGGCCGGCAACCAGAAAGCCACTGGTGAGTTCATCCCTCTGCTCAACGCTTATTACAACTGCTGGAAGTATGGCCAGTGCTGGGGGGGCTCGTCCGATTGGATTTCTGTGGCCGCTGATCCTGATGTTGCCAGCGTCTACCCTGACGAGACGGCGGCGTACACGCTCTCGCTGACCGCCAGCGCGGGTGTCACTTCTCCAGTGACTCTCACCTCGCAAGGAACGCCAGCGGAGACGGTGTCTGCTTTTGACCCCAACCCGGTCACCCCGCCAGGCACCAGCCAATTGTACATCACCACCACAGCGTCTACCGTGGCTGGGACCTACGCGATGACGGTTAC
>CAYPOY010000099.1:0-4606 GCA_964412395.1 uncultured Anaerolineales bacterium | reverse complement strand
GGAGGCGATGGTTTCCTTCGACTCCAACCCGGTCACCCCGCCAGGCACCAGCCAACTGTGCATCACCACCACGGCGTCCACCGTGGCTGGAACCTACGCGATGACGGTTACCGGCAACGCCGGAGTGCTTAGCGATACAGCAGATTTGACCCTGATTGTGGCCTCGGCGATGCCCAGTTTCACCTTGAGCATCTCTCCTACAATCCGCGTCGCAAGGCCCAACCAGGTTGTCTCTTACACTGCGTTTGTCACTGGGGTAAACGGATTCAGTCAACCGGTGAGTCTGACGGTTGTTGGACTACCTGCGGGCGTAGACGCGGTCTGGACTGTCAACCCTGTCACGCCGGGCCACTCTTCGATACTGGCCCTATCCCTATCCGACACCGTGCTGTTTGGTGATCACTGGTTTCAAGTTATCGGTACGGTAGAAGTCGGCACGGCACCAATACAAGTTGTCGCTGAAGACGTCGAATTGATCGTAGACTATCCCTTCAAGATCTATTTGCCAGTTGTTCTGGAGGGCTCGGTCGGGAGACCTTCGCCCATCACAGTTCTGGGGTAACCCAGGATTTGAATAGTTCTTTGATAATTTTTTAACGTTACCTAGACAATCATAGAGTATCATGTGCTATACTGAGCGCACCTGGGTTGAGTGAATTTGGAGTGGAGGCTTTAGCCATGGAGTATCATGTGCTATCATAGCATCGGCGTTAGAGGGCTCGGTCGGGAGACCTTCGCCCATCACAGGAGACTAATGAGGAGACCAGTGACGTGAAGATCAACGATTTGGAAAGAGCATTGAGAGTCAGCCTGTCTATCGGGCTGGCGGCGATGATCCTGATTCTCCTGTGGCTGTTTCTAGCCGCCGGGCGGCAGGTCATGGCGACGGCACCCATCGCGGGCGACCCCGTTTCCACCGCGGGGGCCGTACCCATCCTCACAGCCAGCGACGCGGTGATGGCCGTCATCGCTGCTGACCTGGACAACGACGGCCAGGTTGACCTGGCCTTTAACGACGGCGACGATGTGCGCATCGTGGCCAACGAGAGCACCACGGCGACCGTTTCCTGGCCGTCGTCGGCCACCGTCGTGAGTATGAACGAGCCCGTCGCCGACCTGGCCGCGGCCGATTTTGACCGCGATGGTCTCGTGGATCTGGCTGTGGCTACCGCCAATGCCTCGGGCGTCGGCGAACTACGGCTCTTGCGTAACCCTACCTCCACTTCCCCCTTTGTCGCTTCCTGGTCGCAAAGCCAGACCCTCACTAGCACTGCCCAGATCTCACTGACGACCATCGTTGCCGGAGACCTTGACGGCGACGGCGCGTCCGACCTGGTCTCGGCTGGCGGTGATGGACGGATTCGCCTGTGGCACAATCCCCTGACCGACACGCAGGACTTTACCACTGCCTGGCCTTCCCCGGCCGAATTCTGGACCGGCGACGGCGGGATCAGCCGGGTCGTTCTGGTCGACGTTGACCGCGACGGTTACCTCGACATCGTCTCTGCCTCGATCGGGGACACGGCCCGGGTCCGCGTCTGGCGAAATCCCGCCACTCCCTTTGCCTCTGTCTGGTCCACCACGCACACACTAGGGGACCTGAGCGCCGATGGCCTATCGCTGGCCGCGTCCGATCTCGACCGCGACGATGCTCCCGACGTGGCCGTCGGCGTCGCCGACGGGTCGGTACTGATCTGGCGCAACCCACTGACTGTCACCCAGCCCTTCTCCACCAGGTGGGAGGCTGCCGTTGCCGTCGAGATCGCGACCGGTCCGGTGGAGACATTGCAGGCCGCCGACGTGGACTATGACGGCTATCCCGAGCTGATCCGTGGGACCGGAGGGGTGTCCCCGTCTCTGGTCATCTGGCACAGCCACGGCGCGCCCTTTGCGGGCGACTGGCTTTCGCACACCGCCGGCGCTCCTGGGCGGGTGCTCCATGACCTGGCTGCGGCCGACTTTGACCATGACGGTGACATTGACATCGTCTCCGGCGATTCGGGTGCGCTGCTGCATTGGCCCAACGTCCTCGTCCACCGCAACGCGCCGTTTGGAAACGAAACTGCGGTAGGCCAACAATACCTCATCGAAGCCCTGGCTGTTGGCGACCTGGACCGCGATGGTCGCCCCGACCTCGTCTCTGTCAGGGATGAATGCGAGATCCGTCTGTGGCGCAACAGCGGCACTCCCTTTGCCTCTGGCTGGCCCTATATCTCGTGGTCCAGCGACTTCCAGATCGGCTCACTGGCGCTGGCTGATCTCGATGGCGATGGCTATCTCGACCTGGTCACCGGTCACTCCTCTGGTCCCAGCAGGCCACTGTGGGTCTGGCGCAACGATGGCACCCCCTTTGACGCAGGCTGGGCCGGCACCGACATTGGCGTCGTCCCCCACGGTGATTTCACCGACACATGGGCCCTGGCTCTGGCGACGGGGGACCTGGACGGGGACGGCGTCGTGGACATCGTCGTCGGCGCTGGCACCGATATAATTACCCGGAGCACCGACTTCGCCCTCTATGCCTGGCGTAACAACGGCGATCCCTTTTCGAGCACCACCTGGAGCACATCTACCATCTCTGTCACCCTCGACGCGGTCAACGCCGTCGCCCTGGGCGACCTGGATCATGATGGACGACTCGACCTGGTGGCCGGCACCAACCACGCACCGGCGGTCGGTACCATCACCGACCCCATGACCTCCACGTGGCCCAACGTTTATGAGTTGCGCGCCTTCCGCAACGATGGCACTCCCTTTGACGACAACTGGCCTGGCTTCAACGTCGGGCGCGATCCGGAAACCTACACCTTGCGCTATGTAGGCTACCATGGCTACTATGGTGCATCCACCCTCGCCGTCGTCCTGGCCGACCTGGACAATGACGGTGACCTGGACATCGCCAGCGGCGATCACTTGGAGGCCGATTATCAGGTGAAGGTTTGGGAAAACGACGGCACTCCCTTTGACGGTGACCTGTGGGATTTTTCGGTTACTGGCCTGGGTCCCCATTGGCCTTCAGAACCCTGGCCCTGGCTCACTGGGGATGTTGAATCACTCACAGCAGCCGACATCAACCAGGACGGTTTGATTGACCTCGTCAGCGGCTTCGAGCAGAGCAGCTGGCCTGTCAAAGTGGTCTATTGGGAGAACAGTGGGGTCCCCAGCGCTTTCCCCACCGATACACACTGGATCCGCCACAATATTGGCATAACCGTCAATAGGAGGGCTGAAGGAGTCGTCACCGCCGACTTTGACAGCGACGGCGATCTTGATTTGGCCGCCGCCATTCACACCTCTACTCCTGGAGAAGCAGCCATCTATGTCTGGCGAAACCGAGGCGGTGCGGTGAGTGAGCACCCGTCCGACACAGCTCCGGCTGAGATGATCGAGGACACCCAGGATGACCTCATGCGCGTCGTCGTCGCCCACAACGGTAAGTGGGTGGATCACGACGTGGAGTTGGGCTGGTGGCGATTGACCCTGGCCGACGGCGCTGGCGCGCCGCTGACCAGCGCCCAGGCAGCGGACCTGTTTGAGGATGTCCGCGTCTACCGTGACGACGGTGATGACGTCTGGCAGGGTGTTCCTACTGACACCCTGATTGTCAGCGTCACCAATCTGTCGCTAGGCAGCGGTGGCTTGCTGACCCTCACCTTCCCCGTCAGTGACCCGCCGATGCTGTCCATCACCCAGCAAGTCACCTACTTTGTCGTTGCCACGCTCCAGTCCGACGCCAGCGTGCATGAACCCTCGGCCTTCCAGGTGATCTTTGACTCCGACGCCGCTTCGTTGGTCAAGGACCATACCACTATGTCCTCGGTGTCAATAGAAGATACGGATCCGATAACTGCCGGGCCAGTGTCGATCTTGGCTGGGTCGCCAGTCACTGTTACTCTGGTGGCTTCGTCATCCGCAATTACAGCCGACGGCAGCAGTACCGCGGTCGTCACGGCTACAGTGGTCAACGCCCGGGACCATCCGGTGGATGATGGCACAGTGGTGAGCTTTACCACGACGCTGGGCAGCATCGCCCCACCGACCGGCACTACGACGAGCGGCGTGGTGACCGCCACGCTCACTTCTTCCACCACCCTGGGCACGGCGATCATCACAGCCACGGCCGGGGCTGCGTCGGGCAATACCAGTGTGCAGTTCATTCCTGGAGCGCCAGACCAGGTGGTGGTAACCGCCTGGCCGGGCAGCATCGTCGCGGACGGGGTCTCGACGGCGGTCGTGACCGCCACCGTCACCGACGCCCAGGGCCATTGCGTCGTTGACGGCACGAGCGTGGCTTTCACCAGCACGCTGGGCGGCATAGCCCCACCGACCGGCACTACGACGAGCGGCGTGGTGACCGCCACGCTCACTTCTTCCACCACCCTGGGCACGGCGATCATCACAGCCACGGCCGGGGCTGCGTCGGGCAATACCAGTGTGCAGTTCATTCCTGGAGCGCCAGACCAGGTGGTGGTAACCGCCTGGCCGGGCAGCATCGTCGCGGACGGGGTCTCGACGGCGGTCGTGACCGCCACCGTCACCGACGCCCAGGGCCACTTCGTCGTTGACGGCACGAGCGTGGCTTTCACCAGCACGTTGGGGAGCATCT
>CAYPOY010000098.1:0-16157 GCA_964412395.1 uncultured Anaerolineales bacterium | reverse complement strand
TCTTCGTCGTATTTGCCGGGCCAGACCAGTTCGGTGCGGGTGATTTCGATTTTGGGCATGTGTTCACCTCCACCATACACTTATTACTCGAAAGGAATGTCATCTGTGTCATCTATGTGCTGAGGTTCACTATTCAGGAGGAGGAGATGTAAAGTCAAGTTGATTACAAAGTCACCCACGTGGCTAGAGAAAGTGTAGAATTCCTTCAGCTTTTCTACATCCATTACGCCCCTTATGCCTCCCATTCTTCCCACAGTGGCGTGAACGCACCCGTTTAGGCGTCCATAGAGGTCATATCCTGTCTCAAAGATTCGATCATTGATCCAGCCTGATTGGCGCAACTTGTGCAACATACCCCGGCTGCCTCGGCCCCTCACGGGGGGCAAACGGTAGTCAGGATCCTTTTCCCATCGTTCGAAAGCCCCTGCATCTAAGAGGAAGTAGCCGTGAGCTACTGCGAGTTCAATCACACTGCGCAGTACTTGTAACGCCTGCTTGTAGTAGCAATTGGCACATAGGAAGAAGGCGCATTCAAAATCCCCACGTACAGCTTCATCATGTGTCGGCACCCACACCACCATAAGTTCATTCTCAGAGTACAGGGCCCCGTGAAGGATGTGCAGCGCAAAAGGGTACTTCATTGCCATGCCGATTTCAGCATACACTTCCTTATCGAAAAACTGCTTCTTGCACTTCTGACAGAAGTCGCTCAGATTGGTCTCCACATAGTTGTGAAACATTGCCACGATCTCTTCTGCTGACTCCGCTAGTGTTGGTGCAGTGACTTGAGTACCATTAGCAAGAAGCAGTCTAAACGACGGAAGAGCAAATGGACTGCAGAACTTGATGATATCGCTTCTGTCATCTACTTCTTCTGCTCTCTGTCTCTCGAACGGGAGCAGGCTCATAATCTCTGAAAATGACGTTCCGTGCCAATAGAACTCGGATGGAGAGTAGCGCTTCATAGCAAGCCTTCCCTATAGAATCCCACTCCCAACACACCTTTGCCTCTGATGGCTACCTCGCCGCGAAGTCGGCTGACACGGCGCGGCAGGATCAGGTTGCCCTTTTCGCCGCATTTGCCAGGCCAGACAAGTTCGGTGCGGGTGATCTCGATTTTGGGCATGGGTGCCCACCTCCACAGGACAACCAAAGATTCGTTGCAGATACTCAATCAAACCGGACGGTGCCAGGTGCCGCCAACAGTTTCTCTTCTTCCTCAGCGCGTTTCCGGCGCTCATTTTGCAATCGGGTCTGGATGTCGCTCGCAAGCTGCTTGACAAACGTGTGGGAGAGGCTGTGTTCTGGCACAGACTGATAGAGCGACCATACTACCTGCTCATCACCCTGCTCTTTCAACGCCAGGTATGCCGATAGACGGGTAGTGCCGTCGGCGGATTGGAAGCGCTCGACCAACCGCTGGAGCGCCTGACGCCGTATTCGAACCTCATAAGCCACATCGGCGGCATGACGGACAACGAACTCAGCCGCATAGCGTGCTGTCTCTATCTTGCCCACATCGCTATCCCAGAAGCCAAGTGTGTAGACTGCACAGGCTCGGTCCCATGCTTCTGCCGAACAACTGAGCTCATCATAGAGTTTGCCGCAAATAACCGGATCAAGCTGCCCCAGCGCCTGCGCTGCCTGCTCCCGAACTGGTAGATAGGAATCACAGGCCAAGCATTTGAGCAATGCTATCAGAGCCGTTGGATTCAGGCCGGATTTTGCCATACGAGGGACAAGTCTGGCCAACTCAGAACGGGCGCTGCGGTCCAGTCGACCAGCATCATAGAGTCGGATAGCTTGCTGCGCCAGGAGCTCTGGGGCCGCGTGAGCCAAGGCGCGGATCGCTGGGCATTGCTTACTAGCGTCGAAGTGGCCACCATACCATGTTTCCAGTTGCTCAAGGACAATCTGTTGAGCTTGCCGGTGTGGCCAGAAGGCACCAAGCGCTTGAATGATCGCGTGCTGAACGTGAACGTAGCGATTCTGTTGCAATGTTTCAAGCAACACGGGTACCGATGAGGGTTCCTTGAAGTAAGCTAAAGCGTCAATGAAGCTCGCTGCCTGGGTTTCTGACGCGAAGTGTTCCAAGGCCCGTTCGATCTCTGTTACCGTTTCATGTGCATCCAGCCGGGCCAGGGCTTCGGCTGCCTGTTCCGCGACGAAAACATGTTGCGTTGTTCGCAGTTCCTTACGGACCAAGGGTACGAGAGTTGTATCGCCGGCAAATCCCAACATGCACATGGCGTAGCCGCGCAGTACAGGATCTTGGGCATGAGAGGCGATCTCCTGGAATAAATCCTTGTGCCTTGGGGCGTCGACTATTCCAAGGGCCATCAATGCAGCCGTGCGGCCCTGCACAGATGCCATTTCATCTCGCACGACCTGCACCAGTTCTGCAGAATCCAACACCGATCGCCTGACCAGTGGACATAGGCATTCTTCTGGCATGTAGAGTGAGATGGCTGGCTCCGACCTGAGGTAAGCCAGGACTGCCGTTGCACTGTCCTGAATCCCGCATGTGCCCAATGCACGCACGACCCGGCTGCGTTGAAACCAAGTCTGGCTTTTCTCACCGGCGACATGCTCCAGTCTGGCCAGCAAAGCAGGCTCGGCGCGAGAATCAGCAACGACCCAGAGCGCATCACAAATGTCCAAATCAAGCGACCATGAGGCATACGCCAAGAGACGACTTGCCTCAGCGGCAAAGCCTGGCAGGTTGCTCTTGGCCAACACACGCAGGGCCGATACCTGAGCGTGATGGTCCCGTAAAGGGTGATCGTCCGTTTCCTGAATTGCCTGGATCATGGTGTCGATCAGACACTGGCCCAGATCAATGCCCTCTTCTTGCAGTCGGTGTGCTGCCGATGCCAGTACGTCGAGAGGTTGCGGCTGCCAGGTGGCTCCCAGCCGTCGAACACCGTGCCATGCTATCCCCGTCGGTGGTGACTTGCTAAGCCAACGGACCAGGTCAACCAGAAGTAGTTCCCGTGCTTCGGGCAAATTCAATTCATCGCAGGCCCGCACCGCTTCCACTGGCGCCAGCGCCGTGGCACCTTGCAGCGATTGGCGCAACGTATCCAAGGTGAGTCTCAGTGCATCCGGCAAACCGGTCTTTACCAGGGCAGCCAACAATTGGCGGACAACCCAGGTGTGATTCCAATATCCCTCTCGTGATACCCAGGTTGCCAGTGCATCTTTTAACGCCAGCAGTGAGCTTTCATCAGGTATTTCAACGAGCATCTTTGCGCCTGCATGTACGACTTGCCAGTCCGAACCTGACAAAGCAGTGATGGCAAACGGTAATTGTGCCGCGTCACGCAGATGAGCTGCAGCCAGCAAGCCGCTACGTAGTAGCTCATCGTCGTTGGCGGTTTGTGCATCACGCAAGCAGCATCCCAAAGCTGTAGATACCTGCTCGCTCCTCAAACCGGCTGCACGCAGGGCACCAAGGTAGTAGCGTCGCCGCTGCGCAGGCTGTGACGGGTCGCCGATCACCATCACCAAATAAGGGACGGCCGCCTCGCCAAGACGGCCTAAGGCCGTGTATGTAGCCTCCCGAACCTCCTCTTCCTCTTCATATTCAAGTAGCGCAGCTAGACTCTCAATAGATTCGGTATCACCGTAAATACCTACCAGTTCAGCAGCCAAGCGGCGCGCCCTGGAATCATGATCGTGTAGACGTTTGCGCACTTCTTTCAGAGTATTAGCCGCAGGCCGTATGACTCTTGCGGCCTCGCGATAGGCATAAAAGTGATGAAGCTCTGCTTCTTTAATCAAGCGAAACAAAGTAATCAGGACAGTGGGCCGCATAAGGCGGAAAACGACTTCGGCACGAAACCATCTGTTCTCAGCCAATGCACGCAAAAAAGAATAAAGCGTTGGATCGCCAGAGTTATCAGCAAGGCGGTCTATCCAGGCCAGAATCGCGTTGAGCAACGGCGTGAACTCGTATGCTTCTCGTAGCCACACTTCGATCCAATCATCAGTTTGTACCTTATGCGCTGCTGAATCTTGCCATGCTCGCTCTAAATCGAGAGATAGGAGATAGCTACCCAGATCGGCAAAGCTCAGGCCAATCATGCGTGCCTGGCCAGGCCCTGACGATTCCACCAGAATATTGTTGCCCAAAAGTGCCGCATGAGGTGATTGTCGCGGGTCAATCTCATCAATTCTTAGCTCTGGCAGTTCCCTGCGCACCAATTTATCAGGCAGGCAGAAATCCCGTTGCCTCTCCACTCTGGCCAGACAGGCCAAGGAAACCAGCCACGAGCGTAGAGATTCCCGACGCATATCACATTCAAGGGCAGATTGCTCCAAAGCTTTTTCCAGATATTGCTCTGCCAAACTGCTCCAGGTGAGATTCTGGACAGACGGGACATAGCCAGCAACGCGCAGGCTGGCGTAGATGCCAAAGGCAGATGGGTGTTTGAGAATGTCGCGTACCGATTCGATGTGGGGATCGGCCCATTCTCCTGCACGGCCTGAGACGAGCAACTCATCAGCACTGATAGCTTTCAGGGCACGATCTAGCTCCTCGTCGCTGAACCCTATGACCTGGATCGGGATGTACGAAGGCTGGTGCTCTCTGGTGAACGTGATGTTCGACCCAATCGGCAGATGAACAACAAACCTCTCCCAGAACAGATCACGGCACGACACGATAATCTTCAAACGATCACCGGGAATATCTCGGATGGCGTCAGACAGCTTGGTCAACTCACCCGAGATGTGCTCGAAGTCAGCCTTATCTACGCCATCCAATAGCAGGATAAATCCGCGCTGATTATTTTGAAGCTCTGCTCCCCAGGGAGTGACCAACACATGCCGCCACTCCAAAGCTGTGGGCCAATCAAGGCCACCCTGAGTCACAACTTCTGACATATAGTCCAGTGAGAATGTCTTCCCTCGCATCAACAGTGCAGCCCAGCCGTTCTGAAGCAAGTACTGTGCCTGGTGCGCCATGATCATAGACTTTCCCACGCCAGAAGGGCCAAGCAGTACACAGAGACGAGTACCAGATTGGTAGAAGGCTTCTAACTCCGCTTCTACATCTCGCAGAATCAGGGTCTGCGAGCGCCTGAGCTCGTCCGCTAGCCGTGGCGTAGTTGCCTGACAAGCCTTCACCAATTCCTCTTGAGTAGGCGGGCTGACGAGACCGGCATAGTGCTCTTGATAATGCTTACGGAGCAAATCGCGGTTAGCCGATGTCAGCAAATGGTCAGAAATGTCTTCCCAAAAGGCTACATATATGCTGAACTTGCCTGCTGCCCGTCGTTGCTCGTTGAGCAAGCGTATAGCCTTCTGTAGTCTTGCATCACGTCGGTCGGTTGTAGCAATTGTATACTCCCGTAACGGCGGTCTGAATTCCTCAGCCTCGGCAATCTCTTTCTGTACGTGGTTGATCTTCAGAGTGCCCTTGGCGTATCGCTTGCACTGAATGCCCGCGTATCCTCCTTTGAGCCAGTACGGCTGCCCAAAGATGTCAACCCCTTGTTGCGCCTGCCCTGACCGTCCGTAGCGTTCTGCATGATGGTCATGCCACTCACGCGTATAAACATTCCAGACGATGTCTTCAAACTCATCCCATGACTTGGGCGGTGGAAGCTCACTTGTCGCAATCGTTGGCATATCAATCTACCCCTCAATCGTCCCCTGCCCCTGACAATAAGTCCGAAAGTCACATTCGGAGCAGACCTTGCGTTCCGGCGGCTGCTTCACAGCAAAGTCGCGGGCCAGAATCCGGGCCACTACGCTATCGAAGTAGGCCCCGGCCTCGGCTACTTTCTCCGGCTCGTAGGGGAAGAACATCAGCGCGTCCTCGCGCCGGGCTTCGCCGGTCCAGTACAAAGCCAGCCGCTCTGGGCGCTTCCCGTAGCGCTGCTCCAGGATGTGAGCGTAGATGAGCAACTGCTGATAGTAGTGCGACAGCCGCCGGTCGTCACCCTGGGGCCGGGGCTGGGACTTGAAGTCCAATAACTCCAATTTGTCATCCTCGCCCAGCAACAGATCCACGCAGCCAGTTAGAATGTAGTGCTCTTTTTCCAGGGAGACGTCCACTTCGGTCTCGATCACCTGTCCCATCCGATCCTGGTTCTGCTCAAAGTAGTTCTGCACCTGCTCAAGGGCCACCTGCCGTTGGGCATCGCTGATGGGCCGGTAGCCAGCATTGACCAGGCTGCGAAAGTTGGCATCGAACATGCCTGGGATTGCCTTTTCGATCAGGCGCAGCGACTGGCCCTCCAGCACCCAGCGATGGATGTCTTCTATAGTCTGGTGGACCAAAGACCCGAAGAAGATCTCTGCCGAGCGCGAGGGGGCAAACTCGTACTCGCGGAAGAACTGGTACTGGCGCGGACAGGTCTCGTAGACCTTGAGATGGTTGGTGAAGGAGAACGTCTTCTTTAGAGGTACTTGTTCCTCGAGTTCAAAGTGCTGCGCGGCGAGCAAGTCTTGCTGGACGTAAGGCCACTGGGGCAGACCCTGCCAGATAGGGTTGAAGTGTGGCTTGGGCGTGTCGGTGGTCGTCAGCACCAGCGCTTTCTCAGCCCGGGAAAAGGCCACGTAGTGTAACCGCATGCGGTCGAATTCAGTGATGCGCTTCTCCGGCTCAAAAGGTTCGCGGTGGTAAAACGGCCCCAGCAGCCGGTCCACCTGCTTCGACGAACTTATCTTAGCCGCCAGGGAGCCCACAATCACCACCGGAAACTCCAACCCCTTGCTCTGGTGGATGGTCATCACCTGGACGTGCCCGGAGGGGAAGGGGCGGTCGGGGTCCTCGTACTCGTTGATGCCGCCCATGTACAGGAAGCGCAGGAAACTGTTGAAGAAGTGCAGGCGGATAAAGCCTCGGTTGGCGTAGGTGATCACGGTGTAGTGGTAATAGTGCTGGAAGATCGCCAGCAGTTGGCTGAAGATGGCAAGATTACGAGCACGATTCTCGTTGCCCATCATACTTGCATACGGCTCGTGGGCGATGAACTCGTAGAGGTAATCGGCCAGGTGGCGATTGAGGGTTTCGCCCTCCCGCAACCCCTCGATCTCGGCAACACGCCGCTGCAGTGTCCGGGCCAGGGGATGACCAGCCACCACGCCGGCACGGGCCAGCCCGGTCAGACAACCATCCACGTAGCCGGCCAGGTCCTGCAAGGCGTAACCGCTCAGGTTGCCCCGGTTGTTCCCATACCAACCCAGCAGCACGGCGAAGCAGCCCACCACCAGGTGTACTTCGTCATTATCGAAGTATGTCCGGGCGCGTGGTGCAAAGGCCGGGATGCCGTGACGTTCTAACGCCTGGACAAACGGGTCGGAGTGCTGGCTGCGCACGCTGTGCAGCAACATGGCCACCTGATTGTAGTCCTTGATGACTGCGCTCTCTTTGAGGAATCTCACCAGGTCTGCCATCCGATTGGCCTCATCGGTTCGATCCGCGCCCCAGATGGCGAACACGGCGGGGTAGTCAGGGTGGTCGTCATCCTCCTCATTCTTGTTAGGTTCGATGGTCTTGGCGTAGCGGAAATCAAGGGGTGAGTTGGGATTTGACCAGTCGCAGCCGGCCATAAAACGGTTGTAGCCCGCGATGATCCGCTCGTGGGAGCGGTAGTTCACAGTCAGGCGAACCTGGGGGCAGGAGTTGAAGTGGTTGCTGAACTCGAGAATATTGCGCACCGTCGCTCCCCGGAAGCGGTACAGGCTTTGGTCGTCGTCGCCCACTACGCAGAGATTGTCCTGCGGGTGAGCCAGTCTCAGCAATAGTTGCTCCTGGATGTAGTTCGTGTCCTGGTACTCGTCCACCATTACGTAGCGCACCTCTGCCTGTACCTGTTCGCCGATGTCAGGATCGTGCAGAAGATCGTAGAATAACTTCTGTTGGTGGGCGAAGTCCATTCGGTCCCGCTCGCGCAGGGCTTCTTCGTAGCGCTGATAGGCTGCGCCAAGTTGCTGTAGGAACCCGTCACTGCTGGTTATTAGAGCCTCAGGGTCCACCAACTCCTCGGTTGTCTTGTTGAAGAACTCCGTCAATCCCCTGATAGTTGTCCAGCGGGTGGACCACTTTCCCAGGTATTTGCCCTCACCCCCGCCTTCGGCACCCCCTCTCCCGAAATCAGGAGAGGGGGACGGGGGGTGGGGGACGATCTCCTCGAAATTCTCGAAAAGGAAAAGGGCCTGTGTCAGTTCATCTAACACCTCGTATCCAGCGCCCAGCCAGGTGTGGTGACGAAAGCGGGTGAGGTGATTGTTGCAGATTCCGTGGATGGTGCCGACCTGGAGCCGCGAGAGGTCGCCCGTGTAGCCGAGGGTACGGGCTGCCTGGGCGACCCGGTCCCGCAACTCGAAGGCGGCCTTCTCGGTGAACGTGCAGAGCACAATCTCCTCAGGTTCCGCCTTACCCTGCAGCAGGATGTTCAGAGTGCGCACCACCAGCACCAGTGTCTTGCCCGATCCCGGCCCAGCGATAATCAGTAGCGGACCATCGGTTCGGGCCACAGCCTCCCGCTGAGCCTTGTTCAAGAAGTGATAGTGTTCCTTAATCGCAGGGTGTAACGTGGGGCTCATAGCGGAACTTCGGGATGGTTCCCTACGCTGTGATATGGCACGAGATATTCGTGGGGTTATAGTCTTCATCTGGCCCATTATCCACCCGAAGACACTCCCTATATACGGGCGAAAGACAGTCTTTTCAGCCAAAAACGGCATATCTGGGGGATAAATTTGACCTGGAAAGCAAAGCTATTGTCATTGCGACCCACGAATAATTCACCTTCCTATCACGAACCGGGGAACCATCCCGGAACTTCTCATTCGACTCCGCACCCATGCTGACGATGCAATACTCGATCAAAGCCTCAGGGCTGTCAGGTGAGAAACGAGCCTGGCTTGTCTGCTGTAGATAACGAGCGGCCGCTTGCTTGACGAAATGAATCAGCGTGACCGCTGCTGGGCCGACACCCTCAACAGCCTGCAACTTCTCGGAGGAGGCATCGAGCACATTCTTGAAGGAACCGAAACGCTCGATGAGGGCCTTAGCAATGGGCTTCATGTCTTGCTGACGCGCTACGAACAGCAGGAGCAATTCCAGCGCCTCGTAGTCCTGAAATCCTTCTAGCCCTTGCTGGAGAAAGCGCTTGCGCAGGCGCTTTCGGTGGCCGTGGTAGTGCTGTTCTTGCATATCAGCTATTCCAAGCGTCTTCACTCGCCCATGCCAGCAAAACAGAACCGGTCTCCCGGAGCGACCAACAATTAACGACACGCCCGCCGACATTTGACCGCCGGCGGGCGTTGTGGAGGCATTGGGGGCGCCAGCGCGTCTGCCCGCCCTGGATATGCCTTGGGCTGCATAGACTCAGGCAGCCTTCTTTTGCTTTGAGAAGATTGTAACACAATGCAGGAAGGTAGGCAAATCATTCCCAAATCATTCGCCCTATTTCCTGTCCCCAGCGTGATAGGCTCGCCTTCATCTCAGTGCAAACGTTGCACCAGAAGTTCGTGCAAGCTTTGCACTAAGACCCTGTGCAGACATCGCGCTTCGCCGGAGGGCTACCAGGACCAGAAGATAGGAGACCACCGAGTGAGGCAAGCAGCTCGGGGTGACGGCGACGGTCTCCTCCAGCGCGGCGGGGCTCTTGGAGACCTACACCCAGGACAGAGCGAACGACGCAGGACCGACCCCGCGCTGGCGGGAACCAGGCTCGCGGATGTTACTTGAGTGTAGCGCTAATCAGGCTGCCAGAGGTGGTGATGTGATAGGTGTGGTCACCTCTCAAACCGTCTCCTAAATCAATCCCAGGCCCCGCAAGTGCTTCGTACCCCAGCCTGGACAGGTAGTCCAGGAACCTTCGCCGTCCTCGGGTGGGGTTCGCCGTCGGACCCACGTACACCCGTGCGACGACGACGTCCCGGTCAAAGCCGCCGTCCACACGTCCCCGCCCCCCTTGTTTCACGTACTTGAGCAGGAGACCGTAGTCGAGCTCCATTCCCTGCCGCCCGGCTGATATCCCGACGTGCGTGCCGTCTACCAACAGGGCCGCTCGTTGCGCCATCGTACCACTCCCGTGTTCAAACCACGCTTCTCGTCTTGTGTTATTAGAACAAGTGTGCTATACAGTACACGAGTGCCAACCCGACACTTCCGACGCCCATACCAATTGCCCTTTGACCACCTCGGTCGTCTTCCCGGTGTCGCCAGTGGCTTGGAGGGCAGGTGGGTGCTCTAAGATTTGCGCTGACCTCCTCATTCCTGGGAGACGATCCGAAGCCACTCGGCGATGTTATGGTCAGTTGCCAATTCGGTGTTCGTATATGCCATTATATCATAGAACAGATGTTCTGTCAAGACTCGACGCCGAATTGTAACGTGACAATTCCGAGAAACCGTGGTATACTGTAAAGTATGGAAAACGATCTGGCAAGCTGGCTCGACAACGAACTGGAAGAGCGCGGCTGGTCGATCAGGGAGATGGCCCGCAGGGCCGGGGTATCACACACTGCCATCGCCAGTGCACTGAACCGTAAGGAGCGTCCGAGTGCGGAGCTTTGTGTCGCCATAGCCGACACCCTGGGCGTTCCTGCGGTCGAAGTCGTGCAATGCGCCGGCATCCTGCCGCCCGACCCGCCCGAGACCGCCGCCTGGCGGCGTCTCAACGAAATGTGGGCCCGGCTCTCTGACGAGGATCAGGAGCGCGTTCTCGAAATCGTCGAGACCTGGGTGCAGAAGCGAGGCCGGCGGGCGAGACGCGTGCCGAGTTCAGCCCAGAATGGATGATGAACGAAACGTGGTTGGCTACGCTGCTTGGAGCGTTGCACCGCTTCGGTAGATGGCTGCAGATCAATCTGACCTACGTGTTCCTTCTACCGCCGGAACGCCAGGACCTGCTTGACCTGGTGGCTCATTATTGGGTACAGGCTATCAGGCTGACGAGTGGATACCCGGTGGATCGGCGTCTCGGCCGTGCTGCGCTTCCCCCACCTCGGCCTCGCCGCGTGTGGCAGTTCTACCTGGGGCAGTTCTGGCCGGGAAGGCCGGTCATAATCGGAGGGAACTGCACAGACTGACCTTGGCGTTTCAGGCCTTACCCACAGCTTACCTTCGCGTTGTTGCCTGGTGTGTTACACCAGGCGGTCTGGAGAGAGCCCTTACCCGATTGTACTACGTAAGTTTGCCTCTAGCACATTTTCGTAGTATAATCCACACACAATCAGGGAAAGGGTTTCTCAGTTGGCAAAGACAGGAAGCTACGTTCAGACAAAGGGGCTGACGCTTTTGGAGCGCATCGTCTCCTCGGTAGGGCCAATATTCACTATCGCCCAGGCCCGGGAACCGGCGGAACCGTTGGGCCTCAATGACTCGCAACTGCGCTGGACCCTGAGCCAACTGGCCCGCTCGGGTTGGATCGCCCGCATCAAGCGAGGTGTGTACGCCGTGCAATCCCCCCTGCTGAGCGTGGAGCTGCACCCCTACGCCATCGCTGCCGCACTGGTCGAGCCTATGGCCATCAGCCACTGGTCGGCCCTGGCCCACCACGGATTGACCACGCAGATACCCCCGATGGTACAGGCATCGACACCGCGCACCGTCGTCACCCCGGAGATGCGCGCCGGACAGGCACATCGGCCCCGGGGGCGCGCCGTCTGGAGGGCGCTGGAGGTGGAGTTCGAGTTTATCCGGGTCAAGCAGGACCACTTCTTCGGCTTCCAACGGGAGTGGGTGAGTTCCTGGCATCGGGTGTCCATCACCGACCCGGAGCGAACCATCCTGGACATGGTGGCCCATCCCCGGCTCCTCGGCACCCTTGGCACGGCCCTTGAGACACTCGAAGCACACCTGGAACGGCTAGATATGGAGAGATTGGTTGAGTACGCTCTGCGCTACGACGTGGGGGCGGTCATCAAGCGGCTGGGGTGGGCGCTGGAAACACTCGGAGCACCGGCTGCCGTGGTCGAACCACTGCGGGTCTATCCTGTCCGCGCCTACTACCCCCTGGATCCGACAGGGCCACCAGGCGGGGCGCCGGTCAGTCGGTGGCGGGTGCGGGACAATCTGCGGAGGGAAGTCGCCGATGCCAGCCGTTGACCAAATGCTCCGGGCGTGGGCCAAGACACACGGGAACCCTCCCTTCTGGGTGGTGGATAAGGACTACCTTGACATCTACCCCGCTTCAGGGCATAATGACTCTGGTCGTATTGGCTGATCGGATGGAGACCGCGGTTGGAAACGGAAGGGGGATCTGATGAGCAAAGTCCAAACGGCGACAATCCAGACACACGTGCCAGTCCGCTTGCTGACCGAAATGCAGACGTTGGTTGAAGCGGGTTGGTTTCGTGACCTGGACGAGCTGATGTTGAATGCCTTGCGTCGGTTTGTTGAGTCCCATCGCGCCGAGTTGATGGAGCGTTTCATCCGCGAGGATGTAGAGTGGGGCCTACACGGCGATGAGTAGATCCCCCCTCGACGTCGTCTGCGATGCCGGGCCTTTGATACACCTCGATGAGTTGGGCTGCCTGGACCTGTTGACCGACTTCCGGGCCGTTCTCGTGCCGGAGCAGGTGTGGCGGGAAGTTGAACATCACCGGCCTGACGCCCTGGAGCACCCTGGCGTGGAGATCCAGCAAGTGCCGGTGATCCTCTCGGAGGATGCTTCTTTCCAGGCGCTAGTCCGGGCGCTGGCGCTGGACCTGGGGGAGCAGGCAGCCCTCTCCTTGATGGCACTCTATCCAGATGCAATCCTACTGACCGACGATGCGGCAGCCCGCCTGGCAGCCAAGGGACTGGGCTACCGGGTACACGGAAGCATCGGTATCCTGCTGCGGGCGATCCGTCGCCAGCAGCGCGCACCCCACGAAGTGTTGTTTCTCCTGCGCGACCTGCCATCGCGATCCACCCTCTACATTCGCCCTGACCTGTTGGAGGAGATCGTCGCGCGAGTAGAGAGCGAGATAGCCGGATAATATGAGCAGGATAGAGCCGATGTCAGGTCAACCTTTCCCAGGGGAGCGAAGTAAGCAATGAGGTCCATATCGGAGGCATCGCATTGTGGAGCGCGCTTATCCCTGGCTGAAGGCAACGCTCGCTTGACATGTAGAGCCTGAGAAGGTATAATCTGAGCAATCATACAGTACCGGGTTCTGCCGCACCGAAAATCACCGGGTCACCCCAATACTGACCGGATACCGAATTAAGGTGAGCGATGGGAGCAGAACCAACAGTGGTCCAGGTGGGGTTTCCGCTCCCCAACCAGCCGAGAAATGAGGTAATGCGCGTCCGCTGTGCCTTGGTGCAAGGTCACAGGAAAGAACAAACCAGGTTCGAGGGGGCACTGGGCGCACAGCGAGGGCACTATCTGGGCTGACAGGTAGCATTCTCACAAACGCGCAAACCGATGTTCAAGTTCAGTAGTAGCCCAAAGCAAGCACAACTCGGTAGGTGAATGGTTGGTGTAGGAAGTTGCGCAAGGCGGTGAGCCAATCCCTGCTGATTTTCCAGTAGCGATTGAGCTTTTCACCTACAGTTGCCAGGAAGGTACTGCCTCGCGCACCAGCCAAGCGCTCTGGGCCGATCATCAAGCCCGCAATGGCCGGCGGGGTGCAAACCGCATTCGAGTATGGCCTCGTTTGAGTTTCTTGGCCCATTTTCGGGCCCAGGACTTGGCCTGAGGCGTGGTGCCGAACAGGGCTTCAGCCAACTTATGGACGTGCTCACAGGCATGGCAGTTGTCCAAGATCTGGGTGATTTGCTCAGGCCGGCAGCCCAGTGCGATCAACAAATCGGGGATGTTCTTCCATATCCAAGGCGCGCCGTCCCCAATCAAGACGACGACTTCCGCCTGAGCTATGCCCAGTTCGTGCAAGTAGAGCTGCAGAATGCGGAGGAACTCGTCTTTGCCCAACAGCGTTCCATCCGATACCAGTGGGACATCCGTGCGCACCACTTTGTGGCCGTGCTCGTCGAGGACATAAATGCTCAACAATTTCGGCTCTCGCCATTCCGTGTCATATCCCCGGCGGCCGCTCTTGCGCTTGCGGCCTCTGGTTTTGGGTTCGCGGATGCGTATTCGACCTCCATCGACGGTAATCACGACTCTTTTTCCCTCGAGCGCTTCCCCCGCTGGCAATTCACCAGTTGCGTGGAGGCTCAGTTTCCTATCTCGTACCTTCAAACCCAAAGCGCAAAAGGTCTCAGAGATACGCCGGATGCGACCCGTGCTGAAAAGCAATCCCAACCAGGTCACCATCCGGCGAGATTGTTCAAAGGAGGACGATTGAGTTGCGGCTTGGGTCACCAAACAGCGCAGCAACGGACTAACGCCTTCTCCAATGCCCAACAAAGTCAAGACGGGATAGAACCCTTGTCCCTGGCTTTTGCCGCGTTTCCGCTTCCGGCCGTGCTTTCTCTTGCGATTGCGCGCTAGTTGGTAGACCGCCTTGACCCGCACTTTGATACCACCAATGAGTGTAATAGGCACTTCTTTGAAACCCTGGCTGACGTACTGCATTCCTGACACCCCTTTGGCTCTGAGAGAGGCTGCCACTTTCACACTTTCTGTCAAAACCAATGTGGAGATCAGGATGGCAATACAATGTCCCACCAAGCGCAGTCCGGCCAGCAGGATGGCTCGTTCTTTATCCTTCAGCTCGACGCCGTCCCACTGCTCTTCTTGCGTTGGATCAAGCAACGGAGTCACGGTTTCGCGGAAATCATCGATGGCCTGCTCCAGGTTCAGGATAGCCGGGGTGGGCTCTGCAGTGGTCGTTAACAACATAAGTGATACCTCTCGCGTTTTGGAGGCTATCATACCACGAGAGTCCACTTCTGCCAGTCGAGATTGCCGGGGAATTTCCTTCCATTTTTTCGAGTGTCGCGAACCCACTTGCAATGGAAAGTTGTCCTGGGGAGACGTTTCGCGCTTCCAAAGCCCGATTTAGAGCGGTTTAGTGCTCAAAACTGACTCAAATGCGCATTTTGCAAGACAGCCTTCTTGCTTATCTTTGCTCTCTTGCCACCTTTTCCGGTTTGCACCCTAAACCAGGCGAGGCCGGCCGTCCCGCAAGGCAGTCACCGCTTCCTCCCGCATCCGCTGCTCCAGCGCCCCGCCGCCGGCGTTGCCCACGGCGCTGCCGTCAGGCCGCACCAGCAGCTTGAAACCCACCTGGGCCGGGGAAGCGCCATGCACCTCCACCACCGTAGCCAGGGCCACGGGCTCGTCGCGCTGAAGGGCCTCATCTAGAGCGGCCACGACTTCTCGCACAGCTCGTCCCCCCTTCCAATCAGCCGCTCGACCGGTCGCCGAGTGTAGGCCTCCTGCCAGACAGATGCCTCACTCCTTCGCACCCGCCCACGGCTTGGCGAGAACCAGCCAGAACCGCCCATATGCGTCAATATGCTCACCGCCGGCCGAACAGGTTGCCGCCGACCTCCTTGGTGCCCGCCCCGGGCACCTCGATCAACACCTTTCAGCCCCCCTCCAGCGCCTGGTTGACCTTCTTCTTGAGGTGCCGGTTGAGGAACTCCAGCGCCCCTGCGTCGTCCCGGTCTATGAGGATGCGACACAGGTCCAGCAGTTCCTCGTCGGAGAGGGGGATCACCAATGCTTTCTTCATTTCTCGTCTCCCTCACGGACAGCGGACAATGTCCTGCGCCCACAGGCAGTCAGCGCAGGAGGGGCACCAGCCCCAGCAGCCGTCGTTAACCTCGGCGATGTCGCAGGTATCGCGCAGGCCGCAGTCCACGCAGGAGGGAAAGTTGAAGCGGAGCACCTCGGCGCGGAAGCGAACGTATTCGTCGGAGGTCCAAATCTGAGCCAACGTGCTCTCGTTGACGTTGCCGAAGGTGTAGCGGGTCACCTCCTTGCGGCGGCCAGAGATATAGTAGGGATAGGAGTGGGAGAGGGCATAGCAGGGGTTCACGCCCCCGTCCCAGCCCACCACCAGCGCGTTGCTCCTGATGAAGCGGCAGCGCCGCTCGGCCCCCCAGTTCATGCGCGGCAGTTCTATCACGCCCCAGAGCAGCCAGTCGCCGCTCCTGACGGGCCAGCCAATCGAAGGAGGCAACGATTGAATATCTCCTGGTGGCCTTTCCGAGAGGCTATATTCCTTCTGCCGCAGAGCCACAGGCTCACCGGCCCTCAACTGGCTCAAGCGCACTTTTTATCCCCCGCTCC
>CAYPOY010000097.1:0-16267 GCA_964412395.1 uncultured Anaerolineales bacterium | reverse complement strand
AAGATGAGCATATTCATATATCGGGCTTCAGTTGTGCTATTCCAGCATCGTACCCCCCCGTCGTGGAGGAAATAGAATGATGTCAGTAGATAAGCAGGTGTGGAGAGGGATGCTGTGAAGTCGCTCTTGAAAAGCGCTTTGGCCAGCAAGTAGATCGTCAGCAGCGATGTGGGCTCCAGAAGGGCTGGCCCATAGTACCAGGCGTGGGCAGGTTCAACGCCAGCCAGCATGGAAATCAACGCGTCCACGATATGCAACAGCGGAAATATATAGCATCTCGAATCCGTGATAGAGCCTCCCGCCACGTATCCGCGACTCAACCGGGTCCCGTCAACCACTCTGCGCAGGATGTGCAGATGCATCCCTGCCGCATGGCCACTCAGACGTCCTCCTATGTAGATCATCAGCGCGCAGGTCAGTGCCATCCCACACCAGACAATCCAGAACCCGCGTCCGGCGGGCGACAGATGGATCTCACGTTCGTCTACATTGGACGCCAAAATCAGGTAGGCTACAAATAGAACCAGCAAAGCCAGCAGCGCGACGAGCAATAGTGTCGTCGGTGAGACGGCCAGCATCAGCATCACCAACAACACCGGTGCCCAAAAAGCCAGGCTGACCCCAAGCGCCAGCGGTATGGTTTCCACAAAGCTTTTCACCATCTCAGGCAATAGCCAGTTCAACAGCATAAACCCGGGCAAGAAAAGGAAGAGGACAAAAGCAGGCACCAGCCGCAGTGGAATCAGTATGGGGTGGAACACCGGGCAGGACCTGAGTAACGCGAGGGTCAGGAGAATCAGTCCAGCGACCGCGGCCGAAATCCGCTTTCTCGCGATCACAGAGGCAGCAAGTGCAAGTTCTCCCCTGCATTGAGCATGTCTCTTGTGCTCGACTATTGAGGTTGTATCATCCACGCTGATTCTCGCCCCGATTCTCATAGTCGCCATCGCTCAGCCGCACAAAGCCTGGCCGTGCTCATGCTATAGTATAACTCAGAACCAGCATTGTTAGCATTTCAATTGCATTTCAATTGCATTTCAATGTCGTTTCAAGGTGATGAGGCATCGCATAGCGCGACAAAGCCGCAAGTCTGCAGGCCACTACAGCCCTTGCCCCTTTGCGAGAATCTTGAAGGTGTCAGCGATCACGCGCAGGTCGAATAACAACAGCCGTACGGGGCCAAGCGTCCGACAAGCCCTGATGTAGGCTTCGTCCAGCACGAGGCTGCCCCCCATCGCGACTGCTTCATCTTTGTGTGCCTGCACCAGCCCCGTCAGCCCCGGGCGGAGGAGTCGTTTGCGATAGATACCTTGAGCAATCTCCTTCTCGTACATCGGCACAGGCCATGGCCGGGGGCCGACCAGGCTCATATCACCTTTCAGAACGTTGAACAATTGCGGGAGTTCATCCAGGTACCAACGTTGGAGCCAGCACCCCACCCGTGTCTTGCTGTCCCCACCTTTTTCCAGCGGTTTGACGTGATCGTATCCTTTCTCCTGTCTCGCCGCCTTCATCGCCGCTGTCTTGATCACTCTGAACTTGTACAGCCTAAAGACGCGCCCCTGGCTGACTCGGTCCTCTTTGTAATAGACAGGCCCCTGGTCCTCGGAGTGCAGCCAGCCATCTATCTTGATAGCCAGCGCGATCAGTACGAACAGTGGGGAAAGCACGACAACAGCAAACAGAGCCATCACCTTATCGAAGACAGCTTTCAAGGGATGAACGTGTATCATCTCCTCACCCGCCGCCGGGTCCCGGTCATACGCCTGGCTGGTGGATTGTGTGTTGCAATCCATTGTCATCTCGGTTACCTGTCCACCGACCACTCCACAACAAACCGCGTCCCCTCCGCCCGCACCTCCGGCAGCGGGGAAGAAGGGTTCTTTTCTACCCCCACGCCTTCCTCCAGGCAGGTCAGCCGGAAGATCTCCATTGCCTCATCACGACCGTCGGCCTTCACTGCCGTATAGCCGCTCTCGCGCACCTGGGCCAGCGTCTCCCGCGCCGCCTGGCGCAATTCCCGGTAGACGCGCAGCGAGACCTCCATGTACTCTGACGTAAGCCGCGCTTTGAGGGCCAGCCCCCTGGGTGTGACGAAGTACTTTAGCTTGCGGCGCTCCAGGTGGGTCACCTTGATGTGCCCCTTGCGGATCAGCCGCTTGAGGTACCAATTGACGCTGCCCACCGCCACGCCCAATTGGGCGGCCAGGCTGGCCTGGGTGGTATTTGGGTTGCGCTCCAGGGCCTCCAGGATGCGCAGTTGGCGCTCTACCTGTGACATCGGGCACCTCCAACGTTCAGAGACTGAAATTCAGCGACTGAATTTTACCACACTTTTACACAGTGTCAACTGCGGCAGAATGCCAACGACAGAAGCGGCTTTCAAATGAGCGCCAACTCACGCAGTGTCTCCAGGATAGACGGCGGCTGCCACAACCACGCCACACGCAGCCAAAAGCCAGGCACCACTGCCGAGTGATATATCTCTCCTGCCTCCGGCATCACCATCCGGTAGCGGCCCTGGGCACCCAGTTGGCAAAACTCGGCTTGCTCCCGCAGCGGGTCAATCAGCCAATACTCAGGAACGCCAGCCTGTTCATATTCACAGAACTTTTCCCCCCGGTCACGTCCCACGCTCTCGGGCGATACGATCTCCACCACCAGATCGGCCGGCCCTTCCAGGTAAGCCTCTTTCAACCGCTCCAGGTGCTCACTCGCTACAAAGAGCAAGTCCGGCTCCCGGCCCCGCTCCAGCTTCATCTGGAAAGGAGCGCTCAGGACCATTCCCAGATGATGCTGCTCAACAAAAGCACGCAACACGCTGGTCAGGAAATCCGCCAGGTTCAGAGGTCATCTATCGTCCGTCATCATCCGCATAGCCCGTTCACCGCCTCCACGATCCGCTCCAGGTCCGCCCGGCTCAGCCCCGGGTGGACCGGCAGCGAGAGTACCTCTTTTGCCATCCGCTCGGCCACCGGCAGGCTTACATCGCCCACGACGTCGCGCATATAGTCGTGCTGATGGACTGGAACCGGGTAGAAGATGCCTGTCCCCACACCGGCCTCGTTCAACTGTCGCACCGCTGCGTCCCGATCTCGCCCGCCGTCCACCCGCACCGTGTACTGATGCCACACGTGCTCACACCCCTCGCGCACCTGTGGCGTGACCACGCTGCTGATGTGCACGGAGAGATAGGTCGCGTTCGTTCGCCGTTTGGCGGTGAACTCCTCCAGCCGGCCCATCTGGGCCAGACCGATGGCCGCGTGCAGGTCGCTCATGCGAAAATTGTAGCCCAGGGACTCGTAGTAGTAGCGCCGCCGCATGCCGTGGCTGCGCAACAGCCGGCAGCGATCGGCCAGCGCTTCATCATCGGTGGTGATCATCCCGCCCTCGCCGGTCGTCACATTCTTCGTCGCGTAGAGGCTGAAGCAGCCTGTGCCGAAACTTCCCACCGTTTTGCCCCTGTAGGTGGCTCCAATCGCCTGCGCCGCGTCCTCGATCACCACCAGGTCGTGCCGCCGGGCGATGTCCATCACCGCGCCCAAATCGCACGGATGGCCGTAGAGATGCACCGGAATGATGGCCCGGGTGCGAGGAGTGACCGCCGCTTCGATCAACGCCGGATTGATGTTGAACGTATCCTCCTCAATGTCCACAAAGACCGGCCTGGCCCCCACAAACAGGATGGAGTTGGCCGTGGCGATGAACGTGAATGGCGTCGTGATCACCTCGTCGCCGGGACCGATGCCGTGGGCCAGGAGCGCGATATGCAGCGCCGTCGTTCCCGACGACGTAGCGACAGCGTAGCGCGTCCCGCATACCTCTGCAAATCGTTCCTCCAGCCACGCTACCCGCGGCCCCTGCACCAGCATCCCCGAGTCCAGCACTTCGAGGACGGCTGCCTTCTCTGCTTCGCCGATCTGTGGTCTTGAGATTGGTATCATTGCATCTCCTCCCAGTCCGCCTTCCGTACCTCAACCATCGCTCCACACCCTGGGCACCGCAATCTTATCATCTCGTCGTCCCCCTCTCTCTTTGTCTCTTTGTCCTCTTGTAGCCAGTGTCCGCACGGGCAGACGAAGCCGTGCAGCCGCGCTGGATTTCCCCACACCAACCCGTAGTCGGGCACATCGCGCGACACGACCGACCCGGCGCCAATCATGGCCCACTCGCCGACGGTCACGCCACAGACGATGACCGCGTTGGCGCCGATGGACGCACCCCTCTTGACCAACGTCGGCACCAGCTCCCAGTCGTCGGCGGCCTTGAGCGACCCGTCGGCGTTGATAGCGCGGGGCCGCTTGTCGTTGGTGAAGACGCAGTGGGGGCCACAAAAGACCCCGTCCTCAATGGTAACCCCGTGGTAGATGGAGACATAGTTCTGGACCTTGACGTTATCGCCAAGGGCGACACCGGAATCAATGTACACCCCTTTGCTCAGGATGCAGTTGTGGCCAATGAGGACGCCCTCCCGCACCTGTGCCTGATGCCAGATATAGGTTCCCTCGCCAATCTCCGCCTGTTCTGAAACTTCCGCCGTGGGATGAATTATGACCCTCGTGCGCATAAGTTTTCTCCTTGTTATGCTCCCTCATCCTCGTCGGCCCGACTGAGGCGCTCCAGGAAATGGGTGAACCTCTCCAGTTCCCCACCCATTCGTTCATAGGTCGGGCGCAGGTCAGCGACCAATGTCATTACCCTTTCTGCGTCCAGGTAGAGAGTGTAAACACTACGCACCACATGGCGAAAGCGCAGATATCCATCCAGGTAGCGCGCCGTTTCGCGTGTGAGCACGGCCGGGCGGACATCGGTCAGCGGGATGGTCATCTGTGTCAGCAACTCGCGATGCCATGAATTGCCACCCAGCACCGCCTCGTCCACCTCCGAAGCGATCATCTCGAACACTCGCTCTAGGCCATTGTAAAAGCTGTGCAGATTGAGGGCAGCAGCGCAACGTAGAAATCCTTGTCTACAGGGTTCTGTCTGACCCGCTCTACCGCGCTTTCACATCGCTGCACGCTCTCACTCAGCAACGTCAACTCGTGCCCAATGCGATCAACCAGAACACGATACCGTGCAATCATAGGTCAACCCCTTCTTGCTCGATGGCCTCCTTGATGGCCGGGCGACAACTGGCGACATCCACCAGGTTGATCTCGATCTCAGGACCGAGATCCAGTACTTCCCCCAGGGCGTGCAGGTAATCTGGCCAGGGGATACCCCAGACAGCCAGGTCTACGTCAGAGCGGGACGTGAAGCGGCCTTCGTGAACCAGGGAGCCGAACACGACAACGCGATGGGCATTGTAGCGTTCGCGCAGCAGACGGGCAGCCTGACGGGCCAGTTCCCACGCCCGCTGCCGCCGCTCGGTCAGTGCACGTCGCTCCGCCCGCGCCCGGCGACGGGCAGTGCGCAGGTAAGGGGCGTAGTCAATTTTTCGGTCGGCCATGCTCGTGCTCACTCTTCTTCCTCCACCTCCGCCTGCGCGACGGCGTCCAAGAAAACCAGGAAGTGAGCAATATCTTCCTGCACCGCTGCTCACACATCGGGAAGGCGGTCTACCAACGCCGCCACTTTTTCCGGGTCAATGTGATAGGTGTACACGTGACGAATACGATGACGAAACGAGCGATAATCGTCCAGGTCATCCCGCGTCGTTGTGCGAACGACAGCCGGCCGTAGGCCAGGCAACTCCAGGCTCATCTGGGTCAACAAGGCAGTGTGCCAACGTTCACCCGCTGGCACGCTCTGCTCAATCCGTTCCGCGATGAGTTGGAAGATACGCTCGATGCCGGTGTAGACGTTTTGAAGGTTGAGGGCAGCCGATGCCACATAGATGTCCTGGTCGGCAGGGTGCTGTAGTGCCCCGGCCATTGATCGTTCTATGTGAGCAACAGCATGCTCGACGTTGCCCATTTCGTTTTCAATTTGCTGCCGAAGCAGGAGGTATGATGCCATCATACGTCAACCCCTTCACGCTCGACGGCCTCCCAGATATATGGGCTGCAATCACGTGGGTCTATTATACTGAGCGCAAATAGGATTTGTGAAAATCAGGCCACGTCCGGGGCCTGCCAAACAGAAGGGACCAACTCAAACTTCTCGGTCAGCAGCGTCGCGAGATCATCCCTGTACTTGTCCAGGTTAGCAAAGAAGTCATCCAACTGCTTCCTAAACTTGGCGAAAGTCGAGCGGTACTTGTCCTTGAAGAACTCACGACGCATAAACTTCCATAGTCGTTCAATCAGATTCAGGTTGGGAGAGTAGGGCGGCTGGTACTCGATGATGATTTGGCTCTCCTCTGCTTGCGCTCGAACACGTAGAGCCTTGTTGTAACTGGCGTTGTCCAGGATCGAGTAAATCTTGCCGTCACCGGGGTGCTTCGCTCGCAAAAGTTCCAGTAATTCGATAACTTTGTCCTGATTGATATTGTCCTCGGTCAAGATGAACACGTGTTCGTGGGTCTGAGTGCAGTACGCTCCCAGGATGTTGTATCGTTGACGTCCTGAATTCGTTGGAATGAGATGCGGCTTGCCCGATTCGCTCCAAGCATAGCCCGCTTCGGCATTATGTTTGGCGTGTGCCGCATCACCGAAGTAAATACGGTCGTCAGGTCCCAGTTCTGCCCGTACCTTTTCAAACCAGCGCACGAATTGCCGTTGGGATTCAGGGTCGGCCTTGCCTGGCACCAAACGATTCTTCTCGTAGGTGAAACCTAATCGTTTGAGCAGGGTATGCATCCCGCGCAGAGTGTAAGTGACGCCAAACTGCTTCTCGACCCAGGTAATGACTTGTTCAGCGGTGTTGTAGATGTGAGTCTTGAGCTCGATCTTGAGTATCTCTTGTTGCTCTGGTGCCAAGTAGGGTTGTTTGCCCTGGTATTTCGTGGCACACACGGCATCGAAGCCACCTCTCAGATAACGTTTCAAGTGGGTGCTAACGCTATTGATGCTCATTTGGAGAAGATGAGCAATGACGTGGTTTTTGTGTCCTTCTGCTTTGTACAAAATGACGCGCAGCCGGTCGGCTGTTTTGCGGTCTTTGGCCCGACGAATGCGCTTACGCAGTTCCTCGAGTTCTTCTTTGGTAAGAGTAATCTGGCGAATCTGTTTGCGGCTCATTGTATCCTCCTGCATTTTCGGCCATTTTACCAGAAATCGCCAGCCTTGCATTTTCACAAAACTAAAGTGCGATCAGTATATACGGCGCGAATTCTCCTTTGCCCTCGCACACCGGTTTCTCATTCTACTACTCCGGCCACTCCACCACAAACTGCATCCCCTCCGCCCGCACCTCCGGCAGCGGTGAAGAAGGGTTCTTCCCTACCCCCACGCCTTCCTCCAGGCAGGTCAACCGGAAGATCTCCATTGCCTCACCACAAACGTCGGCCTTCACCGCCGTATAGCCGCTCTCGCGCACCTGGGCTAGCGTCTCCCGCGCCGCCTGGCGCAATTCCCGGTAGACGCGCAGAGAGACCTCCATGTACTCCGACGTAAGCCGCGCTTTGAGGGCCAGCCCCTTGGGTGTGACGAAGTACTTCAACTTGCGGCGCTCCAGGTGGGTCACCTTGATGTGCCCCTTGCGGATCAGCCGCTTGAGGTACCAATTGACACTGCCCACCGCCACACCCAATTGGGCGGCCAGGTTGGCCTGCGTGGTGTCCGGGTTGCGCTCCAGGGCCTCCAGGATGCGCAGTTGGCGCTCCACTTCCGACATTGGCTTCCGTCCTATTCCCCCGTTCCTCGCTCGATGACTCCTTGAGCCCAGCGAACAACCTCCTCCGCCAGAGCCACTGCCTCCTCGTATTGCTCGCGGGTAACAGGCTCGAGAAGCCCAGGATACCGGGTTACCACTGCATACCGAGTTAATCTTGCTGCCTGCCGCACCCTACTCGGCACTTCCTGCCCAGCCTGCTCCACAAGACCAAGAAGTTCTGCCAAGTCGTGAACGTAGGGAAAGCGTATCCCACGATGGATCAGCAACGCCTTAAGCGACTTCTCCGCTGCCTGCTGGGCATCAAAGCACAGGTCTTCAAAGTATACTCCCGTGATGTGAATGCCCTCCCTGGCCCGTGCCAGGTTGCTTCTGGCCCGGTTTAGCCATTCCCTGGGGTCGCTCGGGGGGAAGCGTCTTCCATGAACACGGTTAAAAGACTCAGGCGGCATAAATCACCTTCCCTTCCCGCAGAGCGGGTTCGATAACCAGGCCAATGGCATCCCGGTACCGCTCAATGTCCTCAGGGGTGACGACGATGACGTCCACGGCCTGGCCAACACCTATGAGATTCACGTAGATGTCTCCCGCAAGACGCCCACGATGTGTGACACCGGATTTCACCACCAACAGGTCCACGTCGCTGTTCGGCCCCATCTCTCCCCGGACGGCGGAACCGAAAAGGATAATCTTGTCCGGCTGTGCTACCTCAACGATGCGCCGGACGACCTCGTCCAGCACCTCCTGTCTTACCTGGCCCACCGTCTTCTAGCCTCCTGTTGCCCTTTGCTCGCGATCTTACATTCAGTGACTGAATTTTACCATACTCTCACGCAGTGTCAAATGGGATCACTGCCACCTGTCCGCCCACGTTCAGGAAAACCAGCAACGCTCGCGGGCGCTCGCCCAGGAGATGAGTCACTGCTGCGACGTACCCCCGCACTTGCTCGTCGTACCTCTTATCCCGGATGCGGGCCTCCAGGTTGGCCCCGGCCTCCAGCCTGTCGGTCTTGAACTCGACCAATGTCCAGCCGTCGCCGTTCCGATACAGTAGATCCACGATGCCACTTCTGGGGGTACTGTTCACCTCGACAGAGTAGGGCAACTCGTGGTACCGCTCGGCCCGGTCCAGTTTGGCGTAGAGGGGGTGGGCCTGAAAACGGGTCAGAAGGCGACGGGCCTCGGCGGTGGTGTGGCGGATCTCCTCCGGGTCGGTCAGGCCGGCCTCCAGTGCATAGGGGCGCAGGAAGTCCTCCAGGCCGGGCTGGTCCGGAAAGCGCCAGTAGCACAGGGCGACATGGACCAGGCTGCCTACGACCCGGGCCGGACCTTCCGGTCGCTGAGCTACGGGCACGACACGCCAGACGCGAGGCGGCGGTTCGCTCTCGCGCTCGCGTACCTTCGGGTCGGTGGCAGCAGAGGCGTCGAAGGTCAGTGGCGCAACCAGGTCGGGGAGACAAGGTGACAAGGTGACAAGGTGAGGGGGAGAAATCTTCTTGTCCCCTTGTCCCCCTGTCTCCTTGTCTTCCGGCAGCGGATAAATCGTACAAGTCAGTCCATCCCCCTCCCAATCCAAATCGAGCGGCTGTGGAGCGATAAGGGGATTGGGCAGTTGTGCCTGGTTCAGGCCAGTGACCTCCCCCAGCCAGGCCAGCCAGCCCCGCAGTTCGGGGGTGCCATCTCTCTTCGCCTTGACGTGCCCGCTGACAATGAGCTTCTCCTGGGCGCGGGTAGCGGCGACATAGAGGAGCCGCCGGGATTCGGCATCCTCCTGGTCAGCTTCGCGCAGGGATACCAGCCGGTAGGTGGCTGGCAGGGTCTCCTCCTCCCTCAGCCCCAGCATGATGCCCAGGTCGGGTGAGACGAGGACAGGCGGGGTGAGGCCACCGCCAGCGTGGGCCGCGTCGGCGATGACGACGACGGGGAACTCTAGCCCCTTGGCCTTGTGGATAGTCATCAATTGGACTGACCCCTCGGCCTCGACAGGAGCTTCTCCCTCGCGGGCGGCCACGTCGCGCAAAGACTGGACGTATTCCAGGAATTCTCCCACGCTGACCAGACCGCTTCTATGGGCATCTGCCAACAGTTTGCCCACGTTGCGGCACGACCGGTAGCCTCCGGCCAGGTACAGGGCAGCCCGGTAGTGGGTGGCGTTCAGCAGCCGCCCCAACAGGTTTCCAACGGTGGCGCGCCCGACCAGACCGTGAAGTTCGGCGATGACCTCCCGGGCACGACAGGCACGAACGGCATCAGCGGGGTTCAGGTGGTCAAGAGGGCCGTGGAGGGCTTTCCAGAGAGGACAAGGAGACAAGGGGGCAAGGCGACAAGGGGAACTCCAGCGCAGCAGGTAGAGGGCGGCATCGCTGAGGGCGAAAGCGGGGGAACGGAGGATGCCGGCCAGCGCCAGGTCATCGGTGGGGTCGGCCAGGGCGGCGAGGCCGTTGAGTAGGTCCCGCACCTCCGGCCGGTCGTAGAAGCCTCGCCCGGCGACGGTGACGAAGGGGATGCCGGTCTGCTCCAGCGCGTCCTCGTAGGGAGGAAAGCCGGTGGCAGCGCGGAAGAGGAGTGCTATCTCCCCCCAGTCCACATCCTCCTCGTCGTGCAACCGGTGCAGACGGCGGGCCAGGGCGGCAGCAGCGGCGATACGGCCCTCGTCGGCGTTCTCCCCCAGCCCCAGGTGCAGTTCCACGTAAGGGGAATGGACGCCGGAGCGGGGTTCCTCCCGGTGAGCGGCCAGCGGGGTGAAGGGGACAGCGTAAGGCCGCTCAGGATCGTCCTCCTCTCCCAGAATGGGGGCCAGGAGGCCGTTGACGAGGGCGACCAGGGGAGCGTGGGCACGGAAGGTGAGGTCGAGGGGAACGCGACACCCGCCCACGGCAGCCACGTCGGATTGGACGCGACGGAAGACAGTCACGTCGGCACCGCGAAATCTGTAAATGGATTGCTTAGAGTCACCGACGATGAAGAGGGCACTGGGTTGAGACTGGAGATTGGAGATTAGGGATTTGGCGAAGCCAGTGAGGGCATAGACGATGCGCTGCTGGCGGCTGTTGGTGTCCTGGAACTCATCCACCAGGACGGCGCGAACCTCAGATTGCCAGCGGGCGCGGACCTCGTCGTCGTGGGCGAGGAGGGCGAGCGCCCTTGCCTCCAGGTCGTCGAAGTCAAGGGCGCGGCGGTCGTCCTTGAGGCGGCTATACTCCGCCAGGGCACGGCCGAAGAGGCGGCGTAAGCGGAGGAGGGCACCGGCGCATCGCTCGTCCAGGGTCCAGGAGATCGGCCTTTTCTTCAGGAGAGGGGCAAGGGCGGCGTCGAAGTGGGCGCGGAGGGTCCCCATCGCCTCCCGTGCCGCCGCCAGGTCGTCGGCATCCCAGTTCTTCTTCCTCCCTCCAGTGGAGATGGCGCTTCGCAGGGCCAGGAGGGCAGCGAGGAGGGTATCCCAGTCGCGGGCCTCCAATGCAACCTGGGCCTCGGCCCAGCGGGCCAGGGCCGCCTGCCGGGCGGCCTCCAGTTTGTCGTCAGGCTGGCGGGCCTGGAAGTGGGTCAAATCGCCCAGCGATGCAGCCCAGGCCGGATTCTCCAGCCGCTTGCGTAGCCAGGCCGCCAGTGCGTTGGACCAGCGGGCCAGGGGCGCATCGGCGAGCGTGTCGAAGGCGGCGACGACGTCCAGACGCTTCTCTACCAGGATGGCAAGGGCCTGGCGCAGTTGGTACTCGGTCATAAGCTCGAACAGGGGGACCGCTTCGGGGGCTGTGGCGGCCCATGCCAGGGCAGCCTCAATGGCGCGGGCCTTCAGCAGGGCGGCCTGGTTCTCGTCCAGGACGTCGAAGTCGGGGTCTACCTGGGCCTCGGCCGGGTGGCCGCGGAGGATTTCGGCGCAGAGGGAGTGGACGGTACCGATGCGGGCGCCATCCAGGGCAGCAAATGATTCCTCCCAGCGCTCTCGTTCTGCCGGGACATCGCACCGCCCTTCGACGGGCTCAGGGCATCGCTCAAGCCAGGTCTCGATGGCGGAGCGGATGCGGGCGCGCATCTCGCGGGCAGCCTTGTCGGTGAAGGTGATGGCGACGATGGAGCGGAGGGGAAGGCCAGATTCCAGCAAGGCCAGGTAGCGGCCGACCAGGGTGCGGGTCTTGCCGGAGCCAGCGCCAGCGGTGACGACGACGGCCGCATCCAGGGCATGTACGGCGTCAGCCTGTTGGTCGGTGAACTGGTAAAGGGAGAGAATAGACTCCATCACCACCCCCTCGGCCTGTACTGCCAGCAAAACCCGACGGCAGGGCAGTGGTCGGGGCAGCCGTGTTCGGGCGGGGTAGGAGCAAACTGCCCCCCCTGCACGGCGGCGACGTAGGCCCGCACGTAACTAACCGCTACCTCGGCCGTCCCCTCCACGCCGCCCTCGTACCGCTCCAGGCGCAGGTAACTGGGGCTGGCGGAGCCGATGTGCCAGTAGAAGCCATCAGCGACAGGCCCCACGCTCAGCGCGTCCCGCACCGCCAGGGCGTAGAGAGGCAGTTGCAGCCGTGTGCCTTCTTTCAGTTCGCGGGCGGAGATGCGGGAAGAGCCGGCCTTGTAGTCCACGACGCGCAGGGAGCCATCGGAGGCGTGATCCACGCGGTCAATGTAGCCCCGAATCTGGATGCTGGATACTCGTTGCTGGTGGCTAGTGGCTGGTTGCTCGTTACTGGTGGCTGGTGGCTGGAGGGTCAGTGGTGGTTCGCCGTGAAGGCCGAAGGGGAGTTCCTGGGCGTAGGGCTCGTACCCCTCGCGGACCTCCTCCAGCGCGACGACGGTTTTCTCCAGCACCGTCAGGAATTCCCGCTGCTGCTGCTTCCACAGCGCGGTGGGACGGAAGCCGTACTCGTCGGGAGCGTCTGCGAAGACCGACTGTGCCACATCCGGCAGGATGGAGAGAGGATCGGACGGGGCCAGGCGGTAGACCTCCTCCAGGACGCGATGGTAGATGGAGCCCAGGATGAGCCGGTCGAACCCCTCCTGGGGCAGGATGCGCGGTTCCAGGTGCAGGACGTGGGCCACGTAAAAGTGCAGGGGGCATTTGGCGTAGGTCTCCAACCGGCTGCTAGACCAGACGTGGGTGGGGCCGTAGCGGACCGCCAGGAGGGAGGACAACGGGCTCAGGTCCCCCTCGTGGGGGCCAACCGGCGGGCGGGCCAGCCGCGCCCGCACGACCTCCGCACCCGCCAGAGTGACCTGCCATCCCCGGTCTACAGGGCCGTCGTCCTTTTTCAGGGCGGGGGAGAAGCCCGCGTGGGCCATCGTCGCGACGAATTCTTGCGGCGAGGCAGCCTCGTCTGGCGAAGTCTCCTCCGGGCGGACGCGCCGGGGGAGGGGAGCATCCACCAGCCGCCTCAGATGATGCCAGTAGGGGGAAGGCTCCCACGTCTGCCCGTCGTCGGCCAGGTAGGGACGACACAGCAGCAGTCGCTCCCGGGCGCGGGTGATGGCCTCGTAGAACAGGGTGACCTCGTCGCCACGCAGGCGGGGCTCCAGGGACAACCCCCGCTTCCACAGGAGCGCCCGGTCATCTTCGCGCAGCAGGGGGTCCTCCCGCTCAGCGGCGGGGAACTCCCCCTCGGAGAGGCCCAGGAGGGCAACGGCGCGGAAGGAAAGGCCCCGGGCGTGGAGCACCGGCGCGACCAGGATGCTGTCCTCCTCAGGAGACGGGAGGGTGTAGGAGGCCGCCTCCACCACGCCGCGCAAGTCATCGAAGAAGCGGGTGTAGGGTATCCCCACCCCCGGCCCCTTCCCCATGGGGGGAGGGGGATTCAGGAGGGACTCGGCCAACACCAGGCCGCGCAGGACGTCCTTGAGGGTCTGCAGGGCGGCGACGTCCCGCCGGGCGAAGGGGCGACCGCCAGATTCTCCCTCGGCCTCCCGCACCCGGGCGACGATGTGTAGGGAGTCGTCGCCCCTGGGGGACAAGGATGGGTGTGCCAGTTCGGGTTCGCTGCCGATGAGGCTCTCCACCCAGGCCACGTAGTCGCGGACGGTAGCCTGAGGTGGCGGTGTGAGCCGGGCGACGAAGCGGTCGAAGGCACGGCGAAGCGCAGCGGCCTCCTCGCCGGTGGGGAGGTCAGAGGAAGCAACGTCTTCCTCCTCACCAGCGGGACCTGCCCCTTCGGCTGCGCTCAGGGCAAGCTCCGGCGCCGCCAGCCGGTCGAGGGCCTCGCGCCACTGATCCAGGCCATGGACGACCAGTCCGGCTCGGGCGACTCTGTCCAGCCGGGCGGGGAGAGACCCCTCCCCAGGTCCCTCCCTTACGAGGGGAAGGGAGCCCTCCCCCAGCCCCTCCCCTCGCAGGGGAGGGGAGTTTGCCTCTGGCTCCGGTTTTCCATAGATCGCTGACCAGTCGAAGTAGGGACCGGTGAGAGTCTCGATCACCGGGCGGCGGGGCCAGTCCAGTACAGAGAGCGAGAGCAGCGAGAGGAGCGCGGCAACGGCTGGGTTGCTCGCCAGGTCGCTGCCGACCGCCACATGGAGCGGCAGCCCGAACTCGGCCGCCGTCTCCTCCAGGAAAGGGCGATAAGGCCCCAGATTACGGGCCAGGAGGGCGACCTGGCGGAGGGCCATTCTGTCCTGAACGATGCGGGCCTTGAGCCAGCGCAGGGCGGCGCGCACCTCCTGGCGGCGATCCTGCGCCTCGATGAACGTTACCGTATCGTTGGCGGGGAAGGAAATGGAGGAGTGCTCGAAGAGGCAGGATTCCAGGTGTTGGAGGGTTACGTGTTGTGTGTTGCGTGTCGCGCGTGGCGCGGTGTGTGTTGCGCGGTGCAGATCAGGGAGGGCGGTGGTGAGGGCGGCACGGGCGTGGGCGAAGCGGCGGTGGGCGGTGCGGTGCCCCCCCTCAATCCCTCCTCTCTTCGACAGGGGGGAGGTAACGGGGTAGCCGGTGAGAGTGATAAGGGTTTCGGTGACCCTGCCTGCCAGCAGGTGCAGGACCTCCAGTTGGGTGGGATTGAACTCGTCAAAACCATCCACGACCAGGAGCGCCAGGCCGGCGTAGAGGGCAGGGTCGCGCTCTAAGGCCAGCGCGGCCAGCCAGCCCTGCCCCTCGGCGTCGGTCCAGCCGCTCGTCACCAGCCAGTCCTGGTAGGCGGCATAGACGGCGGCCAGTTCGGCCAGGCGGGGAGGCTGGTCGGCGACGGCGGCGGTGAAGTCGTCACGGTGGACGCGGGCGCGTTTCAGTTCCTGGATGAGTGTGCGCAGGGCGCGGATGAAGCCGGGCTTGTCGCGTAAGGGAGCGTAATGGTGCAGGCGGTCCTCGTCGCAGAGACGGTCCACAATGGCCCGCAGGAGCCGGTGCTGGACGGCATCGTCGAGGCGGGGGGCGAGAGTGCCAGCGCGGGCCAGAATGTCAGCGTAGAGGCGGTAGAAGGTGCCGATCTCGACACCGAGGGTTCCGCCAGCGCGGGCCAGGCGGCGGCGAAGTCCAGCTACCTGGGGAAAGTTGGGCAGGACGACCCAGACGGGGGCAAGGGGAGCAGAGGTGCGCAGTTCGCGGATACGGGAAATGGCGTAGGCGGTCTTGCCGCCTCCGGCGGGAGCGAGGAGAAGCTTGATAGTCATAGTATTCTCTAGTCAGTGTGATTTACTCGATACCAAGTTGCTGGTTGGCACCTCTGCCAAATTTGGTTTCGGGCTGTATGAGCAACATAACCACCACTTGCTCCGCGCTTTGGTGGTGTGAGCCGGCACTCACCCTTGTGTTTTACCATCTACTCAAGAGGCTTGAGGAGTTCCAAGAGCTCCTCCCGCGTCCAGCTCAACTGGCTGCGCGCGGCTGCACTCATGACGCGGTCGGACAACCCCCGTTTGCGCTCTTGGAGGGTCGCAATCTTTTCCTCAATGGTATCGGCGACTAAGATGCGATGTACGAATACTGTCTTGTCTTGCCCAATGCGATGCACGCGGTCCGTGGCTTGGTCCTCTACGGCGGGGTTCCACCAGCGATCCACGTGTATCACATGATTGGCCGCAGTGAGATTAACACCGTGTCCTACAGCCTGCAGACTGCACAGTGCCACCTGTGCCTGGCGCAAATTGAAGCGGTCAATGAGTTCCTGGCGATAGCTCATAGACATTGAGCCGTCGAGACGAACCCATCTTACCCCGCGCAGATTTAGGGCGATCTGCAAGAGATCCAATGTATCCAAGAATTGACTGAATAGGACGACTTGCTCGCCTTGCTCAAGAATCTCACCTATCCGAACTATCACTAGATCGAGTTTCTCCGAACGGCCCTCTACAGGCTCGGGCTGCCCCGTGATCAGTGCAGGATGGTCGCAAACCTGCTTCAGCTTGGTAAGGATTGCCAAGATGTTCGGCATGCCGATCCGCTGACCACGCAACAGAGAACGACGGACGGGCTCAGCTTCCCGGCTCTGGATGGTCACGTATAGCTTGCGTTGCTCTTCCGTCAACTCAACCCACTCTTCCATGTCTATCTTCTCAGGCAGATCCTTGGCCACCTCCCCCTTTCGCCGGCGCAGTATGAATGGCCCCACGCGTTTGCCAAGCCGATCAGCTGCAGCGC
>CAYPOY010000096.1:0-16275 GCA_964412395.1 uncultured Anaerolineales bacterium | reverse complement strand
TTCCGCCTGGCTGTGCTCGTTGTACACGGCTAGCCCATGAATTCAAGGAGACCCGCCTTTTGCTGCTAGTCCGCCTGTCTCTCTGCGTTGGCTATAATGATTTGGATCCCCATTTCCTCCATGCCGGCAAACATCTGGGGGCCAATCTCCCCGTCCGTCACCAGCGTGGTGATCCGCTCCACCGATGCAATGTAGGCGGAGGCGACCTTGCCAAATTTAGTGTGATCAGCCACCACGATCAACTCCGGCGCCATTTCGATGATAGTACGGTCGGTCATCACCTCGGGCAGATAGTCGTTGGTCATTCCCGCCTCCAGACTGATGGCCTGCATGCCCATAATGACCTTGTCCACCCGCACCTCACGGAGGGATTGCTCGGTGATATGGCCTATCAGGGAGAGTTCTGAGGCGCGCATCATGCCACCTGTGACAACGACTGTGACTCCCTCGGCGACAGCCAGTTCGGTGGCGATGTTGAGCGCGTTGGTGACCACGGTCAGGCCTTGACGGTTAACGAGGTTGCAAGCGACGTAGGCGGTAGTAGAGCCTGAGCCGATGAAGACCGAGTCACCATCCGAAACCAGGGCAGCCGCAGCACGGCCAATGCATTCCTTACAGTTCTCGGCTTGGACCATACGTTGGACCACGGGAGGCTCAGGAGGCGCAGGAACCGCTACGACTGCCCCACCATGCGCGCGACGCAGCACCCCCCGGGCGGCCAGGTCATGCAGGTCGCGCCGGATGGTGACCTCACTGACGTCGAAGCGGTGGCTTAGCTCAGAGACAGTGACCTGCCGGCTATCCTGAATGGTCTCCAGAATCAGTTGCTGACGTTCTTCCTTCAATGGGATGGCCATGTTGCCTCCACAGGTATATGTACGTATTCAGTGCCTCACTCCGATGTAGCCTCGATGAGCAACGAACCTTTAAACGCAACCTCAAGTGTAGCTATTGGCCCCTCTACGGTACCCAGGTCGCTCCCGTTCACGTAATCGGTTAGCTGATAGGCCCGCCCCTTCAGCCCGCGCAGTTCGATGGTGCCATCAAAATGGTCGTCTGCCTTTGGCGTGTAGAAGGCGTAGTAGAGCCGGTTATCCTTGCGGATAACGTGGGCCTCTGGCTCGTCGTAGGCGATGTCGTAGAGGTTGAGGTACTCCCCTTCGGCGAGACGGTACTGGTTGTAGAGGGCGAACCAACGCCGCCAGATGGGCTCTTTCTCCGGAGAAAGCCCGTGCCACTCCTCCAGCCTGGCCCGCACGGCCTCGTCCTTGGGCCAGACGAACTTGGTGCCGGGCACCCCGCCCGCGCCGATGGCCGAGGCAAAGTCCGTCCCGCTGTCGGAGAGCTCCACGTGGTCGGCGAAGACCGCCGCCCGCGGCCCCAGGAGCGCCTTGAAAAACTTGATCCGGCGGCGCACCTGCATGCTGCTGGTCGGATCGGTGGTGACAGCCTGGTCGTGGTAGGGAAGCAGGCTAAAGGTCACCGGGGTGCCGCAGGGGCAGATCTGGGTGACACTGTGAGGCTTCAATCCCCGGGTTGTCTCGTGGATCAGGCGATGCACCTCGGCTAAGGCCGCCAGTGAGTCCTCGGGCCGCTCGTGGTAGGGGGAGCCGTAGCAGGGTGGCACCAGGTAGATGTTATCCAGTTTGTGACCGTCGAAGCCCCAATCCTCGATGAAGCGACGGGTCATCTCCACAACGTACTCCTGGACGCCAGGCACGGCAGGGTCGAGGATTGCCAGCCCACGGTTGTTGCGGGCTATGCTGCTGTCGGCGTTGCGGCACAGCCAGTCCGGATGCTCCCGCGCGATGTCGGCGAGCACGTATTTGTGGGATTCGTAGCTGCCGACCCCGTCCTCCACCGCCAGCGGGTACCACCAGATCTGGGCGTAGAGGCCCGCCTCATGCAGCGCGTCCACCAGCGCGCGCATCTCATCTTCACCGCCGGGGAAAGTGCCCGTCCGGGGGTTCCAATCGCCGTAGGTGTCGAACCAACGGTCGTCCAGCGTGGCCCAGGTGATGCCCAATTCCTCGAGTTTCGGGATAACTCCCAGGACTTTCTCCGGCAGCACGTCGAATCCGTAGCCCCAGGAGCACCAGGCGGGGGCATAGTCCTCCACGTTCGTCTCCGCCGGGCGCAGCCCCTGGGCGGCCAGGATGTCGGCGTAGAGCGCCAGCGGGTTATAGAAGTCACCGTGGTGGATAGAGAGCAAAGTCCGCAGTCCGTCGAAGTGCTCCCCAGGTGGAATGACGACTGGATCCCGGTTCTCCAATGCCACCCGCGCCCCGTGGCGAGCCCCTCCCCGGACCGGCATGTACCACAGTTGGGGCACCGGCTCGATGTGGGCCAGGGCCATCCCCAGTTGCCGGTTCCAGACGTAGACCAGAGGGATGCCGCCACCCTCGCCTCCGTCGGGATGGCCCAGGTAGTTGTCGCGGGAGAAGAACGACGGCAGAGGGAAGGCAAAGTCTTGCCCCCACTCCACCGATGCTCCCTGGAACGACCAGAACTCATTGGGCTTGAGAGCCGTGTCAGTCCGAGAACTGTCCAGTTGCAGTGCTGTGTCGGCCAGGCGGTCGAGAGTGATTGGGGCTTCGGAGAGATTTTCGTAGTGGGCCTGCAGGATGAGAGCGTCCGGCCATTGGGGGTAGGCGTCTACCGTGAGGGTGCGGCGCAGCCGTCCACCGCCAGGCAGGTCTGCCACGCCACTGACCGTGAACCGTTGCGCCTGGCCCAGGTCGGTCGTCACCTGTGCCCGCCGGACGGTGTCGGTCTCCAGGGCGAACCGGTCCACCACCGTTTTCCCAGTTTCCACCTCCGCCCATCCGTCGGCCACGGTAGTCTCCCCCTGCGGTGGCCCGATGCGGAAGTGCATCGCGCCGTCTATTTCCATCACAACGTGCTCATTCTCAATGCGCACCAAAGCACCTCCTTCCTCCGGCGTCTCCACCGTCCTACCACAGCCAGCCAACAAACCAACTGTCAAACCAATCAATAAACCAACCAACGATCCGCGCCACAAGGCCATAATTCCACCACTTTCATCGGATCACTGCGAGGGTATGTGTCACTCCTGCCTCGACGGTCAGGGCGAAAGCCAGAGTTCCCTCCCCATCGGCCTGAAACTTGCCAAGAGAGGCCTCGTTGTCGAGCACTCCGTGCCAACAGTCGGGCTCCAATCCCCACACGAGGTGCTGGATGGTAGTGGGCTTTTCAGCCACCTCCGTCCACCGGATATCGTCGCCGGCTGCCGCTCCACCGCATTTCCACGATCTGTAACATGCAGTCAAGGGATTGCTCGCCTATGTAGACGGTGCCCATTCCTCCTCGTTACATATCTATAGCTTTACCACCGCCGTCAGGTTGTGTGGCCGATCCGGATCCAGCCCCTTCGCCACTGCCCGGTGGTAGGCCAACCGCTGCAACACCGGGAGATATAGCGGCCCGCGCTCCCACTCGTCCAGGCCGCTGTGCAGTTCGACGACGTGGTCGGCTCGCCAACTGGTGAACGCCGAACCATCCTCGACCAGCGCCAGCGTGCGAGCCCCCAGTGCCTTCATATCCTTCAGCACGCGGATTTCCTCAGCCAGACCTGTGTCGGACAGAAGCCCCACTACCAGCGTGTGCCCGTCTACCACAGACATCGGGCCGTGGCGGAACTCCAGAGAATGATAGGCTTCGGAATGGGAAAGGGACATTTCTTTCGTCTTGAGCATTGCCTCATTGGCCAATCCGTAGAGCGGGCCGCCGCCGAGGAAGAAGATGCGCTCAATGTTCAGATCCGTCCCCAATCGCCGGGGCAGGTCTCCCAGTCTGCCTGCCAGGTCCTCAAGAGCGTCGGGAAGTCGGTGCAAACGCTTCAGCCTCTCCGTGTCGCGGGCCAGGCCGGCGGTCAGAGCTTGAGTCAGCAGGAGCATACTGGTGAAGGAGCGTGTCTGGGCGACGGATTGTTCCTGCGCGTCGGGAGCAGCCAATGTGAAATCGGATTGCTGGGCAAGGGGGCTGTCAGGATAGCAGGTGACGGCCAGTACCGGCCCTTCACCGACATCCCTGAACCGTTCCAGTGCCCGCAGCGTCTCCGTCGTCGTGCCGGAGCGAGATACAGTGAGAAGCAATGCTCGATCGGTGGGAACTGCGTTCGGGAAGAGCCACAGTTCGGAAGACGGAAAGGCGCGGGCAGGAATGTTGGTATGGTGAGTGAGAGTCGCGGCAGCAGCCTGGGCCAGGTAGTGGGTGGATCCGCACCCCACGACGAGGATCTGGTCGAAGCGCGCTGTAGCGAGGAAGTCATCCAGCGCAGGCCGGTTGGCCGCGAACTCGCTCAGAGTCGCCCTCCAGGTCTGGGATTGGCTGATGATCTCGCGCCAGGTGTGTGAATCGTTAGTCGTTAGTGTCATTGGTTTTCCTCTTTCACTGTGCCAGAAACCAGATTTTTCGGAAAAATCTGGTTTCTCTAACCTCTGGACTTGACAAAATCATAGCGGTGATCAGAAACCCGTTTTCTCGCTCAGAATTGTCCCTTTTTGCGTCCGAAAAGACCCCATTCGAGCGGATTCCACCTGCAAAGTCGTCAGAAAACGGGTTTCTTCAACTTTGTCCAAAGTCCAATAACCTGTGACATCAGCGATGATGACGTGTGCTCCCATTGTCCTCAGACGGGCCATCTCAATGATCGTACAGGATTATACATATCTGAAACCCAGAACGTATCCACTATATCATAATCGGTCGTATATGTCAATACTTTTGTTCACATTCGTTCACCATAAAAAGACATCGGGCTGGTGCCGGTGTTGGAGCGCTACCAGGTGGACACGGTGGTCTTCCGCGAGGTGGATGTGGAGACCGAAGTATACGAGTACTGGCTGCAGTTGCTGGAGGCAAAGGGGGCAACAGTCTACCAGGGCGAGACAGGGTTGCACGTGACGCTCGACGAGGGGTTGGAGATGGTCGTGCTGCACCCAGGGACGGATAGGTGCTCTTTACTCCTCTTCTACAAAGAAGGCCGCCACGTCCTCCAACCGCAGCGTCCTGCGCGCCCGAGGCAGGCTGGCGATCACCTGTGGACCGTACCGTTTAGTTGTCCTGCCCATTCGATGGCCGCCTGATGGCGAGCATTCTCCTCATTGTGCTCACTTCCACCGGGCACGGGTTGTCGCGCCGGTGGTCGTCCAGGTTGGCCGTCAGTTCGTCGAAGAAGGCAATGGCAATGGCCGAGACCTCGCGCAATAGCGCCAGGCGCATGGCCAGGGCCGCCACCATCTGCTCACCACCAGAGAACTGCTTGAAGGTGCGCTCCCGGCCGCTTGCCGTCAGCACAATCTCGTAGCCCTCCGTCCAGCGCAGTCGGGCAGTGTGGTCCGCCATGATGTCGGCGTAGAGACAGGCTGCCTGCAGCGAGATGACTTCCACCAATGCCTGGGTCACCTTCGGTCCCGCGTCCCGCAACACCTGGCGCAAGTAGTCCAAGAGGGCCAGCACCTCGACCAATTCAGCGTGCTCGACGCGGGCTGCGTCAAGGGTCTCCTGCACTCTCACCAGCTGCTCTATTCCTTGACACCAGTGCATGGATGTGGTATAGTTTATTACAGTATTCACAGTAAGGGTTTGTGGGGCGGCATCGCCGGAAAAGCCCCGAATTAGAGGCCCCAGTGGGGCGAAATCTAATTTGTGCACAAACTCTAATAATCAAAGGAGGTCTACCGATGGTGGAATTAGAGTCAGGTTGGCAGGTTAGGGGAATCTACAACGAGTCGTGTGCCTCAGAAGGACCTTGTCCCTACTATTTCGGCAGGGACAGAATAGGTGGCTGCAGGTACTTTATGGTCTTTAGGATTCAAGAAGGAAAAGTCAATGATGTTGACCTCTCTGGCATTACGGTTATGTATATGGGTGACATACCCCACCCAACATTTGAAGAGCTGTTAAGCCTCGGATCAGAGGGAGGAATCTACATAAGCGATAATGCTACCCCGGAGCAGCGCGAGATCCTTGATGTCCTGGTTGTGAATAGCATTGGCGCTGCTATAATGAAGAAGGTTTTTGGTGTCAAGTATGTGAAGATAGATATTCAGGACGATGGGACCACCATGCATTTTAAGATGCCTTTTGGAGAGATGGAGCAGTACCTATCAAAAGGATTAGATGGTACCCCAGTACGTCTCGAGAATCAAGTGCTACCCTTTCTGTCAAACGTGAAGACCTGCCATACTCCATTCTGGGAATTCGCTGATCACGGAAGGCATTTCGAGTACAAGGATCGTTGTGGGATTTTGGCCGACTTCGCGTTTGAGGGGTAGGAGTGGTAGGAGCCACCTCAGATAGGAGTGGAGAGGTAACCAGCACAGCCTTATCAACCAGATGAGACGCGCGGCGGGCTCAAGGTGCGCAAGGGCGGCGAAAGCCGAGTCACCGCCTCGGCTGCGATGAACGTATATTCTCTAGTCGCCAGAGGCGCATGTCTGGGCGATTCGACGCCCAGGCTGGCGTCGCGTAGGTATTCTGGTGCGGGCCCGATAGGTGTTGCCGGGGTTGCGATGCTTTTCCCTGTCTGGCTCCATAGTCCGGCAGGTTGTGAGTAGGTCTCTCCCTTGACTCCATCCACCGCGCCGCCCTAGCGTTCCACAGGCAGGTAGTAGAGCTGGTGTAAGAGGGAATCCGCCAGCCAGATGCTGGCTGCATACTCCGCTGCCTCCCACCTACGTCCCCGGCCAGGTCGATCTTACTGCTTCAGCGATGCCCCTCTCCTCTTCCAGAGTTGCCAACACCGTGGCCGTAAGGGTCTGGCGGCGTTCTCGCTCCCCGCAAACCCGAAGGGTCTCCCAGACCCTTCGGGTTTTGAGGTAGTCGTCCGTCGCTGGTCGGGCGGGATGGTGGCCGGAATGTGGCGTTCGATCAACTCCAATTCGCGCAGTCGCCTGAGGAAGGAAAACACCCCACCTTGCCGGTGGGGTGCTCTGAGCATCGGGGCAGGCCAGCCGGGGCCTCAGCCCCAGGGGGTAAGATGATTATTCACATACGGGAGCGACGGGATTTGAACCCGTGATCTCCGGCTTGACAGGCCGGCATGTTAACCGCTACACTACGCCCCCAGTCGGCGCAATGATACCACAACCCACCTGTTCCGTCAAGCAACGACACCCTGGTACACGACGGCGGAAATCCTTCGGGGGTTAGGTGTTGCAACGATTCATCGAACTATCTCCCAGATGTGGGCAAATGTAATTATCGGACGCTATCGCCAGCTTGCGCCCCAGGTGAGGAAAACCTTCTACGGGACGTGATTTTGACATATAGCCTTTCTGTGGTAAACTGGAGGCAGGTTTGCTTTTGCTGGATAACGTTGATGGCCTAGAGCTAGCACGTGAATTTGACCGGATGAGCGGCAAGCAACCGTTGGCCAGCAACTCACCACATCGGGCGCCCGTGTTCAACCCAAGTGGTTCTACCCGGACTGCATAGTAGTCACGGTAAGGTGAAAGGGGAGCCCCCGTGCACGGCGTCAACGAAACCGATATCAGCCTCCAGCATCTACAGGCAGAAATAAAGCGAATTGACATCCTGATTCGCCGTGAAGTTCGGCGATGGCAACTGGCGGGACAAGACCCATCCGATGACTTTCGCGGCCTCTATCTCTCCGACGACCAGGCCGAGGGCTTGTTAGCTCGCCCCTTTGGTACTAGTTGGGGGCAGATGGCCGTGCTTGCGCCGGAGGAAGCACAGACCTTTGCCGCAGCTCAGGCCGAAGCAACCCAGCAGGCCGAAACGCTGGCGGAGGCGGCCCGACAGCAAGGCCAGCTTACCCGCCTGGAACATCTGGCAGTTACTTTTGGCCTCGACCGCTTTGAACTGGATGTGCTTCTGGTCTGCCTCGCCCCTTCTTTCGACCTGCGCTACGAGCGGCTCTACGGCTATCTGCAGGACGACGTCACCCGCAAGTATCCCAGCGTCAACCTTGTGCTGGACTTGCTATGCGGCCCCGGTCCAGAGCGGCTCAAGATGTTGTCGCGCTTCGCCGACACTGCGCCCTTGTTCAAATATCGCCTTCTCGAACGGATACCTGGGTCAGAAACAGCGATGGCGCCGCTGCTCAGCCAGGCCCTGCAACCTGACGCCAGCCTGGTCACCTGGCTCCTGGGTGGATATCAACCCCATGCCGAACTGAGGCCGCACACCCGGTTGCTGCGACCGCAGGAGAACGAAGAGGATCACCTGCTGACAGTCGAGGTGTGGCCGGACCTGGAGCGCGCCATTGACCAAAAACCCGTGATTGTCTTCTACGGCCCCGACGAAGCGGCGCAACAGGCGGCGGCCAGGCTCGTCGCGGCGCACAGCTCTTCTCCTTCTAAAGGTCCGCGTCCGCTCCTCCAGGTGGACCTGGCATCCGTGGCCACAGCCGGGCAATCCCCACGCCACGCCCTGGAGCTGGCGCTGCGCGATGCCCGTCTCATCGGAGCCATCCCCTACCTGGTAGGATGGGATGCCTGCCTGGTAGATGGCGCGCCTCAACCGGGTTTGCTGGCCGAGTTGTGTGCCTATCCTCACCTGATCATCGCCGCCGGACGGGCTCCGTGGCAGGCGCAGGGTACTGACCGGGATCGCATCTTACTCTGGGTAGAATTTCCTGTTCCAGCCTATCCGCAGCGCAGGACGCTGTGGAGTCACTTTATAGGCCGGGGTCCCACCCCCTTGGAGCGGGGGGGGGGGCAAGGGAGGGGGCTGGACGTAACCGAACCGGCAGGACAGTTCATCCTGACCGCCAGCCAAATTCGCGACGCGGTGGCTACAGCCAGAGACATGGCCACCCGGCGTGGTAGCCCGCTTCAAAGCACCGATCTCTTCGCAGCGGCTCGCGTCCACTCCAACCCACGCCTCTCCAGCCTGGCGCGCAAGATCGTGCCCCGCTACACCTGGGAAGACATCATCCTGCCCGACGACCAGCTTGCCCTCCTGCGCGAAATCGTCGCCACTGTGCGCGGGCGGCCCACGGTGCTGGAGGAGTGGGGGGTCGGCCAGAAGCTCGCTGCCAGTGACGGCATCACGATGCTCTTCGCCGGCCCGCCAGGCACCGGAAAGACCATGGCCGCCGAAGTCATCGCAGATGAACTCAACCTGGACCTCTTCAAAATTGACCTCTCCACCATCGTCAGCAAATACATTGGCGAGACGGAAAAGAATCTGGAGCGCATCTTCAGCGAGGCGCGGAGCAGCAACGCCATCCTTTTCTTCGACGAAGCAGATGCCCTCTTCGGCAAGCGCTCCGAAGTGAAAGATTCCCACGATCGCTACGCCAACATCGAGATCAGCTACCTTTTGCAGCGCATGGAGGCCTACGACGGCGTGACCATCCTGGCCACCAACCTGCGCGCCAACCTGGACGAAGCCTTCACCCGTCGCCTGCAATTTGCCGTGGACTTTCCCTTCCCCGAAGAGGAGTACCGGATGCGCATCTGGCAGACACTCTTCCCGCCGGGGGTTCCCCGCGCGCCCGACCTGGACCTGGCGCTGCTGGCCCGTCGCTTCAAGCTGGCCGGGGGCAACATCCGCAACGTCATCGTCAACGCAGCCTTCCTGGCCGCTGCGGACGATGGTCCTGTCACAATGGAGCATCTGCTCCACAGCACCCGCCGTGAACTGCAAAAGATGGGACGATTAGTAAACGAATCTGATATGGCTATCACCACCAGACACACACGAAATCTAAGGACGTGACGCGTGAAAACGTGAAGGGCAGGAACACACTGGATATGGAATGTCCACATTGCGGCAGAAAGATCAGAGGCAAAGCCGAGTTATGTCTCTTCTGCGGGACGAGAATAGAAGGGGCTGAGAGCACTGGCACAGCACGTGAAAAACGTCGCAGGCTTCCGGTATGGATCCTTGTCATCGCTGTTATCGCTGCGCTGGTAAGCTGTGCTCTCGTTGCACGATCTGGCGCTCTTCTAGGTATCGCAAACGAGCTGCAGAACTTCTCCAAGGCCACTCCTACTCCGACCAGGGTAACCCGGACTCCAATTCCGACCAACACGCCTATGCCCACGTATACCCCTCCACCGACCCAGACGCCGACGCCGGAAGCGACGCCAACCCCTGAACTGACACCAACGCCAACACCTACTGCCAACTTGCTGCCGGAGACCGGAGGAGGGGCAAGCTGGACTTTCGCGTTGTGGGCACTGGGTGGGGCGATACTGCTCTTTGGCTGGGGCTGGGCCTGGCTGTGGCGCTGCTTAAAGGAATGGCGAGAGTGACCACTTGTGCTTTAGGGTATTGCAAGTGTGAGAGTTTTCGTGTATAATATAGTCAGTTGCTTCGCAGGGCGGGGGAGGTTTGTTGGAGGAACGGCGGTCTCCTCTCCAACGTGAATATCCTCAATCTGGCCGCGCTAGATTCACAATTCGTCGTTCGCAACGCGTAGTCTTCTTCATAGAGCGCGTTGACGTAATTGGCCTATGAGAAGCGTCTGTAGCCAGCCCTGCAATACCCCCAGAGCGCCAGAAACCGGGTTTCTGGGCCGTCCCATGGATACTTACCAATTCTTTGGATCGCCCACGAATAGTTCGTGTGGCCATATCACAGAATGAGGAGGATAGCGATGCCGACTCATCAAGGACGTAATTCAAGCGGAGTGCAAGAAGCAGCGCAAAAGCGCCGAACGCCCAAAGTGACTAATCGGAGTCCGGTCGCGCTGACGCAGCAAACCGATCTGCTCATGCTGCAGCGGGCGGTAGAGAACCCAGGCATGGCCTCGCCCGAGGCCATCCTGGCTTTGCAGGGCGCGGCCGGCAATCGGGCCGTCTCGGGCCTGCTGGTCCAGGCCAAGCTGGTCGTCGGCCCGGTGGGGGATCGGTACGAGCAGGAAGCCGACCGGGTGGCGGACCAGGTCATGAGCATGCAACTCCCCTCTCCTGGCAGGAGAGGGGCCGGGGGTGAGGTCCAACGCCAGGAAGAAGAAGAGGAAGAAGAGCTCCAGATGAAGCCGCTGGTGCAGCGCGCGGAAATACCTGAGGAAGAGGAACTATTACAGGGAAAGCCGGAGACCGGTGTGGTTCAGCGGCAGGAGTTGGAAGAAGAAGAGCTCCAGATGAAGCCCCTGCTGCGACGCCGGGCGGACGGTGGCTTTCAGGCCAGCGCCGATGTCGAGAGACGCCTGGCCAGTTTGAAAGGCAGTGGCAGCCCCTTGCCTGAGGAGACCCGCGCCGACATGGAGTCCCGCTTTGGAGCCGATTTTAGCGCGGTGCGGGTACATACGGATGGCGAGGCGGATCGGTTGAACCGGGATCTAAAGGCGCGGGCCTTTACTCACGCCACCGACGTTTACTTTGGTCCAGGCCGCTACGACCCCAATTCCAGCGCCGGAAAACGGTTGCTGGCCCACGAGTTGACACACGTGGTGCAGCAGACAGGGGGCAGTACCAGCGGCGGTCAACTCGCTCTGGGCGAGTCGCGCGACCAATCCAAGCAGAAAGCCAACCAGGGGGCGCGAAACGTGGCTGCTGCGGGCGCGACTGACAGGGCAACGTCACTGCCGGTGCAGCCTGCGTTTAGCCAAGGAATGGGGGTAGTGCAACGGTCGTGGGATGATGTTAAGGAAGTTTTTACGAGTCAGGGTTACGACGAAGATGATTACAATGCGCTTCCTGAACTGGAGAAAATAATAGCTGATGACGCTGCAAAAATAGGCAAGATGAGGACTTCTACGCGCATTCACATAAGGAACAGAAAAAAGGGGCCGACGCCGCCGCCGTTACCACCGCAGTTTAAGACACCAAAGCCAAAGTCAGAAGAAGAGGAAAAGAAGCCCGGAGTGTTCTCCAGTATCCTCTCCCGGTTCAGGGGAAAGAAGGAATCGACGATACCCGAGCCCCCGCCGTTGCCCTCGGAGCCGATAACCGCAAGTTCATTGAAAAAGCAGAAGGAAAGCCTTAGGCATGTTCTTCCGCCTGGGTCTGCGTGGAAGCCGCCTGAGTGGGAGAAAGAATGGTATAAGAAGCAGAGAGAAGAGCGACAAGAGGAACTGGCGGGGTTGAAGGGTCTGCGTGGGAAGGAAGAGACCGTAGAAGGTATGGGAACGCAACTAACACGCTGGGGCAAGTTCAAGGAAGGCACCTCCAAGTTCTTTTCCGGTGTGAAAGAGAAAGCCTCTGGCCTTTCCTCCTGGGTTAAGGGCAAACTCTCCGGGGCAAAGCCCACGCTAAAGTACCTGCGGGGCGGCGTCTATTACCCAAGCACCGCGCGCCAGTACGCTAGAGTTGGAGTCGAAACGCCAAAGACCAGCGTAGGCACAGTCAGTCTGCCGGGACGCGGCTCCGGCTACGTACCGCCCACCCAGCGCAAGCTGCCGCGGCCAGAAACAAAAACCGAGCCACAAACCAAAGCCCCAGGTGGTAATCAAGCCCAGACGGAGAACCGGATATCGGCATTGCAGGAAGAGCTTTCGAAGCTCAAGTCGCAGGTATTGGATCTCGCGCTGAAGCTAAAGTGACAACGAAGCACAGAGTAAGCGCAAGCGCACCACTGACGTGACGCAGAAGGAGTTGGTGAAATATGTTTCATGACCTGGACGAGGCCCTGCGGCAGTTACTGATCCGCGAAATACCCGTCAAAAACGGCGAAGTGGACATCAAGTTTGATCAGCCCACGCGCGAGTGGACGGCCCGGCTCAGCCGACCTACCCTGAACCTCTTTCTGCACGATATACGGGAGAACCTCAAGCTGCGCACCTCGCAACAGTGGATGATCGAGCACAATCCAGATGGTACAGTGACGCAGCGGCGCACGCCGGCCCGGATCGATCTACACTACATGATCACCGCCTGGGCCAACGATCCCGACGACGAACACAACTTGTTGGGGCGCACCTTGATGGCCCTCTTCCGTCAGCCCCATTTGCCCAAGGATCTGCTGCCGGAGAACTTGCAGGATCAGCCCTCACCAATCCCCATCAAAGTAGCTCAAGAAGAGGAGTTGCGTAACGTGGCCGATGTCTGGAAAACTCTGGATAACGAGATGCGACCGGCCATCGCACTCACGGTGACGATGGCGATTGATCCTTACCTGCCGCTCATAACCCCGCTGGTGCGCACCCGCGAGCTACGAATAGGTCAGGCCGCCGAACCATCGGCGCTGCAGAAATTGGTGGATGAGGCCGGGAGGGAGGTCTTTTGGACCATCGGCGGGACCATACACACGGACGAGCCGCTGGAGGAGATCAGCCTGACCCTGGTCGAGCGGGGGCTGGAGGTGCCCCTCCAGGTAGAGGAGGAGGAAGGCCGGTTCACCATCGGTAAACTGCGGGCCGGTGACTATACGCTGGAGGTGGCTTCTAACGGTCGCACGCTAAAGCGCCACAAGATCACTGTCCCCGCGCCGGATTATGAGTTGGAGGTGTGAAACGTGAAATGTGAAATGTGATGCGTAATGTTACGTTTTGTATGCTGCGACAGAAAGAAAGGAGGGACAAGGGAAGAAAATAAGCGCCAAATCATACCGGATTGCTTTCAGCCCGTCTGTGACCGGCGGCTCATTGGTCATTGACCATTGGTCATTGATCATTGTTCATTTTTTAAGGAGGTTTAGATGCCTGAGTATCTGTCACCCGGAGTCTATGTAGAAGAGGTGGATCGCGGCCCCAAGCCCATTGAAGGGGTCGGTACCGCTATGGCTGCTTTCGTCGGTTTCACCGAGAAAGCGGAAATCACACGGGAAATTGATGGCGAGTTGATCACCCAGGACCTGCTCAACGCGCCGCAATTGGTCACCAACTGGAGCCAGTACGTCGAACGGTATGGCGAATTCGTGCCGGGGGCCTATCTGTCCCACGCCGTTTATGGCTATTTTATGAACGGCGGCACGCGCTGCTACGTCGTCAGCGTCAGGACCATCCCCAAGGCCCAGGCCGCGCTGCTCAACAGCGAGGGAAAACCCCAGTTGATCGTCAGGGCCAAGCAAGCGGGCTTTGAGGGCCTGCGCCTGCGGGTGAAAGTGGAGGACGCTCAACTCCCCGCACCGCCTCCTGCCAAGAAACCAAGAGGCAAGGCCAAAGAAGAGGAAAGCGGTGAACCAGCAGCCAACGAGGCCCCAGTGAGCGTGGGCGAGGACGGCGGTGGATTCTTCACCCTCGTCGTCGAGCGCGAAAAGATCACCGGCGGCTGGAAAGCCGCGGAGGTGGTTAAAGACATCACTCTGCACGAAGTCGTAGAAGAGGGTCAAAAGAATGTCCGCGTGGCCTATAAAGACAACAAAGCGCCTCGTTTTGTCGAGATCTTGACTCCAAAGACGAGGGCGCCCCTGGCCAAGCTGTGGCCTCAGAAGCAAGAGCAGCCTCTGAATATTAAAACAGCGCAACTGCCAGCGCCCACCAGCCAGGAGTTCCAGGGCAAAGTGACCGACCGAACCGGCGTAGAGGGTCTGGAGGCCCTGGACGACGTGACGATGGTGTGCGTGCCAGACCTGATGTCGCCTATGCCCAGCCAGGAGGTAGAACTGGACACTATCAAGGGCGTACAGACCATGATGATCGCCCACTGCGAGCGGCTGGGAGACAGGGTCGCGATTCTCGATCCTCCTCCCGACATGACCCCCCAGGAGATCAAGAAGTGGCGCATGGATGTGGCTGGCTTTGACTCCAGCTACGCGGCGCTTTATTACCCCTGGATCCAGGTTATGGACCCGGCGACCAACCGACCTATCAACATCCCACCTTCGGGGCACATGGCCGGTATCTGGGCGCGTAATGACGCCACCCGCGGCGTCCACAAAGCGCCGGCCAACGAGGTGGTGCAAGGCGCTGTCGGGTTGGCTTATCAGAGCACCAAGGGCGAACAAGACACCTTGAACCCCAACGGCGTCAACTGCATCCGGGCCTTCCCCGGCCGGGGTATCCGGGTCTGGGGAGCACGCACTCTGTCCAGCAATCCGTCCTGGCGTTACATCAACGTGCGCCGGCTGTTCAACTTCGTGGAAAAGTCCGTTGAGGGTGGCACCCAGTGGGTGGTCTTTGAGCCCAACGATCGCAAGCTGTGGGCCCGAGTCAGGCGAGACGTCACCGCCTTCTTGAAAGTCGTCTGGCGCACCGGCGCGCTGTTTGGGAGTACCCCCGGCGAGGCTTTTTACGTCAAATGTGACGATGAGCTCAACCCACCCGAGACGCGTGACCTGGGGCAACTGATCATCGAGATTGGTTTAGCCCCGGTCAAACCGGCCGAGTTTGTTATCTTCCGCATCAGCCAGTGGGCCGGGCCTGGTGCAGAATAAAATCGCTCATCCTCGGGCGCAGATATTTTTAGGGAGGTGAGATTATGGCGGATCGCGAAGATCCCCTGGTAGCATTCAAGTTTGGCCTGGAGATCGAAGGGAAGCTCAGTGGCTTTTTCACCACGGTTGGCGGCATCGGCTCAGAAAGCGAAGTCGTTGAGCACAAGATTGTCAATCCAGACACAGGAGAGACCATCATCCAAAAGATCCCTGGCCGTCTGGCCTGGACCGAGGTCAGCCTCAAGCGCGGTGTCACCAGCAGCATAGATGTCTGGGACTGGCGCCAGCAGATCGTGGAGGGCAAGGTAGAAGATGCCCGCACCAATTGCTCGATCATTGCCTATAACCAGGCGAATGAGGAAATCGCGCGCTGGAACCTTGACAATGCCTGGCCAAGCAAGGTCACCGGCCCGGACATGGACGCGGGCAGCGGGGACTACATGGTGGAAGAGATCACCATCGTGCACGAAGGAATGACCCGCGTGTCATAAGCCTATCGGACAGGACCTCGGAGGTCTCACCAGACCTCCGAGGTCCAGACAAGACTGGAGACCCACCTGATAAGTGCCCTGGCGGCCGCTGCGCTCGCCGCATAGCGGGGCGCTATACCTTTGAGCTTGCGGGACGGTCGAGGAGGTGAATATGGCGTTGTTGCAGCGGGATCAAGCTCGCGATATAGGGTGGCATGGAGAAAAGTTACTTGATTGTGACTTTCACCTTATGGTCGAAGGCAAATTGACGGGAGTGTTTCTCGGGCTTCAAGGTGGAGACATAGAGGTTGGCGTTATCAAGCATGATATCGTGTTTCCGACTGGAGCCTCCACAACTTTGTTTATCCCGGGAGCGACGAGCTTTTCGCCTATCACTCTCACGCGGGGGTTTGCTAACTATATAGAACTCTATAACTGGCTCATGCAAGCTTCGTACGGAGACATCATTCAGGCGCGCAGAAATGGCACCATCGAGATGCGGAAATCTGGGGAGACAAAATTACGGTGGAATTTTGAGAACGCCTGGCCC
>CAYPOY010000095.1:0-16294 GCA_964412395.1 uncultured Anaerolineales bacterium | reverse complement strand
AGCAAGTTGTGCAACACCTGCTCAATGCGATGAGGGTCGGCATCCACAATAGGGAAACTCTTCGGAAAATCAATCAGGAAGCGGTGCTCCTGGGCACGGTGCGCCATATCGTCGGCCACACCCTTAGCCAGACGAGGCAACATCACCGGCTGGGGTTCGAGCCGCAAGAGACCAGCGTCAATGATGGACGACTCCAGCAGGTCGTGGATGAGGTCTTGCAGGATGTCACACTCCTCATCCACGATCTGGAGGAACTCTCGCTGGGTCTCGGGGCTGAAGGTGGCTTCCTCCATCAACAAGGCTGTGGAGTAGCCTTTGATCGAAGCCAGCGGAGTGCGCATCTCGTGGCCCAGGGTGGAGATCAACTCGGCCTTGAGGCGATTTGCCTCCTCAAGAGCCTGCGTGGCCTGTAATTCCTCTCTCAAACGGGCATTTTCAATGGACAGGGCGATCAGGTCGGCCAGGGCGCGCAGGAAGGGCAGGTCCGCAGGAACGAAAACACCGGGCTGGCTTCGGTTCTCCAGCATCAAGGCCCCTACTTTTGTCTGGCCGGTGAACAGCGGTATGCATACGGCGCTCTGCGGCTGCCCTAGACCGACGGTCGCCGCTCTGAACAATTTGCGGTTTGCTGGCGTCATATCCGCCCTTGCCGCAGCAATGGCCTCGGGAGTGGGGTACAGTTCAGCCTGACCTGTCTGAAATGTCTTGCCACACGTGGCTTCACCGGGAGCAAGACGGATCTGCCTCAGGCTGGTGAGATTGTAGCCCTGCGCCGCCCTCACGGCCAGCCGCCCGTCAGAATGGTCGTAGAGCAGCAAGACACCTGCTTCAGGTGCCTCCAACGTCTCGATGATGCAAGATAGGAATTGCTGTAGCATGGTCTCCATATCTTGCTCAGCGGCCAGAGTCTTCGCGATTTCGAAAATAGCCGATAGCTTTTGATCTTTATCCGCTATTGGGGCTTCCGCCCACATGGTGTGAGTGGTCATCGAGTTCACTCCGTTCCCTATAAACTCCTTGCACACCGTGACTCACTTCTTCTACCAAGTTCGCGCAACGGGGTTGCACCTTATGCACTGCCGATCACTGGTGAAGTCCAATCTGCGCCGAGTGGTAGCAACATGAGTATACTCAATCCGGGTGAACTAGTCAAACAACGTAGGCACAACCCCGCCCCATCCCTGCCTGCCTGCAAACGGAGGTAGAGAAGTTGACCATTCCGCTAACCGATGTCACAATGCGCAACGACGAATGATACCTGCTTCAGGGGTTTTCGTCAACCCCGGTCAGGATACGTTCAAGGTACGCCCGGTCAACGGTTCGACTGCGTTGCACCGTCCGCCGCTTGCGGAGTATTTGGGGGATGCCCAGAAGACCGGTCAGTTGGCCGCGCAGCCGCGCCCGTGCCTCTGCCCCCCGCCAGGCCCGCAGTGCCTCCCATGCCAGTCGCAGTTGCGCACGCAGGATCGCCCGCCAGTGGGTCCGCCAGAGGTCGCCGGGGTAGTCCTTAACCAGGAGATAGATGAAGTTGCGCCCGTCGTAGAAGCTGGCGGTCACTCCGCCGCCAGTGGCGCTCAGTTTGTGGTAAACGACAGCGCGAGGGGTGTAGATACACTTCCAGCCGGCCAACTGTGCTCGCCACGCCAGGTCCACGTCCTCGCAGGAGAAGAAAAAGTCCTCATCCAGCAGGCCCACCTGGTCCAACATAGCCTTCCGGTAAGCTGTGCTTCCTCCGCAAGCGCTGAAGACACATTCTTCGCGGTCGTACTGGCCTACGTCTTTCTGCCACACCCCTCGATTGCCGGGGGTGCCGTCTATGCGGTAGAAATCGCCCGCCGTGTGGAAGGTGTCGCGCTGATCGAAGAGGAGCATCCTGGAGGCGACGATCCCTGCCTCCGGGTGGCGCTCAAAGGCGGCGACGACCTCCTCCAACCACCGTGGGTCGGTCTCGGTGTCATTGTTTAAGAGGACGACGAACTCCCCCTGAGCGACCTGCATCCCGGCATTGCACGCGCCGGCGAAGCCCCGATTCTCCCCCAGGGGTAGCACGCGTACCTTGGGGTAATCGCAGGCCAGCAGTTCCAGAGACCCGTCGGTGGAACCGTTATCGGCGACGATGACCTCGACGCGAGGGTAGGCCTGGCGGCGGAGGCTCTCCAGGCAGATGGGGAGGTGGCGCGCGCCGTTCCAGTTGGGGATGATGACGGTGGTGAGTGGTAGATTGGCAAGCTGGTCGCTGGCCGGCCTATCGGAGTCCGCGATTTGCGACTCGCTAATTCGCTGATTCGCTGATTCGCTGATTCGCGATTTGGTCATTGAGATTTTTTGACGAATTCCGCCAGCGCTTCCTGCCAGGGACGGAGAGTGATTCCCAATGCAGCAGCGGCGGTGTTGGCCAGAGGGGCGAAGCGCGGAGGGGTGGAGGCACGCTGGAAGTCGGCCAGGGTGATGGGCTCGACGGGCACGTGTCCCCGCCCGCTGATGCGCAGGATCTCGCAGGCGAAGTCGTAGCGGGAGCAGTAGCCAGCATTAGTCAGGTGGTAGACACCGTAGGCCTCGGTGCGGATGAGGGCGGCGAGAGCCGCTGCCAGGTCCGGCGCATAGGTGGGGTTGCTCACCTCGTCGGTCACCACTCGCAGCGCCCCGCCCTGTGCTGAGCCTGACTTCGGCGAGCTCAGTCGAGCCGTCGAAGCATTGTCGGCTAACTGGACGATACGGTGGGGGAAGTTGCGCCCGCCGGGGGCGTACAGCCAGGCGGTGCGGACGATGTAGAAGCGGGTGAGGAGGTGGCGCACGAACCACTCCCCGGCTGCCTTCGACCGGGCGTAGGGATTGATGGGATGAGGCGGGTCCCACTCCCGGTAGGGCTCTGTGGCCTCACCGTCAAAGACCTCGTTGGTGCTGATGTAGACCATTGCCGCGCCGCAGGTTGTGCACGCCAGGGCGACGTTTTGCGTGCCCAGCGCGTTGACGCGGTAGGCACGCTCAGGGTCGCGAGCGCAGCCGTCCACGTCGGTCCAGGCGGCGGGGTGGATCACCACGTTGGGGGCGAAGTCAGCGATGGCCGCGCCGATGGCTGCCCGGTCGGTGATGTCCAACTCCGGCAGATCACAGCCTGCCAGCGTGTGCTTGGCCAGCGCTGCGTAGAGCGCGCGGCCCAGTTGCCCTTTATAGCCGGTGATAAAAATGCGCATAATGACTCCTTGCAGTCGTACCGGTCGGATAGCAAATCCGACCTACATAACCCCGGCGGAACGGTGGCAGCGCCCGATAGAAGGTTTCCGTGGACTGCCAGCGGCGCACCAACCAGCGCGACAGCCGCCCCCAAAATGAGCCCGGCTCACGTTTTGCGTCGTTATAGTCGCTGATCACACTGTTGGCGGTAGCCACAGGCCCGGCAGCGGCGGGGTTCGTCGTGGCTGCGGGTGACGTTCCCGCCCGCCAGGTCGGCCCGCATGCGCTCTATCGTCGCCAGCAACTCGTCTTCCAGTTCGGGCGTGTAGTCCACCTCGAAAGCGTGGTCTCCGTATTTGATGATGCCGTAGGGAGGCCGCCGTCCGTAACATTCCTCGACCAGCAGGCAGTAGGCCGCCAGTTGGAGAGTGTGCGAGGGATAGGGTTGGGCCGGGGCGCGGTGCGATTTGACCTCGACTGGGATGACGTCGGCCCCGTCGGCAACCAGGTAGTCGGGCTTGCCGGTGAGGCGGAATGCACGCGAGAAGAGCGGACGCTCCAGCCGGCCCCATCCACCCGTGTCGGTGTAGACCACGCGGCCCTGTGGCAGCCCGCTGCGTATTCGCCCACGCCACGACAGCCAGAGCAGCAACAGCCCCAACGCCAGCAGAACGAAAAACCACGGTGTTATCACTGGCCAACCATCCAACTAACCAGCCACATAACCCCGACCACCACTGCCAGCAGCAGCGCGGCATACGCCAGACGGCTCAACCAGAGCGAGGCTCTCACCCCCTGTCCGTGGCGCAGGTGGGTGACCTTACCCGCCGCCATCTCTCGTTGGTGGGATGAGGGCAGGCCCTGTACGCTTCCCAGCCACCAGGCGCGGGCGCAGTAGACGTACTGCCCAATCTCGCTGGCGCGGATGACGCGGTCGCGCTGTTCATTCACCCCCAATGTGCTCCTCGAAGTCGCGCAGGGCGCGGATCAGCCGGTCCTGACGCAGACTATTGGTCAGGTCACCGCGTGTGCGCTCCAGCACGCCGCGCAGTTGGTCCACGCGGCGGCGCAACCCACCGGTGATGGCGTCGGGGAAATCGAAAGTGACCAGCACGTCGTAGACGTCATCTATCGCTTCCAGCAATCGCTCGGCCTCGGCGGTGTTGCCGCGCCGCAGTTCGTCCAGGCAGCGGCGACGCATCTCGCTGGCTGCCTCGCACAGCCCATTCAGATAGGCCGGATAGGACACCTCCAGCATCTCCGGCTCTGGGACAGGAGCGGAGCTGGCCAGGGCCAGGGTGGTGTGTGCTTCGACCAGCTCCTTCAGCGCGTCCTGGGTGTAGCCCGCGTACAGCAGGTCAGGGTAGGGCGTGAGGGCCTCTCGGATTCCGTCCGCAACCGCGTCGGCCTGGGCCAACAGTTCACGGGCTGTGTCCCACTCGTCGCGGTGGCTGGCCCGGATGGCGGTCGCGCATAACCGGATCAACTCGCGGGAGCGGCGCAGCGCCTCGTTGCGGGTCTCGTTGCGGGCCTCGAAATCGGCCCGGATGCGTTCGGATATCGTCTCCAGGTGATTCACGTTGTGCTCCAATGTCAGACTCACGACTCTGGAGGGTGGGGCGGTCTGGTAGTGCCGAAGAACTGCTGTGCCAGTTCAGCGCCGCTGGCGGGCGTTTTGATCTCACCGAACTGCACCTCGTACTTCTCCAGGTTTTCGCTCAGCGCCCGCAGCAGGAGTTTGGCGTGCATCGGGGTGGTGATGATGCGGGCGTAGACCTTGGCCTTGGGGGTGTTGGGCAGCACACGCGCGAAGTCAATGATGATCTCAGAAGCCGAGTGGGTGATCAGTGCAAAGTTGGAATAGGTAGCGTCCAGGTCGGGTGGAACTTCGATGTTGACCTGCATCTGGCGACGGCGTGGAGTTTTCAAGGGTACCTCCTTGTGATGACATAGAATGATGACATGGATGGGGTAGCTTAAGAACTCCCTCTTTGACGACACAGGCAGATGAATGGAACACGGATCAACACGGATTGCACGGATAAACACAGAAAAATCAGTAAAGATCCGTCTGATCCGTGACTATCCGTGTCCTATTTTGAGTTCTTAAATTACCCCATGGATTCCAGGACAGTGACGGATCGCTCTGTCCTCGTCATGGAATCCGCGTTCTGGACCAGGCGGCGATTCCACTCCATCGTACTACAAAAGGGGCGGGCTGTCAAAATCGGATGGGCAAAGGTAGACCGCCGCTGCAAGAGCGGCGGTCAGGGCCGTGCCGCCGGCGTGGCGCGGCTGCTGAGGTCTCGCGACGGCCTTCCACGGCATAAGAACACTTACCCAGGCCACCTGGCAGGGGGGTAATCCATCCTGCCGGAGGCTGGGAAGCATCCCATCGTGTGTATGGCGTTGTGCTGGGACCAGGAACTGCGATGCGCAGCAACAGGGACGTCCAGAACCGGCCTAGAAGGGAATCTCCCCACCTTCCTCGACAGGGGGTTCCTCGGGCGCACCGGGCATCTCTGCCGGGGGTGCCTCGCCGCGCCCACCCAGGAACTTGACTGTAAATGCCGTTATCTCATACTGGGCACGAGGTTGGCCATCCTGCCCCTGCCAGACGTGAGGCACAATCTGTTCCGAGCCACCTGCCCCTGGAATGCGATCACCACCTATGCGTCCTTCGATCAACACGGGACGGCCCTTGGTGAGGTACTGGTTGCAGGTCTCGGCCTGCTTGCCCCACACCGTGACACGCCACCAGACCGTCTCGTCGTGCTGCTGACCATCCTGGCCCGTCCAGCGATTGCTGGTGGCGACGGACAAGTGGGTGACCGACTGCCCCGATGGGGTATAACGCATCTCCGGGTCCTGCCCAAGATATCCTGCGATGATGATCTTTTGGTACATCATAACCTCCTATCAAGTGACTAGCGATTGAACGTGTGACTATCTTACCCTGAAAGCTACGCAAAGTCAAATGCTAAGCCCCTGCCCACTGGGCAGAGGCTTGAGTGTGTGCGTTGGACAGGGTTACACCCAACCGCGCAGCCTGCAGGCCTCGGCCACACGGCTCACGGCCACGATGTAGGCGCCCATGCGGTTGTGGACACCGTGCCTCTGCGCCGTGTCGTGCACGGCGTGGAAGGCGGCGGTCATCTTCTTGTCCAGCCGCTCGTAAACAGTCTCCAGGTCCCAGTAATAGTCGTAGGCGTTCTGCACCTGCTCGAAGTAGGAGACAGTCACACCACCTGCGTTGCACAGGAAGTCGGGGACGACGTAGACGCCGTTCTTGAACAGGATCTCGTCGGCCTCCGGCGTGGTGGGGCCATTGGCCAACTCGGCCACGATGCGAGCCTTGATGTTGCTGGCATTGGCGACGGTGATCTGATTTTCCAGCGCGGCAGGGAAGAGCACCTTCACATCCAGTTCCAGCAGTTCGGCGTTAGTGATGTTCTTGGCACCGGGGAAGTTGATCACTGATCTGGTCTCTCGCTTGTGGGCGATGACTGCTTCCGGGTCGAGGCCATCGGGGTTATAGATGCCGCCCTTGGAGTCGGAAACGGCCGCGATCTTGGCGCCAAATAGTTCGCTGGCCAGTTTGTGGGCGAACCGGCCGGCATTACCGTAGCCCTGGACAGCAACGGTGGCCCCCTTCAGGTCAATGCCTACCACTTTAGCGGCCTCACGGATGCAGTACATCCCGCCGCGCGCGGTGGCGTCCCCTCGGCCCTGCGACCCGCCCAGGGGGATAGGCTTGCCGGTGATGACGCCGGGGACGTTGTACCCCCGTATGAAAGAGTATTCGTCCATCATCCAGGCCATGATCTGCGGCGTGGTGTAGACGTCGGGCGCCGGAATGTCTACCTCCTCGCCTATGATGCGGCCCACCTGGCGGATGTATGCGCGGCTCAGTCGCTCCAATTCCCGCTCCGACATTTCCTTGGGGTTGCAGATGATACCACCCTTCCCGCCGCCCAGCGGCAAGTCTGCCACGGCCGTCTTCCAGGTCATCCAGGCAGCCAGGGCACGGACTGTGTCGATGGTCTCCTCGGGGTGGTAGCGGATGCCCCCCTTCGTCGGCCCGCGGGAGTCGTTGTACTGGACACGGAAGCCGTGAAAAATCTTGGTTGTGCCGTCGTCCATCCGCACCGGGAGCGTGACGTGCAGTTCACGCAGCGGCCAGCGCAATAGTTCGTGCATTGCTGGATCCAGGCCCATAATCTCGGCTGCCTGGTCCAACTGTTTCTGTGCGATGGCAAAGGGATTCAGTTCTTCTGACATATTCGTTCCTCCGTTCAAGTTATGTGAGTAGTTTCACGACTGGATACTCCTCCAGCTACTGCCATATCGCGGTTTGTCCTGCGCACCTCCTTGCTTATTCTGTGCATAGTATATCCGCTTATTCCAGGATAGTCCAGTGATACACAACACGTTTCGGCTATGACGATTCGCAGGACCCCCCCCGGTTGCGCATGCGGGTCGCCCCTGAGAGGGCGCGCCCACCTCCTCTTGGCTTCTGCAGAGCCAGACGGCTTCTTGCTTCGGATTGTAGCACAACAAGATAGACATGGCAACTGGTGGCCGATGACGTGAGGGGTACCGTAAATAGGGCAGTTGACTTCCAAGCAAGGTTGGGCTATACTAGAGTTGCTTTGAACGGTACAGCGACGAGTGTCTTGCGGCTGTGGCAAGGTCCAGGATGGCGGGGGTGCTCTGGGGGCGACGGACGTCGGCAGCTGCGTTGCGCAAATTCCAGAATCATGCTAGGAGCTCGTCATGGATAACCCCGTCTCCTCTTCACGGGTGGATGTCAAGGAGTTTCTTCGCCCGGTCCTCTTCGGCCTGCCGGAAGAAGACCTGGACGAATTGGCCCAGGCGGCGGTCGCACATTCCTTCCCTGCTGGAGCTGTCATCTGCCAGGAGGGTGAACTGGGGGATGCGCTTTACATCATCGTCCGCGGGCGCGTGGAGATTTTCAAGCGGCTGGATGACAAGAGTGAGCGCTACCTGCACAGCGCAGGGACGGGCGAGTTCTTCGGTGAAATGGCCATTATCCAGCAAGGCGTCCGCACCGCCACTGTCCGCGCTGTCGAGCCCACCGCCGTCCTGGAGATCGGCCAGGAACCCTTCCTGGCTGTCCTGGGGCGCAGCCCCTCCCTGGGCGTCCGCATCCTGGTCCGTCTGACCGGCCGCCTGCGGGATGCCGACCAGCAGGCTATCGCCGAGTTGCGCCAGGCCAACGAGGAGTTGACCCGAGCGCTCCGGCAACTGGAGCGGTTAGACCGGACCAAGTCCGATTTCATCCGGGTGTCGGCCCACGAGCTGCGTACACCTGTGGCTGCTCTGCTGGGATACGCTCAGATGATGCAGAGCAATTCCACGGTACAGGAGATCCCCGGACTACAGGTATTGGTGGAGGGCGTGGTGTCGAGTACAGAACGACTCCACCGTGTGTTCAACAGCATCCTGGACGTTTCGCGGTTGGTGATCGGCGGGCTTCAGGTTATCCGCAGTCCACTGAGCGTCCCGGTCATTTTCGGGGGCGTCTACCTGGAGTTCGAGCGGGCACTGGAGGAACGAGGCCTGACTCTGGAGCTGGCGGGGCTGGAGGATCTGCCCATCTGCTCAGGCGACCCTGACATGCTGTACAAGGTGTTCTACCATCTGGTGAACAACGCCATCAAGTACACACCAGACGGAGGGCGGATCACGGTGACTGGTAGGACGGTGGATGTGCCCGATTTGGGCCAGTGCATCGAAGTGTGCGTGGATGACACAGGCATCGGTATCGCACCGCAGGACCTGGCCCTGATCTTCGAAAAGTTCTACCGCACCGGGGAGGTGGCGCTCCACTCCTCAGGCACAACCACTTTCAAGGGCGGTGGACCGGGATTGGGACTTGCCATCGCCCAGGGGGTGGTGCTGGCCCACGGCGGGCGCATCTGGGCTGAAAGCCCCAGCTACGACGAGGAGACCTGCCCGGGCAGCCGGTTCGTGGTGCAGTTACCGCTTGTTGAAGGGTTGTAGAAGCGTGTAGTGGGCCACTTCTCCTCCGTCACCCTCTCCCGTGCGATATTCAGCGCCACCACGCCCAGGGATTCCTTCTCTGGCAGGTGGATAGCCCGCAGTGCGCCTAGCAGTCTCATCCCTGAAGCCAATGGGAGTGGCCCCGTCGTGGTCCAAACTTTCACCCGGCCTAACTAGTTTCCGGTACAAAACTGTTTTCCAGTGCTCCCAGCCCCCGTCCCGGTGGCGGGTTAGGCACAAAGACCGTGTCAAAAAGAGACCGTTTCCTGCATGGGGCGCCCCCGGGACGGGGGCTCAGAGCGTTTTGCACCGAGAATTAGATAGGAGGCGACGATGGAAGCGATCTGGCAGTGGGGACTTGACCTTATCCGCACCATCCAACTGGTGCACGGACCGGCGCTCGACGCCATCTTCAAAGCCATCACCTTCATGGGCGAGGAGGAGTTTTTCCTTATCCTCCTTCCACTGGTCTTCTGGTGCGTGGACTTTGCGTGGGGGACGCGCCTGGCCTTTGTCTATCTCTTCTCGCCCTACGTCAACACTGTATTCAAAGACCTGTTCGCTCACCCGCGCCCGTTCGAACTGGACCCGGCAGTGAAACTGCACGACGTCAGAGGGTACGGGCTACCCAGTGGACATGCCCAATCGGCGGTCGTCGTGTGGGGTATCATCGCGGCCAGGTTCCACAAGGCCTGGCTGTGGGTCGTCGCCATCCTGCTGATGGTGTTGATCGGATTCTCCCGCGTCTACCTGGGGGTGCACTTTCCCACGGACGTGCTGGGTGGCTGGGTGGTCGGCGCTGTTTTGCTGGCGAGCTACCTGGCGCTGGATCCGCGCATCGAGACCTGGCTGAAACGGATGGGTCTGAGCGTGCAACTGGCGCTGGCCGTGGCCGTACCTCTGGTATTGCTGCTGCTCTACCCCTCCAACGACACCGCGAGTGCGATGGCGGTGATGATGGGGATGGGCGTAGGGGTGGCGTTGACCAGGCAGGTGGTTCCCTTCAGCACGGGGGGCCCGCTGTGGCAGCGCGCCGTGCGCTTCCTGGTCGGCGCTATCGTCCTGCTTGCCCTCTACCTCGGTTTCAAACTCACCTTCCCCGGCGAGGGTGAGCCGCTCTACTTCGTCATGCGCGTCGTGCGCTACGCGCTGGTGGGGTTGTGGGTCGCGCTGGGAGCGCCGTGGCTGTTCCGGCGGCTGCGGCTGGCATCGAGCGAATAGCCTGTTCTACCCCAACCTCTTCGCATAGCCATTGACTGCCGTCACCGTGTGGAGTCTCCCCTGCGTTCCTGCCGCAGTCCTTCTCAGGCCCGGCGTTTGAACAGTGCGCCGACCAGGGTTGCGAACAGCGTTACTGCCGCCAGCCCAACCAGCATTGGCCAGACGGTCGGCTCCGACGTTGCAAGGTTCGATGGTCGGGGAGTGAGCGTGGGGCTGGGAGGCGGGGATGTAGCGGTGGGATAGAGCGTGGCGGTGGGGGACGGCGTGAGTGTCGGTGTCTCGGTTGGAGTTGGCGTGGGAGAGGGCGTGTCAGTGGGTACGGGTGTGGCGGTTGGTGTCTCGGTAGGCGTGGGTGTGGCGGTAGGGAGCGGGGTGGGGGTGTCTACAGGGACGGTGGTGGTGGGAGCCTCCATAGGTGCAGGCGCGATAGTCTCCGTCGGATGCGTGGTTGGCGCGGGCGTGGCGGTCTCCGCTGGGAGTGGCGCGGCGCTGGGGGCCTCGACGAGCAGGTAGGTGGGACCGCCGATGATGCAGCCTCTTTTGTCAGCACAACGGGCCCTGGGCAGTGTGAGCGTGTATTGCCTGTCCACCGGCTCGATGACTTGCTCCGCGCCGGTCTGGTCAATCAGCCGCGCCTGGGCAGCCAGGGCGGGTACAGAGGCGGTCACGTCGGTCTCCGTGCGTGCCCAGAGGACGCGGGTGGTGAGTGGGCCCCGGTTGAGCGTGACCACTGTGTAGAGCGATTGGCGGTCCTCGCGGGCGGAGGTGGTGCCAGCGTAGTGGGTCGTGATCACCCGGTAGGCGTTGAAAGCCGGGCGGCGGCTATAGTCAGGGCGTATAATACCGAAGGGTTCGTAATTCGGCAGCAGGTCGTTGTCCAGCCATTTGTAGACGGCGACGCGCTCTGCCCCAGTGCTGAGTGCCAGGGCAAAGGATTGCAGCAGGAACCCAGCTTGCTCCTTCAGGCTGATCTCGTAGTTGGCTGCTGCCATCGGCCACTGAGGGTCGGAATTGGGTGGGGCGTTGGTCTCGTTGAGCCAGATAGGCTTGTTCAGACCGTAGGCCGCCAGCACAGCCCGGGTCTCGTTAATGATCTCGGGGATGGTCTCGGTCCGGAAGTAGATGTGCAGGGAGACGACGTCGAAGTAGTAGCCATGCTCCGGCCCCGTGGGGTCCTGGGTGGCAAGGGCCAGGAAGCGGCGCAGGTAGGTTTTGTCGTGCCATGTGGTCGTGCCCGCCAGGTGGATAACTGCGTCTGGGTTGGCCTGGTGAGCGGCCAGGTGGGCGACCTTGAGCAGTTGGTAGTACTCCTCCACCGATCCGCACCACTCGGCGCCATAGGTGTCAGGGGCAATATCTGGCTCGTTCCAGATGATCCACCGGTCAACCCGTCCGGCGTACATCCCGACGACGCGGCGCACGAACGTCGCCCACAGGTTGCCGGGGTCGTCCACCGGCAGATCCAGGCCGCGGGGGACGCCGCAGCCAGGCGGGCCGTCGGTGGCCCAGGCGGGGGTATGCTTCAGCAGTCCCATTACCTCCCGCCCGGCGCTGGCAGCCAGGGTCAGCCACTCATCCGGCACGTGGTAGCCGTTCCAGTCATCGGGGCCGTTGGGTTGCAGTTCCGACCAGTAGAACAGGATGCGCTCCCAGCCTACGCTTGCCTCAGCGGCAGCGACGGGGTCGCGGAAGGCTTCCACTGCACCGAAACGCGCGTCTGGCGGTGGATCTTGCGCGGTCACAGGCCGAATGAACGATGAAACAATGAACAATGAAACAATGAACAATGAACAACGGCCCGGTCGTCTCGGACTTTGGGATTTGAGATTGGGGCTTTGGGCTTTGGTCATTAGGATTTGAGAATCTCGGCCTGGTACCATTCCCAGAAGCGGCGCATTCCCTCGGCGACTGAGGTGGTCGGATCATAGTCGAGAAGATCGTGGGCCTTGGTGATGTCGGCGCAGGTGATGGGAACGTCGCCCGGCTGGGGTGGCTCAGGCACGATGAGCGCCGGCCGGCCCACAATCTCCTCGACCACGTGGATGAAGTCGGTCAGCGTGATAGTCTCCCCCCGCCCCAGGTTGATGAGCTCGTAGGGCAAGTCGGCGTCGAGCGCGGCCAGCACGCCGGCCACTATGTCAGCGATGAAGGTGTAGTCGCGCTGCGAACTCCCGTCGCCGAACTGTCGCACCGGTTGTCCCTCAGCGATCCACCTGGTAAACAGATAGGGAGCCATGTCGGGTCGGCCGCGAGGGCCGTAGACGGTGAAGAAGCGCAGTCCTGTGCAGTGCAGGCCGTACAGGTGGTGGTAGGTGTAGGCCAGCACTTCCTGCGCGACCTTGGTGGCGGCGTAGGGGGAGATAGGGCGGTTGACGGGAGTGTCCTCGCGAAAGGGGATGGGGGTGTCGGCCCCGTAGACCGATGAGGAGGAGGCGAAAACAAAGTTCTGGATGCCACGCTGGCGTGCCTGCTCCAACAGGTTCAGCGTGCCACGCACGTTGACCGATTCGTAGAGTTCGGGGTGCTGGATGGAGTAGCGCACCCCGGCCATGTTGGCGATGTGACAGACCTTGTCGAAATGCTCGTGGGTGAAGAGATCGACCAGCAGTCGCTCGTCGCGCACGTCTCCCTCAACCAGGCGGTAGCAGGGGTGCGAGAGGGCGGGCTTGACGTTGGCTCGCTTGCGAGCAGGGTCGTAGTAGTCGTTAAAGTTGTCCAGGTCGGTGACATCGTCACCACGCGCCAGGAGCGCATCGGCGACGTGGCTACCGATGAAGCCGGCCGCGCCGGTGAGTAAAATGTTCATTCTCTTAACTCCGATAATCTCAACCTGCATCTCACGTCTCCTCCCGTTTTGCCTCGCTCTGGTCAAGCCACAAACAGGGGATGGCCTCGTCCAACCCCGCCGGCCGGATGTCTTGCACGTTCAGTTGGAGCCGCCGCCGGTCGTTCCACTCGTTGGCCTCAAGATGATAGACGATGTCCACCCGGTCGGGCAATTTGCCGGCCCATTCCCCCTCCCTGAAAGCGATCCCGTCCCGCGTGATCCGACCGTCGGAGAGCGTGAGTTTGAGGTGCCTGACCTCTTTTTTCCCCACGGCTCGCTGGCCCAGGACGCGGACGTCGTAGCTGGCGAAGAGAGGCTGGGGATTGTCACGACCGTATGGTTTCAATTGCTCCAATTGAGTTTGGGTAACCTCATCCATCTCGGAAAGTTCCACCTCGGCGTCAATAGCGAGAGTCGGCCTCAACTCCAGATCCGAGAGCTCACTACCGGCGATCTCAACAAGTCGCTCTGATAGCGCGACAAGGTTCTCATTAGTCACGGTAAACCCGGCGGCCATATCATGCCCTCCATAACGGACTAACAGATCAGCGCACTTATCCAGAGCGGCGATGATATTGAACTCGGGGATACTCCGGCAGGAACCCTGACTCTCTTCTGTGCCTAGCTCCACCGCCACGCTGGGTCTATAAAATTCATCACTCAGGCGGTTAGCCACAAGGCCTACTATCCCAGGGTGAAAGCTGCCATCGGCAGCGAAGAGCAGGGGAGGCAGGGGTTCAGCCATCACCTGCCCTCGCGCTCGCTCCACCATCTCCGCAGTCAGACGCTGCCGTTTCTGGTTTATCTCCTCCAGCTTCTCCGCCAACACTTCTGCTTCCCTGGGCGATTTACTGGTAAGGAGATCATAGCTGAGCATGGCCGTGTCTAACCGACCGGTAGCGTTGATGCGAGGGCCGATAACGAAGCCAATGGCCCAGGTGCCTATCTCACCAGGCTGTAGATTGGTTTTCTCCACCAGGGCTTGTATGCCGGGACGCTTGGAGTTGTTCAACTTCTCCAGGCCTCGCTTGACCAGGCACCTGTTCTCGCCCTGCAGGGGCACGATGTCGGCTACTGTGCCCAGGGCGACCAGGTCCAACAGATCGTCTTCAACCAAAGGGGCTTCACCCTTCGTCGAACGATGACTTTGCAACAGAGCTTGGGCCAACTTGAAGGCTACCCCCACACCGGCAAGTTTTTTGAAAGGATAAAGACAGCCTGCTTGCTTGGGGTTGATGATGGTTAAGGCTGGTGGTAAGGCAGAGCCAATTGTATGGTGGTCGGTAATTATGATGTCCAAACCTCGTCTAGCCTGCTCCACCTCATGCATATCACGAATTCCACAATCTACCGTTATCACTAACCTCACTCCATCCTGCCACAGCTCACGGAGAGCCCGTAGGTTCAGGCCGTATCCTTCTTCAGTTCGGTGTGGGATACGCGGAATTACATTTGCACCTAGTGCATGCAGGGTTTCAACCATTAACGCAGTAGCTGTCACTCCGTCAACGTCAAAATCGCCATAGACAGCTATTTTCTCATCGGCCTTGATGGTACGTTCGATATTTCTGATGGCCTGATACATTCCTTTCAGTTCCAGCGGGTTGCCTGGGCGACAAATTCCCTGCAGAAAGTTCTCGACTTCCTGCAGGGTGGTGATTCCTCGATTGTGGAGCGCCTGCACCACCGGGCGGCAGAGTTCGGGGAAGCGAGCCCAGTGACCTGGTGGAGGGGGGGGAGAATGTGCCAGTGCTTGTGCCGCAGGGACAAACTGGCCGATCCCTCTGTAGTATGGTGCTGGGGCGCACTTGCTTGCTTCGATTGGGTGCTAGAATCGTGGCTTGGCATTACCTTCCCCCTGGGCAACTATTCAGTCTGCGCCTTGTGAGGGTCTGCGACCTTCAATCTTTGCAGAGTTTGCTGAGCATGGCCTCGTCCTCGTTCGCCGGGTCTCTGACGTTCTCGCCGAAGTCTCTGACGTTCTCGCCGAGGTCTCTGACGTTCGCCGGGTCTCTGACGTTCGCCGGGTCTCTGACGTTCGCCGAAGGTCTCTGACCGAGGCGTAAAGGGGAGACCTTCGCCCATCGGCCTGAGCAGTTACGTCTGTTCCAATGACCAATGGATGCGAGGTGCTATCTTACCACGACGCGGGCAGAAGGAAAAGCCCTTCTCCTCGGCGGGGAAGGGCCTCCCTTTATCTTGTCCCAGGATGGGTCTAGATCCAGCCCTGGTTCTTGCAGAAGTCGGCGACGAAGGGGATAGTGATCCACTCGCCCTGGTAGGCCTTGATGCACCAATAGATGGTAGCCAGCCATAACACCAGGACGAGAATGCTGCCCACACAAGTCGGCGAAAGGATAGCGCTGAGCACGCCCAGGACGATGTTCACCGCCAGTGCCTGCACAGCGTTGTGGCGGATGAAGGGGCGGGTCTTCTGTGGTTCGATCACCAAGGCGATGATGGCGAGTATCCAGCCCACCCAGGGGAGCCAACTGAGCAGCGCCCATAGCTTGTCGTCTTGAGTGACCTCCTCAGCTTCTTCTACTGGAGCAACATTTTCTTCGGCCATTTCATTTACCTCCTTAATTGTTTGGTCTGTGCTGAATTTGGTGAAGCACCCACGTGTCGCGCTCCACCGCCGGAACTTGTTCACTATTTTAGCAGACTATGGGGACAATGTCAATTCTGCCTGGGGGGAGTGGCAGCCCGCCTCAACGCTGGGTTTTCGTAGCAGTTCGGTAGGCCGATTCGCCAGATGTGCCATCAACCCCAAGGATGCACCACCATATCTGGCGCTTGCATGCATATCCATTGGGGTTGATGAGTAGCCAGGTAAAATCAACCCCAGGCAATATCCCCTGTATGTATGGGAAAGCCATTGCAAAACCGGTATATCTGGCGGTATGGAGAAGGCACGTTCTGCTACGAAAACCCAACGCTCCGCGTGACTGGCCGGGGTTCGCGAACCGTGCTACAATATCACTAATCACTATAACTCGACTTTATCCATTTGGTGGACAAAAGCGCGGCAATAGGGTAAACTGA
>CAYPOY010000094.1:0-16391 GCA_964412395.1 uncultured Anaerolineales bacterium | reverse complement strand
AGTTGCCCCCCTACTTCCGGGGCAAGGTGACCATCGAGCCTGCACTGTGCATAGGCTGTGGGTTGTGCGTGCGCGATTGCCCGGCCTTTGCGCTGGAACTGGAGCGCGAGAGCCGCGAGGAGTTTCGGCTGATCCACTACCACGATCGCTGCGCCTACTGTGGGCAGTGTCAAGACGTCTGCCGCCAGGGGGCCATCCGCTTGACGAGCGAGTACGTGCCCGCTGCGGCCGACCGTGACGCACTGCGCGAGGAATTCGGCAAGTAGAACAAGTTGCCAACTTGTCCTACATTCGCACAAGGGGGGGGTTAAGGCCCGTTGTCGGAAACCAGGCCGTTGACGTCGTCGTCCCAGCACTCGCGAGCGATGCGCACCTCGTCGCCGCGGGTCAGCGTGCCATCGTAGGGCATCACGTCCTCGTGGGCCACCCACCCCGAAAGCACCAGCGTCACCGGCCCGCTGCCAGCGGGGATCCACTCGCCGTTGTAGCGGCGGGCGAAGTGAAGATGCGTCGCGTCGGAGACCCCGCCCTCGCAAGAGGGATGTCCAATGCGCTGCCCGCGCTGCAGGTACGTGCCTGATTCGACGCGGCCCTCGGCGTAGATGTGTAAGTAGAGCAGCACCCAGCCGCTCTGCTCAAAGCCATCGCCGTCCAGGTCCACCACCACCTCGCCGTTCTCGCTGCGCAGCACCCGCCCCGGCGCGGCGGCCGTGACCCACGCGGTCGAGGGTGCGCAGCCCAGCAACTTGTCGCCTGGCACGAAGTCGAGCGCGGCGCGACCACTGCCGTTCCCCCAGCCCCCGTGCGGGCCGCCGGTCAGGTACCACGTGTGCCCAAACTCCCACGGCAACCGCAACTCTGGCTGTACCAGGTCAGGCGGCACCAGCGGGTCCACCGTGTAGGCGAAGGGATTGCCGAAGAGGCGCTCGTAGGTGGATAGGAAGCCGTCGGGGCCTGCTCCCCCCCCCAATGGGGGGGATGAAGGGGGGGGAGGGCCGGTCAGCGCCCACCATTCGTCCCAATTGGCAGATAGTTCGGCCAGGCAGTTCTGCACCCCGGCGGTGCCCGGATTGAGCCCCGGTGTGATGGCAGCGCGGTTCCCATCGGCCAGGCGCACTGTCGTGCGGTCGCCCCGCTTCCAGCCGTAATAGCCTTCATTGAGCCGTACCGCCGCCCAACTCAATTGCTGGAACAGCCCCTCGTAGTACTCTTGCACGTGACCCAGCGGGTAGACGAGCGTCCCGTCGGCGGGCTGTGGCTGAGTGACCCACCCGGCCCGCAATTCCAGCAACGCCAGCAGCACCCGTGGTCCCACGCTGAAGCGCTGCGATACGAGTTGGACGATCTCCGTCCCTGTGAGCAGGCGATCTTCAACCTCCTCAGTGTAGTCCGCCAGGTAGCCCTCCTGCCTGGCCACGAAGCCCGCCAGGTCGAAGTGGATGTAGGCCGGGCCGTAGACCAGTTCGCTATCGGGGATGAGTTTGAGGGCCGGGCCTGTCTCAGTGGCAGTGACGGGGATGATGAGCGTCTGGCCGGTGCGGATGCTGTCCGCGTCGGCCAGGCCGTTAGCAGAGGTGATCTCAGCGACGGTGCAGCCAAACACGGCGGCGATCAGGCTCAGCGTTTCACCGGGCTGCACCACGTATGACTCCACACTCGTGCCGTCCGAGCGACCGGCGGGCGTCGGGTTAGGAGTGGGCGTGCCCGTATAGATGCCAGGGTAGGCGGGAGAAGGAGAGGAAACCAGAGTAGGAATTGTCACAAGGAGGGCTGGTGCGGAAGCCTCTGTCTTACCGGTGGCCCTGCTCTCCACGGGTAGTGGCTCCGGTGCAGGGTGCGCGCAGGCAGCCACGACGCACAGCACACACAACCAAATTAAAAGCGACCAACGCTGCAACAGTTTCATCACCGCCCAGTCCCTCCATCACGAAGGCACCGCCCGATGGCGGCGCAATGGAAGTCTACCAGAAATGGGGGAAAAGGGCAAGCGCAGCCAGGCGACGAAGATTCACACCACTTTCTAACCATGAATCTCCACCATCCCCCGCGCCAGCAGGATCGCCGCGCCAAGCGCACAGGCCACTCCCACAGCAGCGTGCAATGCGATGTTCTGCCACTGCCAGAGCCACCCGCCTGCGACGGTGCCCAAAATGCGGCCGAGGCTGAAGGCTGTGACGTTGAGGGAGAGCAACGATGCCCGTGCATCGGGGGCCAGTTCCGTCGCCAGCGCCAAGAGCGAGACCAGCCCAAACTCGAATGTCAGCAGCATGAGCACGACGCCAGTAAGCGCGGCTGCCAGCCCAAGCCCAGACAGCCACGGCAACAATGCCAGGCTGACGGCCAACCCAAGTGAGCCCATCAGCACACTGCGCCGTTTGCCCAGCCGGTCGGTTATCATGGTCGTGCTGAATTCGGCGGCGGCCTCGGCCAGCCCGACGACAGTGGACGCAAGTCCCAGTGTGCTGAGGCTCAGCCCAAACGTTGTTTCGAGCCAGGCACCATACATGATGAACGGAATTTCATTCGCCAGCGTGAGGAGCAGGCTTGTCAGCAGGAGCACGATGACAGAGCGATGATGCAGCAGGTTGCGCCACGTGGTGATATTGGAAGCGGCAAGCGGTGTGCCGTGGTCGTGCGCGGTCGGTAGGCCGGCGTGCGTCAGCCACACGCCGAGCAGCCCCAGCACGATCAAGATAGCCCACGGTGCGCGCCAGCCGAAGCGTTCGATCACGAAACCAGAAGCCGGGACGCCGAGCAACCACGCACTCGACCAGGAGAGTTCAACGATGCCGACGGCACGCCCGCGCTCGTGGTAGGGCACGGTGTCGCCCAGGTAGGCATGCACGGCCGGGTCGTAGAGCGCTTTGGCAATGCCATAAAGCGTAAAGGCAATGGCAGCGGCGGCGAGCGCGCCTGTGCTGGCCATCAGCAGGCTGGCCAGCGTGAAGAGCAGCAGGGCGATTTCCATCGTACGGCGGCGGCCGTACCGGTCTGCCAGCGGGCCGAGGAAGGGGGCGGTCAGGCCCGCCACCATCCGTAGTGTGACGAGCCCACTGGCCGCCGTCAGTGAAATGCCCAGGCCACGCGCGATGCTCGGTAGGAACGGATAGATAATACGGTGCGCCGTATTGAGCACTGTGCGGGTCAGGAAAACAATCGGCAGTCGCGTCCTGGCAGTGTGTTCGGCAGGCGTACTACCCACGGTAAACGCCATACTCGCGGGCTGTCTTGAACATAGCAACGACGTTCCGTCTCATGTTCGCTTCAGCCAGTCGGTCCATACGTCGACCCCCAGCATCTGGCGCACGTCTTCCTCCACCAAAGCCGTGTGCTGATAGACGTCGGCCACGCGGGTACTGCCAGTTTCCAGGCTCAGGTGTTCTCTGAGCTCCTTGTAGGCGACCGCCATGATCGTGCTATCCATCGTGCCACCAAGATCAATAGGCACTCGATCTGGCTCCTCGTGACGCAAAGCCGTCAGGACTCTTTGCCTGTGGTTCATCACAATTTTCCTCCTGCCCCGGCCAGGTCAATCCGCTGGATATAGCGCCAGGCGGAGTCGTCAGGCCCGCGCTGCATGAACCAGAGATGATCAATGGGGATCGACCAACGACCCAAATGCCACTCGCTGTGTCGTAACTGGGCCAGCAGCGAGTGGGTTTCCTGCCTGCCCAGACACAGCGCCAGCGTCAGGTGGGGCACAAAGCGCCGGTGTTTGTCCGGGCCAAGAGCCTTTAGCAGTACCTTGCGGGCGGCCAGCAGGTCGGCCGTCGGCTCTACCTCCAGATAGATAACCCGCGTGCGGGGGAGGAAGGAGCCAATGCCACCAAGCACCAGCTCAAAGGGCTGGATCTGATTCTGGATAGCCCGCAGGCAGGCAAGCGTTTCCGCTTCGTTCTCCAGAGCGGCGGGGCCGTTGCGCCAATAGGTGCCCGCCAAAGTCACGTGTGGTGCGGTGATCCGAGCCGTCACCGCGTCGTGCCGCTGGCGCAGGGCCTGAATGCGCTCGGCCAGGTCGCCGGTTGGAAAGGCACCCACAAAGATGCGATAATCCCCTCTGGTTTGACTTTGGTCATTGTTTATTGGCTCATTGTTCATTGATCAGCGGCCTGGGCTGCCAGCTCGCCGGCCCAGGCCAGGTCGGCCGGGACGGCGTCTCCCCGCGCCAGCAGCCAGGTGACGTGGTGCGGACGGGTGGCCTCCAGAAGCGCTTCCCACTCGGCCCGGTTAGCGACCGGCTTACCGTCCTTGGTTTGCCAGCCCCGAGCCTGCCAGCCCTTCACCCACAGCGAAGCACCCTTGACCAGATAGTCGGCGTCAGAATAGAGGGTCACGCGGCACGGTTTAGTCAACGCCCGCAGTGCCTCGGCCGCACCCCGGATGAGCATGGCATTGGCCGTGGTCGAAGGCGCGCCGCCGCTGAGGGCCCTGGTGTGCTCGTCCATGCGCAGCACGGCCCCCCAGCCACCCTGCCCGTGAGCACCACGACAAGAAGCCTTGACGCAGACTTCGACGCTGGGCCGGCCATCACCGGTGGGCTGGTGCACATCGGGCGCGCCCGGCCCGCGGTGGAGCGCCCGCAGCGCCTCGGTCGCCAGCCAGTCGGCCCGCTCGTTGAGAGGGTGCCCGGCGTGTCCCTTGAGCCAGCGCCAGGTCACGTCGTGGGCCTGGGTGAGCCGGTGGAGCACACGCCACAGATCCTGGTTCTTGACCGGTTGCTTACTGCTGGTGCGCCAGCCACAGCTCACCCAGCCGTCTATCCACTCGGTGATGCCCTGGCGCAGGTACTGAGAGTCGGTATGGATGTTGACCTGGCAGCGGCCCAGGAGCCCTTCCAGCAGCGCCAGGGCCGCCGCTGCAGCGTGAAGCTCCATTCTGTTGTTAGTGGTATCGGGGTCGTTGCCGCTGAGCACCCATTCCCGGTCGCTCCAGCGGATGATCGCGCCCCAGCCACCGGGACCGGGGTTGGGATCGCAGCCGCCGTCGGTGTAGACGTCTACCTGGGGAGAGGTGGTGTCGCTCAAGGTATCTGGACCAAATAGAGACTGGAACACGTTACAGCTTCCCTCCACTCATAACTCTTCCCGAAGCAGGTGCGTCGCATCTCTGGCTACTCAAGGCGCCACACGCGCAGGTTGTCCAGGCAAACGGTCGCGTAACCCTGGTCGTATGTGGAGCCACCGATCCCGACCCGACCCGTCGGGAAACGGTCGCTGTCCACCTGGCCCGCCAACACGCCGTTGACGTACAGGGACACAACTCCCCCGACCCGCTCCATACTCAGAGAGTTCGTCCCGCCTGGGTTAACGTTCGTGGACACGGTCCAGTCAACCAGCCTGTCCTGCCAGGTCCCGTCTTCCAGCAGGAAAAGGGCAAACGTTTGGTCGAGCGGGGAGATTTCGAACCAATAGAGATTGTCCCCGTCCGGGCCGAAGCCCAGCCCGCAAGATGCATCCTCCGCTCCCTCAACGTAGCAGGCTACCTCGGCGACGAACTCGTCCGTGCGGAAAGGCTCGTACCACTCCCAGGCCGTAAAGTTGCTACGCTTGATCAAAATGCAGTACTCGCCGTCGGCCGGGCGCATGTAGAAGGCGTCTTCGCCCTCGACATCGAACCCCCAGTTGTTGCGGTTATCCTGGAAATCATCCTCGAAACGCAGCACGGCGTTGCTCGGCAAGGAGGTCTTGCCCACCACGGTCCAGTTCTTCTCGCCGTAGAGAGTGATGTTGTAGAGCACCTCCACGCTGTCCTCATCCAGGTCTACGGCCTTGATGTCATACGTACCACGCGGTATGTCACCTACTATGTAGCTGGCACCGGCATCGATCACATCATCGCCCAGCCAATCATCCCCCCAGACGGTGCTATCGGAGGGTGATATGTAGAGATAGGCGATCGTATCGTCGGATTCGTTGATGACTTCAAGGGAGCCCAGCCCAGTGATGATCCAGGTCATCTCGCCTTCAAAATCCACGTCCCACCAGACCTCAATCACCTCGCCGTTCTCATCTTCGGCCTTGACGTCGTAGGTACCCTCTGGAATGCCGGCGATAGAGTATGTTTCGCCATCTGCTATCACATAGTCTTCTAGCCAATCCTCACCCCACTGATCGGCTTTGCTGGGCGACAAGTACACGTACCATACTTCCGTACCTGAATCATTGGTGATCTCAAGCGTTGACCCTTGGGGCGCAGGCACGGGCGTATTCGTTGGCGGGAGAATAGGCTCCACTTTCGCAGTGGGCTGTACTTCCGCAGTGGGCTGTACTTCCGCAGTAGGCGTCCCTCCACTGGGGCCGCACGCCAGAACAACCAACAGTAATACTGCTGCTGTCAGCAAAATCCAATGGATGTTCTTCATGTTTTTCCTCCATAAGTGTATTCTCGCGCAGTACCCTTTGCACTGCAACATCATAAACGATTGACGCCTGGGCTACAGCCCAGTCGTTCCTGCTGATCGTTCCATTCTCCCTCCTCTTCGTTTTATCGTAAGCGTTCGCCCAGGGGGCTAAAAGGCGGTCTCCCGACCGCCGTTCCCTCCCAGGAAACGGCAAGGATGCCACGCAAATCGCTCCCTCGGGTTGGCTGCGCCGGTCAGGAGACCGGCGCGAGCAGGGGGGTGAACGCTTACCCCCTGTCAATGTGATCGCTCCCCTCAATGTTTCAGTGATTGCGCCCCTCGTCACGTTTCCACCGTGATGTGTCCCGTCCCCGGCCCCATCACCCGACCAATGCACGCAGCATCGCTCACTCCCCGCGCGCGCAGCGCCGCCAGCAGCGCGTCGGCCCGGCCGGCCGGCAGGCTGATGAGCAGCCCACCCGAGGTCTGGGCGTCGGCCAGGATCAGTCGTGCGACCCGCGACACGCCCGGGGCAAAGGTCACGTGCGGTTCCACGTGGGCCAGGTTGTTGAGGGTGCCGCCGGGCACCACGTCGGCCCCGGCGAAGGTCCAGGCAGCGGGCAGGGCCGGCACCGCGCTGGTGGAGAGGGTCACGTCCACGCCACTGCCGGCGGTCATCTCGCGCAGGTGGCCCAGCAGCCCGAAGCCAGTGATGTCGGTGCAGGCGTGAGCGCCCACCTCGAGCATTGCCTCAGCGGCATTGCGATTCAGCGCTGCCATCAGCTCGGCGGCCTCGCGGGCAGTGGCCTCGTCGGCCAGGCCACGCTTGATAGCGGTGGAGATGATCCCCACGCCCAGCGGCTTGGTCAGCACCAGCGCGTCTCCGGTCTGGGCGGTGCTGTTGCGCAACACCCGGTCGGGGTGGACCACCCCGGTGACGGCCAGGCCGAACTTGGGTTCGGTGTCGTCCACCGTGTGCCCGCCGATGATGCTGACCCCCGCCTCGGCGGCCTTGTCCAGCGCGCCCTGGAGAATCTGCTGGAGCACGCGCATCGGCAGCCGGTTGGATGGAAAGCCGACGATGTTCAGGCCAAAGAGCGGGCGAGCGCCCATGGCATAGATGTCGCTGATCGAGTTGGCGGCCGAGATGGCGCCGAACCAGTAGGGATCGTCCACGATGGGCGTGAAAAAGTCCACCGTCTGGACGATGGCGACATCATCACTCAGGAGGTAGACCGCCGCGTCGTCGGCAGTTTCCGTCCCCACCAGCACGGCGGGGTCAGTCGGGAGCGGCAGGGCGGCCAGAACCTCTTCCAACGCCTGGGGCCGCAGCTTGCAAGCGCAACCCAGGCCATGGGTGTAGTGGGTTAGCCTGTACTCGCCCTCGCCGGACAGCAGAACCGGGGCAGCCATCGCCGTCTGGGGCTGGAGCCGGCGCACCGCCTGGCCCACGACCTCGACCGCCCGGTCTATCTCTTCGGCGGTAGTGGCCCGGCCCACAGAAAAGCGGACCGTACCCATGGCCCAATCCACCGGCACCTTCATCGCCTCCAGCACTGCCGAGACATCCACCTCGTCCGCGTGACAGGCCGCTCCGGCCGAGGCGGCCACATGTTCACCAATCTCCGACAGCAGCGTGTTGGCCTCGACACCGTGAAAGCTGAGGCTGAGCGTGTTGGGCAACCGCTTTTCCGGGTGACCGTTCAGCTTGACCAGATCTTTGCCCAGCTCGCGCAGCAATCCCTCGTGGAGCCGGTCGCGCATGGCCTGAAAGTGCGCCATGTTCTTTTCCAGGTCCCGGCCGGCCACCTGGCACGCCTGGCCCAACCCGACGATTTCGAGCACGTTTTCGGTGCCAGGCCGGCGACCTGACTCGTGGTCCGCGCCGTGCAGCAGTTTGGCCAGCCGGACGGGGCTGCGGATGTACAGCGCGCCGATTCCCTTGGGCGCATACAGCTTGTGCCCGGCGACGGAGAGCAGATCCACGCCCAGCGCATCCACGTTCACCGGGATTTTGCCCACCGACTGGGCGGCGTCGGTGTGCATCAACGCGCCGTAGCGGTGGGCAATCTCGGCCAGCTCGGCGATGGGCTGGATCGTACCCACTTCGTTATTGGCGTGCATCACCGTCACCAGCAATGTGTCGGGCGTGATGACCCGCTCCAGGTCGGCGGCGTCCACCAGGCCGAACTCGTCCACCGGCAAGACGGTGATGCGGAAGCCCTGAGTCTCCAGCCAGCGGCACACCTCAACGACGGCAGGGTGCTCCACCGCCGAGGTGACGATGTGGTTCCCCCGCTCGCGATACGCCAGGGCCACGCCTCTGATGGCATAGTTGTTGCTCTCAGTGCCGCCGCTGGTGAAGATCACTTCGGCGGGCTGGCAGCCCAGCAGTGCCGCCACCTGGGCACGGGCGGCCTCTATGGCCCGTTTGGTCGCGACTCCGTAGGGGTGGCTGCTGGAGGGATTGCCAAAGTGCTCGTACAGATAGGGGGCCATCGCCTCAGCCACCTCGCGAGTGATGGGCGTCGTGGCGTTATAATCGAGATAGATGGGGTTCATCTTTCAAGCCTCCAAAGCGATGGAATAAGGACCAAGTCCACCCCACGTGAAACGCGACGCGTGGTTTCACGTTTGCCGTTTCACGTTTGCCGTTTCACGTTTCATCTCGCCCGTGGTAGCCGGAATCTCGGAAGCCTCTAAAGAAGAAGTCTATCACATTGGGCGCAAAAGTGCAACCGCAAACATTCACCTGGTGCTCGGCGAGGGTCTCCTGACCCCGCCGCAGGGCTGACCGAAGGTCTCCAAAGGGTGGCAAACAAGGTGAGGGCAGGAAAACCACCTCAATGAACTCCTGGGCTTTTTACTGGTTGATGTGAACACTTCAGGAGGCAGCCCAGGCCTGGCATGGCGGGCAAGGTGCGTGTTGACTTTCGGGCCAAATTCCGTTATACTGTAATTGTCCCTGAACAATGCAAGAGAAACCACCTTGCGGCTCCGTACAGCCCGAGGCTGTGGTCAAGGCAGCGAGGGACACCCTGGCAAGCGGTATTCCACCACTGAGTCTAATCTCAAGGAGGGAATGATGAGGAAGAAAGGAATGTACAAATGCGTTGCCGCCGGTGGGATCGCCCTGATCCTGCTGGCCCTACTCTGGCTTATCGTGAGTGCGCAGGCTGGCCCGTCTGATCAACTCTCCGGAGAAGGGAATACCAACCTCACCTCTCTGTCCTCCCCTGCTTCTGAAGTGTCCCCCCTCCAGGGTTACACGACCACGCTTTACCTGCCCCTGGTGCTGCACAACTACCCCCCCTGCGAGTCCCCGCCCCTGAACTGGGCTTCCGACCCCGGTGGTGTGCTGCTCCGCTGGCGCTGGCCTGAGTGGTGCGCCGGCCCCGCCACCTTCCGGGTTTACCGGACACCCCCTGGCGGCACACCCACCCTGATCACCGACACGATTGCCCCGGTCACCGACCCGGCCCAGGCCGAAGCCATCCTGAGCGACGACTGGCCCACCATCCAGAGCGAATTGGACATCACCACCACGGACGAGCTTCACGCCGTCCGCACCGAGAACCCGATGCAGGCCGCCTACCTGGCCAATCTCCGCTACCGGGTGGCCCTGGTCTACGGCTGGGGCTACTCGGACACCACGGCCGTCGCCGGCACCGTCTACACCTATTCCGTCGAGGCCGTCCGGCAGCGAGACGGGAGTGTGGTCTCCGTCGGCGAGGTGGTGGCCCAGGCAGGTAACATCACTCCTCTGTCCACTCCCACCGGTCTCACCGTCACCCAGGTCATCAGCGAGCCTCTGGTGGGCGAGATAGACTGGGTGAAGGCCCAGAAGAACCGGAAGGCCGACCGCGACATCTACTTGCGCTGGGACGTGAACCAGTCCGACCCCCCCCCCACCACCACCCTGGCTGCTGCCGCAGCCTCTCTCCCCTCTCCCTCTGGGAGAGGGGCCGGGGGTGAGGGTCTGACCACACCCTGGCTGGTGGGTTACGACATCTATCGCTCCGAGACCCCGACCGGCCCCTACACCTGCCTCACTGAGAGGCCCATCATTCCTATGTCCCCCTCCCGCCCCCGGGGCGATGACCCGAACCTGCCCTACGAACTATACGACTACTTCTTCCAGGACAGCGATCCCACGCTGGAATACGGCACGACTTACTACTACCGGGTGGCTCCCCGCGACCTGCTGGGGCAGCCCAGGGTTTGGGGCAACGACGAGCACAAGCCCCAGTTCAGCGACTACGTGGAGGCCATCCCCCGGGACACCGCGCCCCCGCCCGTGCCCCAGGACCTGACCGCCACCCCGCTGCACCCGGACAGGAAGATCGTCATCACCTGGACGGCCCAGACCACCGATACCGTAGGTTATCACCTGTACTGGTCGTGGCATCCCACGGCCAGCATACTCGTGTCCCCCTGCACCGATGCCGAGACCTGCTGGGTTCCCCTGGCCGACGTTCCCGACCCGGCCACCGACGTCTACACCCACACTGGCATCTATGGCCCCTTGCAACAGGACAAACCCTACTGGTACCGCATCCGGGCGGTGGATGCAGCGGACAACCTCAGCGCCCCCTCGGAGCCGGTGCACGCCGTCCTCCACGACCGCACCCCGCCGGCCAAGCCGGAGATTCTCTACAAGGAGTACCTGTTCATTGACGGCCCACTCGACACCGCCGACATCTTTCTCTACTGCTCCGTGGACGACGGCCCTTACCGGCTGTGGAAGGTCCTGGAACCAGACGCGGACGGGGATGCCGTCTACGAACTGTACGACGAGTACAAGCCGCCGGTGCCCACGACCCTGATTTGCCAGGTGCAGGTCGCTGACGCCAACGGCAACCGCAGCGACTTCTCTGACCCCACGTCGCTCATCAGGCTCGGCCCCTCGGCGGCCAAGGACCCGCCGGCGCCCATCATCACCGTCATCTCCACCACCGGCAGCGCAGAGAAGGGCTGGGCGGCGGTGGTCAACTGGGAGGCCGAGCCGACCCCCGGCGTGAAGGGCTTCCGCCTCTACCGGCAGGTCTACCCCAGCGGCTCTCGCGTGCAACTGGCCGATGAGTCAGTCCTCACGCGAACCGCCCGCGTCTTCACCGATACCACCGTGGAGGCGGACAAGGTCTACTCCTATACCGTGTCCATCTACCGTTCGTCCAGTTGGCTCTACGGCCCCGAAGTGGAAGTCCGCTCCCGGCGCTACCTCTACGAGGTGGTGCCGCCCCTGGGGGAACGCAGCCGCCAGATCGTCATCATCCCCTGGGTCAACCACTACCACGACGCCAGCGGCACCCACCTGAGCTGGTTCATCAACCAGGAGTGTCATCGCTCCATCGTCTTCCGCAGTATGGAAAAGGACAAGGGTTACGTGCAATTGACGCCGCCGATAGACAGAGAGGACTACCTGGACTCCGACGCCGAGCACCCCAACTACTGGTACGTCGTCCATTGGATTGATTGCAAGACCGGCGAGGTCATCGGGCGCACAGAGCCGTGGAGCGCTGGTGCAACGATGGCTCAGGAACAACTTCTCACTAACGACACTGCCGCCCCTGCCCTCTTGCCTCTTGCCCCCTTGCTTCCTGCTGCTGACCTGCCCCCGACCCTCACCCTGGGCTGGGAGACGGAAGCCGAGCCTTTCACCCTTCACAACATCAGCTATACGGTCGGCTCTACCCTGACCAATCTCTCCGGCAGCGGGGTGATGACCCTGGGTGGCGGTGGCCTGACTCCCTTCACCCGCACCGTCCCCTTCTATAGCCTGGGGGCCGATGCGTCCGGTTACGTGCTGACCGGCACGGTCATCTACCCCCTGAATGACCAATTCGAGTATCCGGGTGGGCTGGTTTACACGATCACCTACCTCTACCTGGACCGCCACGACGGCACCGGTGATGTGACTTTGCCCCTCCCGGCCCACATCCAGGCCGTCAGTGGGGGCGGGATACCGTACAGCGGGGTGAACTTACCCGGTGTCATCGTCCATCCCGACCTCACCTTCGAATATGAGAAGACCGGGCTCTCCTCTGACCCGTGCAGCGTCGTCACTCCCACCTTCTACTTCGAGATGAACCCCTTGCCCCTGCGCATCGTGCCCGTCAGCACCATCAGCTACACCCACATGAGCATTCTCTTCGACTCCGGCATCTGCACCCAGTACGAGGAGCGCTACGATGGCACCCGTCCAGGTTACCCCGACCCCGACGCTTCCGACGCCTTGCTGCGGATGGACTATGAAGCTGCCGGGGGTGAGGTCTGGATCGGTACCAACGGGTTAGAGGGAAAGCTGATAGGCGCTGTGAACATCAAATGGAGCATAGCCGTCCCCTACGGTCTCCGTTTCGGGGCGACTGAGGTCTGGCTCAAGTTCGACGACAGCCAGATTGTAGATGGTCGGGTCTATACTGGCTCCGTCGGCCTGCTCTACTACAGCCAGCCCCCCAACTACTTCGGCTGGGGCGATCCCCCTGACCACCTGTTCAGCGGCAGCTTTGACACGTTGTACGTGGGTCAGGGCGGCTCTCTCTACGGCGAGATTCAGGCTACTACCGCCGTGGAGTGGGACGGTTACAGATTGGACGACACACACTACTTTCTCTACGTACCGCCTATCGAGACGCAAAAGATGCCCTGGGAGGAAGCCATCGGCCAGGCCCCGGAGGAGGTTGAGGAGATCTTCGGTCTTGAGGCCGGTATGGAATCGGGCCTCAACAAGATCGGCGACGCCGACTTCACCTGGCTCAACTGCGGGCGCGACGTCACTTTTCCTGACGGGGTCACCGCCAACGCCTACCTGCGCCGGGGCGGCGTCTCCGACTACTTCACCGCCACCATCCCGCCGGGTAGCGGCATCGAGGCCAGCCTCTATGGGTACGCGGTCTATCTGACCCGCTTCCGGCTGGCCTTCTTCGACAACGAACTCTTCGACAAGGACATCGTTGGCGACCTGACGCTCCCTGCTCCCGCCGACATCAAACTGCCCCTCATTGACTTCCACATCAACATCGCCGGCTGCGTCGAAAGCGCCCGCATCCGCGAGGGATCGGAGCCGGTGCTGGGCCTGTGGCAGATTCAGACCCATCCCACGGCGGTCGAGTTCCGCCCCGACAGCGACCCCGCCTTCCCCGACGGGATGGCCCTCTGGATCCTGGGCCGCATCGAAATCCCCCACCTGGCCCTGCCCACCGACGACGGCTCGCCCGCCGACTACGAATCGGGCCTGCCCCTGGATATGAGCCTGACGCCGGATGGGGAGTTCTATGCCTTCGAGTGGAAAGAGGAGAGCGGGCGCTATCTCTTCGACGGCTTCGATTTCCTCATCGAGGAGATCCGCCTCAGTGAGGCCGGTCCGCCCATTGAGCAGCCTGATTGGAAGCCCGATGCCACCCTGGGCGATCCTCCGTGCACTTCCGGCTCCTGCACCCAGGGCTTCGTCGAGCTGCAGGGTCACCTGCTGACGCCCCTCTTCGGTGAGCTGGAGAAGGATAGCACCCGGTCCAAGTTGCAGTTCATGACCGGTAGCGACTTCGTCGGCTTCACGCCGCGGCCCCAGGTGAAGCGGGGCTGGACGAACAAGGTGGGCCTGGGCTTCGTGTTCGACCTGCTCTACGCCCACGACGCCGATGAGCACGCCGGCCGCTTCGTGGCCTGGGACCAGGAGAAGTTCCTCAATGCCGAGAAGTTTGGCTACGGCGGCGACTACCTCGAGGTTTTCAGCCTGGACTGGGCCGCAGACATCAGCCCCGAAGAGACGGGCATCTACTTCGGCCTCTCCACCGTCCCCGCCCTCCTGCGCACCCTGGCCGAGACCACCATGGCCACCGTGCCCACCACCTTCACGGAGGAACTCAGCCAGACCGCATGGAGCGAGTGGTTCCCTGCCCTGGGCATCACCGGCACACTGGCCATCAGCGAGGCGCGGGGTTATCTCGACCTCAGCAGCCGGTTGTGGGTCTCTGTGACCGATGCCACAAAGACAACCCAGGAGATAGACAAACTGAAGGACGAGGACATCCCCACCACGCCCAAGGGGGGTGGCACCACCGGGAAGCTGGAGGACTGGGGCGTCAACTTTGGCAAGATACGCGGCCAGGCCGCCTTCTCTGACGTCAAGATAGGCGATGAGGTAGTAGATTGGCATCTGGAGGAACTGCACATCTCTTTGCAGATGACCATATCCTGGGGAACGGAGAAGACGACCACGAGTCAATGGGGCAACAGTAACATAGCCTCGCCCTACTCCATCGCCGATGACGGGAACAATGGAGACGGTGAGGATAAAGACGGCAGCTTCATCCGGGCCAGGCGCATCACCTTCCGCATCACCCGCGACGGCGACTACGTCCTGGTCGGGAAGAAGGTGCGCACCACCCTCGCCGAGGACGTGAAGGATATTGACTTTGCCCTGTTGCTGAACGTGAAGAAGCCAAACGCCCGCTTCGAAGGGGGCCTGATCTTGTACAAGATAGAGATCGAGGGGGTCTACTTCGAGCGCGTCGGCGCCGTCCTGGGGGTGGGCGAGTACAAAGGAGATCCCTTCTTCTACCTGGGTGCCCTGGGCGATGTCAAATTCGGTCCCCTGCGCGAGTACACCGCCGGTGGCGCGCTCCTCTTTGGTACTATCTACACCGACAGCATCGTCCTGCGGGAGATGGGTTTCGCCGACCTGCTGGACCGGCTGAGCGACACCGGCGAATCCGGTGGCCTCCTGGTGGGTGGCTACGTGCGGGCATACGGCGACTTTCCGATCTATGACTACGGCTGTGTATTCCAGGTGACCGCTGGCGGGGAGATCGCGGCCTGGTACTTTGCCGCCCTCCACGGTGACGATGACGCCTGGGGTGGGCGGCTGCGGGGCTACGTCTACGGGAAACTTCTCTGCGTCGTCTCGGCGCGGGGTGACTTGACGCTGGAGATCTTCCACCCCGGCCATATATCAGGCACCGCGTCCTACGCCTTCCGGGGGCAGTTCTGGGTCGCGGGGGGCATCGGTTGGTGTTCGCCGGGTAGTTGGAAATCCTGGGAGAGCCGCTGGTGGGGCGACAGTTGGTGCTGGTGCTGCGGGGCCATCGTCTGGGCCGACTACAACTACACCGCCCCCGACGACTGGAAATGGGACTACGACGCTGATTGTGAGTAACATCTCAGCCACTGTCATTCTGAGCGACCGAAAGGAGCGAAGAATCTCGTTTTTGGTAAGTCCGGCAATTCCAGGCGAGATTCCTCGTCGTTGCGCTCCTCGGAATGACGTATTCGCGGGGAGGGTGAGTAGTTCCCTATGGGGAACTTTTGCCTCGCGTTTGGCGTCTTTAGAGCAGAGTAAGCCGTATCCTACGTTAGAGGAGGAACGTCATGGATGCCCATCCCTCTGCTGCCAACCCATTTACCCGCGCTGGCGCAAATAAACGCTGGCTTGCCACCGCGCTTCACTCGTTGATTATCCTGGCCGTGGTCGCTGGCTTCGTGGCGCTGCGATGGGTCAACACCCTGCCGGAGCGCGTAGACGACCAGCAAACAGTCGTTCTGGGACAGACCCGCTTTGCCCCCGATAGCGACGCATCGGTGCGCGTGGTGGTGCAGGACTTGGGCGCTGGACAGCCTATCGCCGGCGCCCACGTGAAGGTCAGCCTGAAACCTGCCAGCGGACGAGCCATCCCCCTCTTCGAGGGGCAGACCGACGAGACCGGCAGCCTGCCGGTCCGTTTCCACGTGCCCGCCGACGCGCCAGCCGAGGCGCATCTCGTCGTGGAGACCCGGTCGGCAGTGGGGCGGGACCAGGTGGAACAGCCGGTGACCATCCAGCGGGAGTACCGGCTGCTCCTGACCAGCGACAAGCCCCTCTACCAGCCCAGCCAGACCATCCATATGCGCGCGTTGGCCCTCAGCACTTTCGACCTGACTCCCGCCCGTGGCGCGACGGTTGACTTCCTGGTGGAAGACCCCAAAGGCAACAAAGTCTATCGCCGGAGCGTCACTGCCTCCGACTTCGGCGTGGCTGCCGCCGACTTCACCCTGGCCGACCTGGTCAACCAGG
>CAYPOY010000093.1:0-16425 GCA_964412395.1 uncultured Anaerolineales bacterium | reverse complement strand
TCAGTTTACCCTATTGCCGCGCTTTTGTCCACCAAATGGATAAAGTCGAGCTGAAGGCACCTGGTGAACGCACACTACGGGGTGGTGCTTTCTCCGATCAGCCCAACTCTGTACGCTGTGCATTCCGGTCCCTTCGTCTTCCCAGCAGCCGCGACAGAAATACTGGCTTTCGGGTGGCATGGGGCCCTTGATCACTCACTCCTCGCCCCGCTTACCGGGGACGATGTAAACCGCTTACGCATTACGTTTAATTAGTCACTGGTCATTCCCTTGAAATCATCCCGTCATAAGTTTTACATAGATTTCTTCAAGCGCGGACTCGCGTACAGACAGGTTCACCAGAGCCCAGTCGTTTTCGGAGATGTCTTCCAGTACTGACGCAATTTCACTTATGCTAGTAGTCCTAAAGACATAGTTTCCTTCTTCCTGTTCATAATCCAGCCGATCGTCAGCATAGAAGACTACTTCGTAATCCCTGCGGCCGAGACTCTCGCGTATTGCTTCCATACTATCGCAGACGACCAGCCCGCCGTTTCTTAGAATGGCGACGCGGTCGCAAATGTGCTCGATGTGGAACAGGTTGTGGGCACTCAGGAGGATTGTCTTTCCCTGATCCTTCAGGCTCTTCAGGTAATTTATGATGAAGAACGAAGTAAGAGGGTCGAGTCCTGAGTTTGGCTCGTCCAGTATGAGGAGGCTGGGGTCGTGCAGCAGCGTACGGGCGATGGTCACCTTCCTCTTCATGCCCTTCGAGAGCTCTCCTGTGAGCCTATCCCGCTCAGGAAGCTTGAGCGAGCCGAGGAGCACGTCTATGCGCTCCTCAGCTACGCGCTTCGGCAGCTTGTACAGCTCGGAGAAAAACATGAGATACTCGGTAACTGTCATATTCTCGTAAAGGGGTGTCTCTTCAGGCAAGTAGCCGATAAACTCTTTCACGTAAGTGCTTTCCTTCGCCATGTCCCGACCCATTACTTCGATCCGACCAGACGTTGGGCTGATGAGACCGGCGATCATCTTGAGGGTGGTGCTCTTTCCAGCACCATTGTGGCCGATGATCCCCATGATTTCTCCGTCCTCCACCTCCAGGTCCAGGTTTTTGACGGCTGCAACATGGTGATATAATTTAGTGACACCTTTCAGTCTAATCATTAGATCTCCACTATGTAGGCAAGACACACTGGGTATTGACAATAACTAACATCCTGACGATCGCAAAACGAGAGGTCAAAAGGTTGAGATCCCGCTTTAAGGGGGGCTCAAGGCCGGTCGTCATGCTCATTCTCGCCGGATCGTTTGTGATTTCTTATCTGGCATTCCAGCAGGGGACCGTTTGGAACAAGGGTATGTACAGAGTGGGAGTCTCCCCCGACGGCCCCCGTATTCAGGATAGCCGGTTTGATACAATTATGGTCGCTCGTTCCCCCGGATACTCGATGCTTGATGAAAAGGCGATAGACGTTTACATTGACGGCGACGAAGTCGCCCATAGGAATGATACAAGGTCCCTCTACGCAGCCGGGGCGCTGAAACTATACCTTGAAAAGCAGGAGTTGGCAAGGATCAAGAATACGTACGCAGCCCACAGCCTGGGCAGGGCGTTTCCGCTGCGAATCGAGGTCAACTATCTCCCTGCCCCTACAGAGAATGCCAGGATAACCCAAGGAACCTCACTTTCGGAACTGATAGACGCATTGACGAGTGGCCCACCGGAACCAACAGGGGCTGATTCAGGCGCAGGTCAGCCATCGTCCGACACCCCACAACCACAACCGGCACAACCGATGCAAAGCGAGACCGACTTTGCTGTCATGGAACAGATCAGGGAGATGGAAAGCGGCGGCAGACTGCCCAAAATCGAAATGGAGTTCGCATCCGACAAGTCGATCATCGTTCCGTCACTGATGAATCCACCCATACCTTTCGCGCAGGTCATCATCGCGTTCCTCTACGTTCTCCCGGTCTCCTTCGTCAGCGTCTTTTTCACCAGCAGCTTCATGGACGAAAAGATAGATCGAAGGATCACGGTCCTGATGTCTGCCCCGGTGACGCCGTTCGAGATCATCGCCGGTAAAATGCTCCCCTACATGAGTTTCTCGCTGGCATCCGTGGTCATTATGACTATAGTATTAAGGGGCAACCTGCTGCTGGCAATGGCAATACTCATACCTGTAATACTGTTCATCTTTTCCATATATCTGATGGTGCCCCTTGTATACCGCACGTTCAAGGACACGACGTTTATTTCGATGCTCGCGACCACGGTGATTACGTCATATCTTGTCTTCCCCGCGATGTTCTCAGGCGTCAATGACCTGAGCTATATGTCCCCACTCACGCTTGTTGTCAAAATGTATAGAGGGGAGCCCTTTGGGCTGAAAGAGTATTTATTCTCAACGGCGTCAATGTACCTCGTCTTCATCCTTTCCATCTACATAGGCACACGCATCTTGAATGAAGAATACCTCATGGGATTCCGGCCGCTCTATAGAAAGGCAGCCGAGGCCATTCATCTCGCCATCGCCCGCAGCCACCCCTACGTATCCATCACGCTGTTAAGCCTGTTTCTCATTCCCATCGTCTACATGATCCAGTTGGTGACCCTGGCGATATCGCTTAACCTGCCAATACGCTATGCTGTAGGGGTGTTATTGATAATGGCAGTAGTCATTGAGGAAGTCGCCAAGTCGGCGGGCATCGCGGTGCTTCTTGAGAACAGGGCCATCAAGACGACAAAAGGCGTCGTCGTGCTGTCGTTTCTTTCGGCGGTCGGGTTCCTGGTCGGAGAAAAACTGCTGTTGCTTGTTTCGTTAAGCGCGGTGTCGGAATCCGCGTTGTCGGCAGCACTTTTCAGTTCCGGCATGCTATGGATACCCCTCATCGCTCACTTTGCCTTCACTGCGCTTGTCTGCTTGCCCACGAAACGCTTTGGCGTCAAGTGCTACCCCTACGCCGTGCTCGCCGGATCAACCGTGCACGCGCTGTATAATCTGTACATACTTGGAGTGATATAGGTGCAACGCACTTCTCTCACACCTGGAGTAATACTATGAGTGCGTTCTATGCCATCGTAAAGAAGGAGTTGAAATCGGTCACCAAAGAAAAGACGATCATGATCGCCATCATGATCCAGTTGTTCATCGCCTCCTTCTCATCGGCCATACTCATCGGGCTGATGTCATTCTACGACCCAGACTCCATAGGCTTGAACGCCAGGATCAATGTTCGGGTGGGAATCATTGGCGATGCCAACAGTCCGCTGATCGGGTCTCTGAGAGACCGCAACGCACAGGTGGCGGTTTTCTCTTCACCCTCCTCAGCCGAGGATGCCGAAAATGCGTTCCAGGCCGGGGCGATAGACGCCGTCCTCTTCATACCAGAAGCCGTATCAGAGGACAGCGGATCCGTCGTTGATATGAAGCTTTTCCTGCCTGAGTCTGAGACACGCTCGACTCTGATATTGATGGTATTGAAGGAACCGATGAAGCAGTATGAAAATTATCTGCGAGAAAGAAATGGCATCCAGGTCCGGTATACGGATATCCAGGGCATGCCTTCCACGACGTACGAGTTCCGGTACTCTGTGATCATTCCCATATTGATGTTCTTCCCTGCTTTCGTAGCGGGCAGTATGGTGGTGGACTCGATATCCGAGGAGTTGGCGAACCACACGCTGGAAACGCTCCGGTCCGCGCCGTTATCTCTAAATGTGATACTCGGAGCGAAGATTGCCGTGGCGCTCATTCTCGCCCTGGTGCAGTGCACTTTGTGGTCCATGCTGCTACGGTTTAATCGCATACCCATACAGAACCTGGGCCTGGTTTTGTTGCTCGCTGCGATGGTCGCCGCCATCGTCGCCGTGGGGTCAGCATTCGTGTCCGTGTACTTTAAGGATAGGGAACGGTCGCAGTTCGTGTACTCTCTTCTCACCTTGCTCTCGGCTGGCATGAGCTATTTCTTCGACGCCTCACCAATCACATTGATGACACGGCTGGCTACGGGCGACTATTACACCGGCATCGTAGACGTCGCGATATATGGGATCCTGCTACTGGCACTCCTGGCAGCGTTTTTCTTTCTGGCAAAGAAGCTGATTGCTATGCCGAGTTGACGCCCTTATTCAGCAGACTCCCGAAGCCTCAGAGACTACATCCTTGATCCCCCTGATCCAACCATCTGGTCAATCGCCTGGCTCACCGCCTGAATGTCGGCCGGCAACTCCAGCGGGGGGTTGGCGTGGCGGGCGACCACATCTGCCAGCGCCCCCTCGTGATAGCCAACCTTGAAGCCGGTGAACTTGAGGCCGTGGGCAGTGGAGATGACGACGACGCGGTGTTCTGGCAGGATCTTATCCCGCTCCACCAGTTTGAACAGCACCGCCAGTGCTACGCCGGTCTGGGGGCAGCAGTATAGACCGGCACGGTCGGCGCGGTCGGCCGCGTCGGCCAGTTCGTCCTCGCTGGCCTGCTCGACGACGCCGTCAAAGGCCCGCAGCACCTTCACCGCCCTCTCGTAACTGACCGGTGCGCCGATCTGGATGGCGCTAGCCAGCGTCTTCTGCGCTGGCACTGGCCGGTACTCCTCGAAGCCCGTCAGGTAACTCAGGTAGAGCGGGTTGGCGTTTGCGGCCTGGGCACAGGCGATGCGCGGCAACCGGTGAATCAGGCCCAACTCCTTCATCATCAGAAAGCCCCGGCCCAGGGCACTGACGTTGCCCAGGTTGCCGGCCGGGATGACCACCCAGTCCGGCACCTCCCATCCCAGTTGCTGGGCAATCTCGATGGCCACCGTCTTCTGGCCCTCGATGCGCAGCGAGTTCATTGAGTTAGCCAGGTAGATGGTCTGGTCGGCCGTCACCTGTTGCACGATGCGCATGCAGCCATCGAAGTCGGTGTCCAGCGCCAGCACCAGCGCGCCGTGGGCGATGGGTTGGACCAGTTGGGCGGTGGAGACTTTGCCCTGGGGCAGGAAGACGATGGCAGGGATGCCGGCGGCAGCACAATAGGCAGCCATCGCGGCCGACGTATCGCCAGTGGAGGCGCAGGCCACCGCCCGGATCGGCTTCCCATCAGCGATCATCTGCCGCACGACCGAGACCAGCACTGTCATCCCCAGGTCTTTGAACGACCCCGTGTGGCTGGTGCCGCACTGCTTGACCCACAACCCCTCCCCCAACCCCTCCCCGAAGCGGAGAGGGGAGATTGGCAGGAGAGGGGTGTTCCCTTCACCCAGCGAGACGACGTTGGCGACGTCTACCTGCGGGCAGACCCATTCCTTCTTGCTCCACACCCCACTCCCGTAGGGCCACTCGTTCGTCCGCGCCCGTTGATCGAACAGCGCCTTCCACTCGGCGGCGCTGCGGTCCTTCAGTGCCTCCAGGTCGTGCTCTACGTCTAACAAGCCACCGCACTCCTTGCAGCGGTAGACGATGTCGTAGATGGAGTAGCGGCGGCCGCAGCCGTGGATACATTGGAGCCAGCTATGGTAAGTCATGGGGAAAACAAATACCTCCGGTCAATCATTCCGCTTCGCTTGCTCGCCAGACGCTCTGCACCACATTCCGCATCGTGACCAGCAAGCCCGGCCATTCTTCTGCTGCAAATTGAGCGACCGCCTGCATCACCCGCTGATGAATCTTGTGTGGTTGGGTTGCAGAAGCAGCACAAGTGTCTGAGCCAAGTCTTGGGATGCTGAGTTCGGCTGAGAGGCGCCTGGATACGGCGGTCTTGCCGGTACCCGCGAACCCGCCAACGACGATTAACGCCGGTGACGGATGTTTCTGTTTGTCCTTGTTCATCGTGCTCTTGGCGGCCCAACTATGGTTAATCATTATAGCGAATTTGCTAGCCTGCAACCTGCTGACCGCCGCAGGCCATTGTTCATTGGTTCATTGTTCATTTCCTACGGCGTGGGTCTCCACCCGATGGATGGCCCGATAACCCCGGGCTGCCAGGTCATCCGTCGGGACGGATGCCTCGTCGGGTTTGTCCGAAAGGCCGAAGAGTAGCGCGCCCCGCTCCCGCCAGGCTAGCACCACCTCCCGCACCTCCTGCGTGATGACGATCTCCTTCTCCAGCAACTCCGCCACCGGTGCACCGTCGCCCAGGCAACCCATCCGCTCAATGGTGGCCTGGTACTCGTTGTAGCGGAACGCCTTGAAGGGCGTGGGGTCGCCCCGCTGCACGAGGGCGTAAACTCCACTGTGGATGCTACACAGGTTGGCGGGCAGTGCTGCGGCGCGGTCGTCCACCCCGGCGATGAACTGCTCAAAGGTCGTCAGTCGCCCGGCACGCACCTCGGCTATCAGCGGCTCAAGCCCGTACATCCCACTGCCCAGGATCAGGCAAACGTAGGCCAGGTAGTCCTGGTTGTCGGCGGTGAAGGGGTGGAACTCTGGCTGGTTGAAGCGATCATAAGCGACTCGGAAGCCCTCTGGATTGAAACTGCCCCCCAACAGGTCGCCGACGGTGCGGCGCACCGCCTCGACCCGCGCCCGGTTGATGACGCGATCGTTGCGCCCCCGCGCGCCCAGTGCCGTCTTGTCCAGGTCAACGATCACCGCCGTCCGCTCATCCAGTGGGAACCCCCGCTCGCGGCAGAAGCGGTCGAAGTCAACCAGCGCCGCCCAGCGGTTGGCCAGGTAGAGCGTGTCCCCGTCCTGCTCGACGATCTCCACGCGCGCGGGCTCGTCCCGCTCGGCCCCGATGAAGGCCAGGCCGGGCCAGCCCCCGGCGCGGCAGATGTTGGCAAAGGCAGTGCCGTCGTTCAGCCGTGTGTCGCCCAGGTAGACCAGTCGCTCGATAGGGGTGCCGGGTACGTCCAGCGCCCGCGCCTGTTGCAGCAAGCAGACCATCACGCGGGCATACTCCGGAGCCGTCTTGCGCGGGATGACGCCTTCCGGCAATCCCACGCGCTGACGAACCTCGGCCAGTGGCGGCAGTCGTGGATCGGCCGGTACCAGGTTGCGGTAGACGACCAGGTCGCCCAGGAATTCATAGACAGACATAAGGCCATAGTTTTTCATCGGACGTAGCCTCTCATTTCATTCCATCGGTTTGACAAACCAGTAATACTCACCATGCACGCTCGCCTCGTCTCGCAAGTCGGTTGCCAAAAGATGTTCCTCATCTATAGGAATCAATGCGCCTGTCGTCATTATCTGCCGCAACCCAGAGTGCGCAAGTATCATCTTTTATCTGGGCTGCGCATACATCGGTCAGGATATCTTGCTCCCAGACATCATAAACGACGGCGGCTATCCCTTTTGTGTCAGTTGAGGTGGCCCTGCGAAGATTAATCATTATTGACACCAACCTCATACTCTTTCCTGGCAACAAAAAGAAGGTGAAGCCCCATTCCCAGCAATCCCGGACTCGTACAAACCTCCAATTCCAACCCCTTCAGCCTTTCCCACTTCTCCTTCTCGGAATATGTGCTGGTATCAATCGTATCTGCAAAGGTTGGGGTTGAAGCCACTTCCAGGACATTACAGCCTTGTCTTTTCAATAGCGCAGTCATTTCATCTACTGTGTAAAGATGAGTTCGGGGACCCATACCACAGTAACATTCACTGGTCTTGTAAATCTCAATTGCTTCATCCAATGAACCTCTCGCCAGCTTCATCCTCATGAAGCCCAACTTTGAGTCACAACCAATGATTAGAATCGAGCCTTTCTGGGCGACTCTGATTAACTCTTCAATAGCCTTGAATCTTCTCTCAAGGACATACGAAATGGCATCCCCTACACATACGACAAAAGTAAATTCGCCATCCTGAAACCGACTCAAGTCCGTTATATCGCCGTTAACAAGTTCGATCCTATCGGACACCTCAGCTTCTGCTATGTTCTTCTCAGCAAGCTGCAATATCCTTGACGTGATATCCAGGAGGGTTACTTTCTTACAACGTTCTGCCATCATAATGGCATTAATGCCTGTCCCCCCGCCAGCATCGAGGACAACATCAGACGCCTTGAGATATCTCTTGATGAATTCTCTTGGAACCTCTACCCGTAAGGAAGAGCTCTTTTCCGACTCATCTTCAACCTCAGCTTTTTTTTCGTAGGACTCGATAATTGGTTTTGGGTTGTAGGGCATAGTAAACACCTCAAGGGATCTGTTCTATAGAGCCACTGGCCGCGCCGCGCAAGGTGGCTAGAAGTCTATCTTCCCAAGGATGTGCTGCTTGTACCACTCAACTGTTTTCTCCAGACCTTCTTTCAGCGTGGTGGTTGGATTGTAGCCCAACAGCCTGCGCGCCTTTCCGATATTGGCGTGTGTCTTTAGCTGGTCTCCCGCTCTCCTGGGTGCTATCGTTATCTTGGCGGGTTTGCCGATGATTTCCTCCACAGTTCTCATCCCCTCTTCTGTGGTGAGAGTGACGTCTGTTCCGATGTTGAAAATCTCGCCGGTGCACCTGTCAAAGTTGTCCAGGGCTGCCACCAGTCCATCTATGGCGTCCCCAACATAAGTGTAACTTCGCAGGTGGTGTTCGCTGCCTTCGCACAGCGGAAACTCCTTATCCTCGAGAATGCAGCGGATCAACCTGGCGTACAGCTTCTCCGGTCGCTCACGCGGGCCATACACGGAGAATAGCCGCAACGAACAGGCTGGCAACCCTCGATCCCGCGTGTGCGCAAGCACGAGTTGTTCTGCGGCGAGTTTGGTGACGCCGTAATATGACGTGGGCTTGGGTTCCGTCGTCTCATCTCCGGTGGCGTCGGCTCCGTAGACGGACGACGTGGAGATATTGACGAACCCTCGAAACGAGGGAGATTGCTTTACAGCTTCCAACAGCCGGTATGTTGCCATGATGTTGTTTCTCACATAAGTCTCAAACGCAGTCGTGGCAGATATCCCGGGCTGTGCGGCTACGTGATACACGATTTCGATATCTCTGACAGCCGAACTGAGATCATCATCTGCCAAATCGAGGGGTAGAAAAGCGACGCCCTTGTTTTGTATCTGACTCGCGTTGAGTTTCTTGAGCGCTCTGGCGTAGTAATCTGTGAAGCAATCCAGTCCTTGCACAGAATGGCCCAAATCAATCGGGCGCAGATACTCTCAATTACCAGCGAGAAATTTCGAGGAATTTGCGTCTGTTATGTCAATTTCTCGCGTGAATTTCTGCCAATGGCGGGGCAAACCGCACGAATTTCCCGAATTTGGAGCGGATTTTCGCAAGTAATCGAGGCAAACCACGTCGCTGGACGGTTTTTTTGCAGAACATCAGTTCTGGTAATTAGGAGTATCTGCACCCAAATCAATCAATCGCTCCGCTAAATGAGACCCGATGAAGCCTGCTGTTCCTGTTACGAGAATGTTCATAGGAAGCCTCCTGGTTGAACCGTTTCACTTGATGTATCCTTCAGCGACGAGCAGTTCAGCGTTGAGGATGGAGCCACTGGCCGCGCCGCGCAGCGTGTTGTGAGAGACGCTGACCAGGCGCAGATCCAAGAGCGGGCACTCCCGCACTCGCCCCACCGTCACCGCCATGCCACCCTCGGCGTCCCGGTCCCGGCGGGGCTGGGGACGATCCGGCTCGCGACGGACGAGGATGGGATGCTCCGGCGCGCTGGGCAGTTCGCGCACCACGTCCGCGCCGCAAAAGTCGGCCAGTGCTGCGATTGCCTCCTCGACAGTCGGGCGCTGCTCGAAACCCAGTGAAAGGCAGACGGTGTGGCCCTCCAGCACCGGCACGCGGTTGGCCTGGGAACTGATGGCGATGTCCGCCTCGATCCGCCGGCCGTCCTCAATGTGGCCCAGGAGTAGCCGCGTCTCGTTCTCGATCTTTTCCTCCTCACCGCCGATGTAGGGCACCACGTTGTCCAGGATGTCGAGGGAGGGGACGCCGGGGTAGCCAGCGCCGGAGACGGCCTGCATCGTGACGGCGAAGACCTTTCGCAGGCCGAAGGCAGCGTCCAACGGCTTGAGCGGCATGACGATGCCGGTCGTAGTGCAATTGGGGCTGGTGACGATGAAGCCCGGCCAGCCGCGCTCAGCCCGCTGCCGCTCGACGAGCATCAGGTGGGTGTAGTTGACCTCCGGGATGACTAGCGGGACGTCCGGCTCGTAACGGAAGGCGGAGGCATTAGAGCAGACGACGTAGCCGGCCTGGGCAAAGAGCGGCTCGACCTCGTGGGCGACGCCGGCCGGCAGCGCCGAGAAGACGATCCGGGCTGGCAGCGTCGGCTCCAAGGAACTGACGGTCATCTCGCTGACGGAAGGCGGCGGGTCGCCGGTGATGATCCAGCGGCAGGCATCGGCGTAACGGCGGCCGGCGCTTCGCTCCGACGCGGCCAGCGCCGCGATCTCGAACCAGGGATGGTCGGTCAGGAGTTGGATGAAACGCTGTCCAACCGCACCGGTCGCGCCCAGGATAGCAACGGGTATCTCAGCCATTGACGATCACCTCATTGTGAATATATCGTACCGCGTCGACGGCAGCAGCAGCCGCGACGACGAGAGAGATGCTGCACTCGGAGGAGCCCTGGGCGATGGCAATGATGTTGATATTGCCCCGGGCCAGCGCACCAAAGATGCGGGCAGCGACGCCCGGCGTGCCGCGCATTCCCGCGCCCACGGCGGTCACGATCACCACGTCGTCCAGAGACCAGACCCGGTCCACGTCTCGTCGTGCCAGTTCCAGGGCCATTTCCTCCTCGATGGCGCGGATGACCGGCAGCACTGCCTGCGTGGGAATGACGAAGCAGATGGACTGCTCCGACGAGGCCTGGGAGATCATCAGCACGCTGGCCCCCCGGCTGGCGACGGCGGAGAAGGTGCGGGCTGCGATGCCGGGCACGCCCATCATCCCCCGCCCCTCGACCGTCACCATACTCAATCCTTCGATGGCAGTGACCGCCTTGACGGTGCCGGGCGTGCTCTCCGGCTCGCAGACGATGCGGGTCCCGGGGCAGGTAGGGTTGAAGGTGTTTTTGACCCACAGCGGGATGCCGCGTTCGATGACGGGCCGAATGGTGCGGGGATGCAGCACTTTGGCCCCAAAGTAGGCCAGTTCGCCCACCTCGCTGTAGGAGAGGACAGGGATCACCCGGGCGTCGGGTACCATCCGGGGGTCAGCGGTCATGACTCCGTCCACGTCAGTCCAGGTCCAGACCTCGTCGGCGTCCAGGCAGTTGCCCAGGATGGCGGCGCTGTAATCGCTGCCGCCCCGGCCCAGCGTCGTCGTCACGCCATCCTTCGTGGCCCCGATGAAGCCGGTCACGACAGGGATGACACCCTCATCCAGCAGCGGAGCCAGTCGGGCGGAAACCTGGGCGCGGGTGGCGCCCATCAGCGGCACGCCGTTCTGGAAGGTATCGTCGGTGACGATCAGTTCGGTGGCGTCCACCGCTTCACTGCGGGCTCCCCGCTGGCGGAGCAAGGCCGCCAGGAGGCGAGCGTTGATCCGCTCGCCCAACGAGGTGATGGTGTCCATCGCGCGCGGGGTGACTTCGCCCAGGATGTGGACACTGCGGCAAAAGGCAGCAAACTCATCCAGGTAGTCGTCCACCATGGCCAGCAGTTGGGCGCGCTCGCCGTCCGGGGTCAATAGCGCATCCACGGCGCGATAGTGGCGAACCCGCAGGTCGGTGACGATGGCACGGTAGGTCTGGCCGTCGCCGGAGGCGGCGGTCAGTGCACCCCGGGTCAGTGTATCGGTCATACCGCTCATCGCCGAGACGACCACGGCCAGGCGGTCCCACTCCTGGGCCTGCTCCAGCACAATACCGGCGGCCTGGGCAAGCGCCTCGGCGCTGCCGACTGAGGTGCCGCCAAACTTCATCGTCAGCGTGGTCATGGCTGTCCCTCCTAATGTATACAAAAACCCCCGGGCCCTGGGGCGCGGGGGTCTCCCACGTGATTCCACCCAAGTTCGACAACGGATTCCTCAGCCGTTGACGCACTCTGTGGCGATAACGGGCCGTCCCGGAGCCCCATACTCTCGCGCCATTGCGATTTGAGGGACCCACTCCCGGGTGGTTTTCCCGCCTATCCGGTCGAGGGGGCTTGCAGCCTGCGACCCCCTCTCTCTTGGACCTTTCACCAGACGGTACTCGTCCCGATCAGCGCTTTCATACGCTCGGTTATGGCCATGCTGTCTATCGCACGGCCTGACCTTTGGGGCGCTATTGCCCCCAAGCGCTTGGATTATACCACCTCCAGCGCCACTTTGCAAGGAACATCCCGCGTGGATTTTCGAAGCAAATCAACATTAGTACAAGAAACTTTTGCTGACCTACTTAGCCCTCATCGCGCGGTTTCGACGGTGTGAATATCGCGCAGCGAAAGCCAGCCTCGGGGCTGGTGGACTTCCGGTTGCCCTGGTAGCGGCTGACGCAGCGAGCGCCCCAGCGATCGGCCGACCATGAACCGCCTCGCAGCACTTTAACTGCTCCCGATGCCGGGCCGTAGGGATTCCGGGAGACGGAGGAGCGGGCGTAATACTCCTCACGGTACCAATCGGCCATCCACTCCAACACGTTCCCCGCCATGTCCGCGCAACTGTAGGGGCTGTCCCCAGCCGGACTGTAGGCCCCTACTGGCATCGTGCCTCCCTTGTGCTCTTCCCTTGTGTTGCACCTCCGGCTATCCCATCTGTTTCCCCAGGGATACATCCGCCCGTCGGTGCCTCGGGCTGCTTTCTCCCAGTGAGCCTCTGTCGGCAGCCGGTACGGCTTACCTGTCACCTCCGCCAGCCAGCGGCAATAGGCCAGTGCGTCCCACCAGCTTACGCTGACCACCGGGTGGTTCTCCTTCCCCTTCGGCGGGTGGTCCCCTTCCCAGCGCTCTGGATGCCGACGCCCTGTGGCCTTCACAAAGACGGCATATTGGGCATTGGTCACCGGGTACTTACCGATCCAGTACTCTTCCAGGTAGATCCGTCGCTGAGGCTTCTCGGATGCCGGGGCTCGTTTGTCTCGCTCGTGGCTGCCTCTCAGAAACTCGCCGGCCGGGATATGCACCATCTCCGGCTCCATAGAAAAGCACACCTGCAGCAAGGCCAGCACCTCCGTCATTCCTGCGTTGGAAACAACATGAACAGACTGGCGGTAGCCCCCTGTCTTTAATTGGGTCGTTGACAGACGCAACTGCTGTGTCTCTCCGGCCCGACAGCGGAAGGCGGCCGGCTCAACAGTCAGCCAGTCGGCTCCCGTCGCCACTGCGCCGGTCAGCACCCCAGGCCCGGCGTTGCGCACCGCCAGTTCGGCACTGCTTCCCGCCCCAGGCCGGGCGAGCTCTACAGTACCCAGATCTATCCGCGCCGGCTCCACCTCCAAGCGAGGAGACAGTACCCGCATTTGAACACCCAGAACGGCATGCCCACCGTTACTTTCTATCATCAGCGCCCAGGTATGGGTCGCATCACCTGGCGGGAGCGTCTGCGAATCAGCATTTACCGCTACCTGGATGCTATCCCCGGCCGGCACCCTAAACTGCTCCGGCGATGCCGTCAGCCATGGCACCCGGCAGCGGACTCTGCCGATCAGATAGCCCCGGCCGCTGTTGCGGAGAGTGAACATCTTCTGAGCAGTCTCTCCCTGACCCAACGCGCCAAAATCGAGCGCAGAAACGTCTACCTGCAACACGGATGGCAAGATGTCTACCTCAATCCTCAAGTTCTGGTCACCGCTTACACTACGGATCTGCAGGGCATCTGGGGAGTGAATCCTGCGGGCAGGTAAGCCACTCAGGTCCGGTCTCACCATTACCATACAACGCTTCCCCGCTGTGCAGCCAAACCGCCTGGGCATGGCTTTGAGCCATGGCACCCGACACGTGACGCTGCCAAAGAGGTAACCCCGCCCTCCATTCGTGATGGTCAAGGTCACCGGTTGCCCGGTTTCCCCCACTCCGACCGCTGGCAGGTCCAGCCTTTCCGGAGTGATCTCTATGACCGGCAGGGTTGCCCCCAGCGACTCCAGGAACTCTTCCAGGCCAACGTTGCGGGCAATGTCGTCACCATCCTGGATCCGCTGGATGATGGCTTCGGCTCGAACGGTAATCAATTCCAGTTCGTCGGCCAGGCCATGCTGATGGATGGCCCGCAGGCGGTCCACGCCATCGCGCAGCCAGCCGGTGATGTACCCCTTGACAAAGTGCTCCACTGCCCGGTCCCAGTCGGCGTCGCACACAGTCGGCAGATCAATGGCGATGTGGCCGGGTGACAGGACGTAGGGTGCCAGCCCGACGGCGCTGGACAGGTCAGCGATTGGCGACGGAGATGGAAGCAGAGTGGCAGAGAAAGGAGTGGCGGTCCGTTCTGCCGAGCCGCCAGTTGCCGTGGCGGGAAGCGCAGGCAGAGCAGCGTCCGAGAGATGCCCACCGGTCTCAACCTGTTTCAGGTGTTCGATGAACTCGTCGGCCGTTTGATAACGGTCGTCTGGGTCCTTGGCTAACACTTTAAAGATGATTCTATCAATATCTGGTGGCAAGGCTGGGTTGACTTGGCTGGCGATGGGAATTGGATCATTTACGTGTTTAAGAAGAACCGACACCGCCGAATCCGCCTGGTATGGAAGCCGACCAGTCACCATCTGAAAGAACATGGCCCCCAACGAATAGATGTCACTACGCGCGTCTGCTGGCTTTCCCAACCCTTGTTCAGGTGGCATATAGTTAGGCGTACCAGCTATCGCACCGGTGATAGTGTACTGAGCGTCACTCAAAATCTTGGCTATACTGAAATCTGTCAGAATCACATGGCCATCCAGGTTAATCATCACATTGGACGGTTTGATGTCTCGATGGATCATCCCGCGGCCGTGGGCATAAGAGAGTGCAGACGTCAACTCACCAGCGATGCGGATCGCTTCATCCAGCGGCATAACCTCATTGGCATCTGCCAGCCCCTGCAATTTATCTCGCAAGGTACAGCCATCAATGAACTCCATAACCATGTAGTAGTACGCACTGCCCATTGCTTCAAAGTCGTGCACCTGCACAATGTTGGGATGACGAAGCTGGGCTGCCGCCCTGGCTCCACGTTGAAACCGGCCCAGGAAGTTCTTGTCTTCAGCAAGGAAAGAGTGCATGAGCTTGATCGCAACGTGCCGATCTAACGCTGGCTGATAGGCCTTGTAGACCTCAGCCATTGCCCCTCGCCCGATGAGTTCCACTATCTGGTATTTGCCGAGCGTTTTGCCAATAATCGAATCTACCATGTGACCCTTGTTATCTCCTCATTACCACCAGCGCGTGAGGTGCACCTTAAAGCATAGACCAGAATCAGCGTTCCTGGTGTTTCACTTGCGTTACAGTTTCATTGCGGTATAATCGTTTCTACGGACGTTACCGGGCCTTTTCTACCGGGTTGTGCAGCGACCCGATACCTCTCACCGCCACTTCGACCACATCACCTGCCACCAATGGCCCCACGCCGGCCGGGGTGCCGGTCATGATCACGTCGCCTGGCTCCAATGTCATGATGCCTGCGGTGTAGGCGATGAGCTGCACTGGCGAGAAGGCCATCTCGCTCGTATGCCCACACTGGCGGAGTTCGCCGTTCACGCGGCAGATGACCTCCAGGTCAGCCACGTCCGTCTCGCTCAGCCCAGTCACGATCCAGGGCCCCAGCGGGCAGAAGGTATCGAATCCCTTGGCGCGCGTCCACTGACCGTCGCGCCGCTGCAGGTCGCGGGCGGTGACGTCGTTGCCGCAGGTCACGCCCAGCACATAGTTCCACGCCTCCTGGACCGTCACGTCCCGGCAGCGACGACCGATGACGACCGCCAACTCTGCCTCGTGCTCCACCCGTTCCGACTGTGGCGGCAGGGCGACCAGCGCGCCTGGCCCGATCACGCTGCTGGGCGGCTTGAGGAACAAGAGCGGCTCAGACGGCACCTCCCTGCCGTGCTCGGCGGCGTGGGCGGGGTAGTTGCGCCCGACGCAGACGATCTTGGTGGGCATGGCTGGGGCCAGCAATTGGAGATCCTCCAGGCGCCCGATCTCGTCCCCGCATTCCCAGTTGTCGAAAGGGGTGCCATTTAGCGCATACACCCGCTCACTCTTTACGACGCCCCATCGCGGGCTGCCATCCACAGTCACCCGGGCGAGGTAGGCACGATGCTGGTGCATTTTCTACCCTTTCTCACATCTACATCATGATCTCGGTACAGATTCATGAGCACCCTGGCCATCCCTGATTTCATCTTGCCCGCGTAGGGAGACAACTGCTGTAACGTGCTTTCCCGGCTGTTGAACGAACCGTGCCACAGCCGCGCATCAAGGCCGGTAATTACCTCCGTATCGTCAAACAGGTATAGTTGTCGTGCTTCTTTCACGTTTTCAGACAAGATACTCACTCCTATGGTGACCACACCGGCCCGATTATAGCCGAACGTCAACGCTTGCACAAACGAACGAAAACGTGGGTTTTCGAAGCAGAACAGGGGCGGAAAATCAACCCCAAAATTCACCCTCCGA
>CAYPOY010000092.1:0-16535 GCA_964412395.1 uncultured Anaerolineales bacterium | reverse complement strand
CGTGGGAGCCAGCGCACCGGCCAGCACGACCACGTCGGGGTTGGCGGCGTGAGCGTGGGGGTAGACCGCTCGCAGCAGTCCGACGTATCCCCCAGGGTCCACCGGCCGGTAGCCCCACTCGAAACTGAGGTTCGGTTCGTTCCATATGATGACGTGATTCACGCGCCCCCGGTAGCGCGCGACGAAGGCGGCCACAAAAGCGGCGAAGTCGGCATAGTGATCGGCGTCCAGGTAGGTGAGGGTGGTCTCCTGCTCGTTTCGTTTTCCTTGGGGGTCGGGGCGAGCCCACGCCGGCACCCAGCCCAGCCGGGCGATCACGATCAGCCCCTGGTTCTCGGCGTGCTTGATCACCGCGTCGCTGTGGCCCCAGGTTAATTCTCCCTCTACGGGCTCAATGTAGGGCCAGGGGAAGTACTCGACGATCCAGGGTATGCCTAACTCGCGCACCATTCGCAGCGTGCGCTGGATCTTCCACTCCTCCACCTCGTCGGTGAGGCGAGTGTGAAGGCCGACAATGGGGTTGGTGGTGACCACCTGCTGGGGCGGACCGAGGACGACCAGGACATGGGGTGGGCGGATAGCCCACAGGATGAAGAGTGCCAGTGCCAGCCGGGCCAGGTGAGCTGGTCGGATGCAGTACAACAAGGTGGAGATCCATTGCCTCATAGGGGTGACCAGCGTTGACCACAGAAGCGCAATCAGATTCATCGCCGTAGCCCCCGCAAGGCTCGTCTGCTCGTCTGGTGAGGATAAACAAAAGGGGAAGCGTTGCTTCCCCCTTCTGGCGCTTGGCTCCTCGGGCGGGACTCGAACCTGCAACCAACCGGTTAACAGCCGGCCGCTCTGCCAATTGAGCTACCGAGGAGCGCTCACAACGACATTATACCCCTGAGCGAGCAAATCGTCAAATGCCGGCTCTTGCTCGTGACGTAAGGAGCGGCTATAATGATGCTAATCCGAGGTGAAAGATGAGAACTGAAGAGGTCAATCCGTAGATGCTGTCGCTTGAGCAGCAGGAGATTTATCGCCGGCGCTACGCCGGGATGCGCCCCGGCTGGCGGCCCAGTAGCCACGTCTACCAGGACCTGGTGGCTGCTCGTCTGACCCCTGGTACGCGCGTGCTCGACCTGGGCTGTGGGCGGGGTGGGGTGATGGAGCGATTGCACCCGCAGGCTGGCTTCATCGCCGGGCTCGACCCCGACCTGAGGTCACTGCGCGAGCACCGCATGCCGGCGCTGGCGCTGTCCTGTGGGCTGGCGGAGGTCCTACCCTACGCCGACTCTACCTTCAACCTGGTCTGCTGCTCCTGGGTGTTGGAGCACCTGCCCAACCCGGCCCGGGCGCTGGCCGAGGTGGTGCGCGTGCTGGCACCGGGCGGACGCTTCGTCTTCCTCACACCCAACGCGTGCCACCCGTTGCCGGTGCTCAACCACGCCCTGCGCTGGACCCGAGGGCGGCTGGTGGGGCGGTTCTACAGCCGGGCAGAGGCGGACACCTTCCCGGCCTTCTACCGCGCCAACACACTGGCGCAGATCGAGCGACTGGCGCAGGCCGCCGGGCTGGAACGGGTTTCACTGCGTTTCATCGGCGACCCGACCTACCTGGCCTTCAACGAGCCTCTGTTCCGGCTCGCCTGCCTGTTGGAGCGGGTCACGCCGCGCCGGATGCGCGTGCACCTGGTGGGAGAATACAGTACGTCCTCGACGGTCAGCCAGCCGGTGCCGGGGAAGAGCCGTGCCACCTGCGGGGCGAAGAGCGGTGAAGCAGCCAGTACCCCGGCCGGGGTGCCGCCGGCGACGACCACTCCCTGGTCGAGAACCACGACCCGGTCGGCGGCCTGAGCCGCCAGTTCTACGTCGTGGGTCACGAGCAGTACGCTCGCCCCCTCCACCTGCCACTCCCGCAGGAGGCGCACCAGTTCCCGCTTGGCGGGGTAGTCCATGCCCCGCGTGGGCTCATCGAGGAGCAGAAGGCGGGGACGGGTGACGGTGACCGCACCCAGCGCCACCCGTTGCCGCTGGCCGACACTCAGGTCGCGGGGGTAGGACGCGGCCAGACCGCTCAAGCCCAGGCGAGCCAGCAGGTCAGCAGGAACGATAGGGGGATTACCTGAAAGGGCGTGGTTGCGCAGCGTAACCGCCAGTTCATCGGCGACGGTATCGGCAAACAAGAGGTCGTCCGGCTCCTGAGGCAGATAGCCGACACTGCGGCAGACGTCGGCCGTCTCCTGCCCGATGAGCGATTTTTCCACCAGCCTGATCTCCCCCTGCTGGGGCCGCAGCAACCCGACGATGCATTTGAGCAGCGTGGTCTTGCCCGAGCCGTTGCGGCCCATCAGTGCGACTAACTCACCTGTGCCGACGGCAAACGAGACACCGCGCAGTGCAGGAGTGCTGTCGTAAGCAAAATGCAGGTCGCGAATTGCGAATTGCGCGTCGCGAATTGCGAATTGCGCGTCGCGAATTGCGCGTTGCTCTCTGACGACCTGGGGTTTAGGGTTTGGGACTTGGAATTTCGCGGCCAATGCGCGTCCTTCCTCGATGGTCAGTGGCAGCGGGTCCCAGCCCAGTGCCTTTCCCAATGTGACCAGTGGCGGAGTCAGGTCCATCTGACGCAAGGTCCAGCGCGGCGGGCCGCTCAGTATTGGGCCACCGGGGCCAGGCAGGTAGACCAAGTGGTCAGCGTGAGACAGGACGCGCTCCAGCCGGTGTTCGGCCAGGATGATCGTCAGTCCCAGGTCGTGGTTGAGGCGCACCAGCGCACCCAGCACCTCCTCGGCCGATTGAGGGTCAAGTTGCGAAGTAGGCTCGTCGAGCACAAGGATACATGGGCGGAGCGTGAGTGCCGCGGCGATAGCGACGCGCTGCTTCTCGCCGCCGGAAAGCGTCTCCAGTGGCCGATCCCGCAGCGGGGTCAGGTTCAGCAATTCCAGCGCCTCCTCGACGCGCGCACACATATCGTCGGGCGGAATGGCCGCGTTCTCCAGCGCAAATGCAATCTCGTCCTCAACCTGGTCCACGACGAACTGCGCCTCGGGGTCCTGAAAGACGAACCCGACGACGCGGCTGAGCACCTGCGGCCCTTCGGCGACGGGGTCATGGCCGGCGACGGTGACGCTCCCGCTCAGCGTGCCGCCGGCGAAGTGGGGCACCAGCCCATTGAGACAGCGCAGCAGCGTGGACTTGCCCGCACCGGACGGTCCTGCCACGAGGACGAACTCCCCCCCGGCGACGTGTAGCGTCACGTCGGTCAGCACAGGGTGGGGAGATTCGGGATAGGTGTAGGTGAGATGGTCGAAGTATATCATGAGCGACCTGCTGGGCCTCCGGTGACAACTACCGCTGGCGTGAGCAGCCCCAGCAATCCCAACCCGATGAGCGGATCGAAGGCGGGCAAGGACAGGCGCGGATAGGGTGCATAGTACAGTGTCGCCCGATCCGTCAGGGGCAGTGGCAACAGGGCCACGGCCAGCGTGAGCCCACACCCCAGCACAACCAACGTATCGTGGGCAGTCCAGCGATGCGTCCGGTAGGCAGTGCGGGGGACGGCCCGGCCAGCCAGCCACACCACGCCGGCGATGAGCCCAGTCCCCACGGTCATCCCGCCCAGGGCCTCCCCCCTCCATGATGGCAGGAACAACCACATCAGCCAGCCTCCTAGCAGCGCCAGCAACCCTAGCGCCAGCGGTCCTTGCACGCGCAGGGGTTGCGCCCGGTCGGAGATGGCCCCGTAGCCCCGGGCGACCATCGCCTCGGCCAGCCCCATCGAGCGCTCCAGCCCGCTCACCAGCAGCGGCACGACGATGGGCAGCCAATCGCGCGGACCGCGCACGCGGTGACCACGCACCGCCTGGGCCTCGCGAATGCGAGCCAGGCTGCGGGTCGTCTGTGGGATGAAGGTGAGGGCGATGGAAAGCACAACGCCAGCCTCGTGAAAGGCGCGCGGCGTGAGTCTCACCAGGTCATGCACCGGTGTCACCTGGTTGAAGACGGCGAAACCGCCGAAGATAGCAGTCAAGGTGAGGCCGTTCGTCGCCCCAAAGACGAGTGCCTCGAGCGTCACCGGCCCGCCCAGCAGCGGGAGCCAGTCGGGCAGGCGGAAGAGCATCGTGTCGCCCAGATGAGCAGTCAGGCCGTTGAACAGAGCTGCCAGGGGAACCGCCACAGCCGCGGACCGAAGCGGGGAAGGGAACATCCGCCGCTCCCGGGCTGGCGCGCAGGCGACAATCACGACCGTCGTGATCAGCAGCAACAGGACGACGTAGAGCGGGTTGCGAGTGGATGAGGCCGCCACCAACGTCGTCAATGCCCAGAGAAGCCACGCGCGCACATCAACCATGGGCAGGACGCACCTCAAAATAGAAACGGCGTTGGAAGCGAGTGAGCGCCCGCACTGTCGGCGCGCCCAGCAGCAGGATCAGCGCCGCGTTGCCCACCGCCCGTACCAGGTCCCACCCCAGCGATGTCGCCACGTAGAACACGGCGTAGCGGGCCAGCGTCTCGCCCAGACCAATGCCTGGCCCCCAGATCTGCTCGACCGGCCCCACCGCCAAGGGCCAGAAGTAGACGTTCATGATCACGCCGTAGAGCAGGCCCCAGACGAAGCCAAAGATGCATAGCACAAGAATGTCAAATGTCAGTGACCGGTGGGGGCGTGGTGCACGATGCGTAATGCGTTGCGTAATGCGTAAAACGTGAGACGCAATGCGTGAAAGCCAGCCAGCGGTCAGGCCGGCCCAGCCTGCTGTGAACATCTGATACGGAAGCCATGGCCCCACACCACCGGTGATTAGCGCGGAAATGAGCAGTGTGAAGGCTCCCATCAGAAAGCCGAAACGGCTGCCAAAGACATAGCCGGACAGAATGATGGGCGCAAAGATAGGCGAGAAGCCGCCCGGCATAGGAACGACGACCTCGATGAAGCGCAGCACACTGGTGATGGCGACCAGCACGCCCAGCATAGCGACTGTCTTCGCACCGATCGCCTGTCCTTGCAGCTCCACCAGCAGCGCGACCAGCGATAGTCCCACCAGTGCTGTAGTTATCAGCGGCGCGTCCTGGCCGTGGGCGATGCCAATAGAACCGTTGGTCTGTGCGTCGAAGAAGAAGGGATAGACAAAGGCCAGAACGCCAATGGCCGCGCTGAAAGCATAGATGGATCCGCTGACGATCCGGCGCACGCTCACCTCCGATGGAGAGTCCCAAAGATCAGCCAGCTCACCAGCCCGATGGTGATGAGACCGAAGGCAATGTAACCAAACGGCAAGGTGGAAGTTGGGCCTTCATCGCTGGATGCTGGTTGCTGGTTGCTGATTGCTGGATGGTGAGAGGTGGTTGTCGGTTGCAGGAGATTGGAGACCAGTGATGGGGAGGGCGTTGGTTGAGGGGAGGGAGTGGAAAGAGTGGGTGTGGGGGAGGAGAGTGTGGGAGAAGGGAATGTGGGAGGGGAGGGGGTGGAGGAAGGCGATGGAGACAGGATTGCCACCGGCTGGGAGGTGGGAGAAGACGATGGGGATGGAGTTGTCACCGGCTGGAGGGTGAGGGAGGGAGACGGAAGTAGGGTTGCCACAGGCTGAGGGGTGAACGTCGGCGATGGCGACGTGCCGGTCACGCCCAGCACTAGCGTGTAGGTTTGCTCCCCCCCCACGCTCACGACCCGCAGTTGGTATTCCTGCGGTGCAGTGGGGCAAACCTCCCAACTGCTGTCAGTGCTCACGCGCTCCCCATCCAGGTAGATCTCCAGCGCGTTGTCGGTGTCCCAGCGCAAGGTCGTGCAAGCGCCGGCAGGGACGGGGTTCTCGTCCAGCCGGAACCAGACCATAGGAGTCGGCGGAGGCGAAGTGGCGGTCGGCATCACCGGGGGCGCAGTGGCGGTCGGGGGTAGAGAGGTGCCGGTAGGCAACGGCGTGGCGGTCGGAGGCGAAGGAGTGTCGGTGGGGAGCGGAGGAGTATCGGTGGGCGGTGGTGTGTTGGTTGGGGGCGGTGCGCAAATCTGATCGAATGAGACGACGGGCGGCGGGTCACCAGTGCCCCAACTCCACCCCTCGACGTCGCCAGGATGAACGGTGTGGCCGCCGGCACCGACCTGGGAGTAGGCCCAGTCCCCATTCACGAGGTGCCAATAGGACCAGTAGTTTGGATAGGCACACGTCAAGCAAGCCTCAGCCGGACAGCCCTCATGTTCGATTTTGCAGATCGCCGTGCCCTGACCAGAGTCATAGGCAGCTACGACGGTCAGGCCTGAACGCATAAGCACGTCATAGCCACTGATCTCCGACTCGCCAAACTCGATGCAGCGGGTAATGAGGGAGCCATCGCCAAAGCGCACGACCAGGCCGATGCGATTGGTCTCCTGGGCGCGCACGCCTCGCAGACTGACCCCAACGACGACCTGTGCCAGGAGCACAACCAGTGCCAAGTAAATCCCGTTTACCTTGCGCTTCATGCTACCTCCACAAGTAGGGAGGTTCCGGCGTGGTCAGGGACCACGCCGGAACTGGTGCCACCAAAATCTTCACCGCCTCAGGACAAGTGGCATGTAGATGGTCCGAGGCTCCAGCATGACCCCCAGTACGACGGTGTCGGTGATCTCGGTTGCGTATTGCACGCCGTCTGGGTCCGTGAAGGTGGCCCGGAACTCGTAGACTAATAGGGCTGTGCCAGACAGCGTGGCGGTATAGTAACCATCGGCTCGGTGGACCGCCGTGCCCGTCACCCACGAGGTCTGGCCGTGGGCGCGCCAGTCCAGCGTGACGCTGCCGTCAGCGTCGAGGTCGCTGCCGAAGGGAATGATCACGTCCACACTGTTGCCCCACGTCGCGCGCGGGGGTGCAGCGACCATGCGATCGGGATCGGGGCCACGATTGACACCGCCGAACGACGTCAGCGCGGTGGATGAGAATGGATAGTGCACGCCCAGCAGCGCCGGCACCGCCTGCCAGGTGGCCATGCCGCTGTCGGCGGGCCACGACCAGGCCCAGACGAAGGGGCCGTCGGGCTTCTGGTAGGCAGCCAGCGCGTCGTAGGGGCTGTGGCCGTCCTTCAACCAGTTGGCGACCAGCTCCTCGCCCGCTGCCAGAAGACCCTGCACGGCATAGGCGGTGGAGTTAGTATTGGACCAGCCCCCCTGTGTGTCCTGCTGAGAGTGCAGGAAGACAGTCGCGCTGACGATATGGGTACCGGTAGGGGGCACGCCGGCCGCGATCAAAGCCTGCAACGCCAGGCCGGTGTGGTCAGGGGAGGTTGTGTTCCACCAACCTGAGCCCAGGTCGTACTTCCAGCCACCGTCGCCCTGTTGCAGGTCGGTGAGCGTCTGCGTGGCGCTGACGGGGATGGCCTCGCCCGCTGCCGCCAGGCCCAGGATGGCGAAGGCCTGGTGATAGGTGTTGGTGGGGACGCCGAAAGCACCCAACGTCGGGCTGTAGTGGGTGGAGGTGAGCACGTGGACGATGTTCACACCGCCGAAAGTGTGTGCGTCTCTGCCGGCCGCTTCGACCGCCACGGCCAGTTTGCCCGCCGCATCGGGACCGTTGTTGACGTAAGAAGACGCAGCGGCGGAAAGATAGTCCAGCGCCGAAGTGACGTTGCCAGCCGCCTTGACGCTATCGGGATCGTAGCCCGCCGCCGTGAACGCCAGCACCGCATCGCAGGTGGCACCGGGGTCGGGGCCGGACCAGCCGGACCAGGAGCCGTCAGCGTTCTGCTGCTCGTTCATCCAGGTGAGGGCACGACGGACACGCTGCGCTCGCCCGAAGACGGGCAGCGGTGTTTCGGCCAGGCCGGCGATGGCGTGGGCAGTGCCCAGCGCGTTGCCACTGAAACCACCGTCCGCTGCCTGGAGGCCGACCAGGTCGTCGTGCGGCGTGCGCCCGCTGGCGGCAGCCCAACTCGCGGTCGCTGGGGTGTAGCCTGCTGCGACGATGGACTGGATGGCGGCAGCGGTCGAGTCGGCACTCAGACTGCCCCAGGATTCCCAGCCGCCGGAAGCGGCCTGTGCGTTCCGCAAGAAGGTCAGGCCCTCCTGCACTTTGGTATGGGTTGGTCTCACGTTGCCGCTGGCGATGAGGGCCTGGATGACCAGCGCAGTGGTGTCCACGTCACCGAAGCCAGCGCCCCAGCCCCAGCCGCCGTCGGGTTCCTGCAGGCCGATGAGGAAATCTGTAGCTGAAACGGGCACCGTTTCCTGTGCTGCCGCCAGGCCGAGGACAGCCCACAATTGGTTGGTCGTGTTGGCCGCGCCGCTGGTCCAGCCCTGGCTGGCGGTGGTACTATAGGCACCGGTGGCCGGGTTGTAGGTCGTTTTCAGCTCCTCCACCAGGTTGATGGGCAGGCCGGCTGAGCTGTGACCCAGGGGGTACTTACCAAAGGCGTAGGGGGTGCTATCACCGGCCACCACTGCCGCGATCAACATTCCGGCCCGGCCGGGCAAGATGGTGCCGCTCAAGTCCCTGGTGTAGGAGAAGGCCCGAGTGTCCAGGTAGTCCAGCGGCATCGTGCCGCTGACCGAGGTCAGGAAACTGACCGGGCGGTGGGCGGCGGCGAGCGCGATGACCGTCTTGATGGTGGTGAAGTCGTCGGCCTCGCCGGGTGTCCAGCACTCGACACCTCCGTCGGGCAGTTGCTTCGTCTGCAGGTAGGCTAGCGCGTCGCTGATAGCGTCGCTGTGGTCAATCGTGGGGGCCGCCGGGGCCGGGGCAGGCTGAGCCTCTGCCGGGACAGCGCAGAAGCTCAGGCCCGCGAGCAGTCCTATGGTGATCGCAGCCCCCAGTGTGATGGTCAATACGAGATTGCGCAAGTGCATCGTTTTTCTCCTCCTGATGTCTGATGTGTGTGTTCACGCAGAGTTTATAATCCTGCGCCCCGGAGCAGTCAGAAACGGAAAGCCCTCCCCCTCACGTTCGTTGGGGAAGGGCTATTTGTACCTGGGTACCCTTCATGCGCCACCCCCTTTCCGCGAAGGTCGCTGTGTGCGCCGGCAGAGGCGGGTATCCTGGCTTGTTAGTCTTATATCTGACTATCCGACTAACCTACAGTTGCGGGACAGTGCCGGACTTGGACCGGCTTCCCCCTCTGGGCCCCTCGCATCCGGGCTTTGGGGCACCTCTACCGTAGCCGTATGCGATTGTAATACAAGTATAACACAAGGGGGATGGGCTGTCAAATAACATCTCACGCCCGGTACAGCTCAGTACTCGCGGCTTGAGAGCATCACGTCAATGAGGTTCTTCTCTTTTCATTCCACCTTGCGGAAGGGGCACAGTCCGGCCGTAGCCACGTGACACATCAGTCGCTTCTCGCATATTTTGCCGATTTGTGTATAATTACTATAGGAGAATCAATAAGGTGAACTGGCAATACACGCCTTTCGCGCTCCCCTTGCTTATGGCAGCGATGATTTCGGCTGGACTTGCCCTCTACTCGTGGAAGCATCGTCCAGCGGTTGGGACAACGCCATTCACGTTGCTCATGCTGGCTCTGGCCGAATGGTCGCTGAGCTATGCGCTGCGACTGGGAAGCATGGACTTGCCGACCAAGCTCTTTTGGGCCAAGGTTCGATACCTGGGCATCGTCACTGTGCCAACGGCGTGGCTGGCCTTCACATTTCAATATACCGGCCGAGAGAAGTGGCTGACGCCTCGCAACGTGGCTATGCTGGTAATCGAGCCACTGGTCACGCTGCTGCTGGTCTGGACCAATGATACCCACCACCTGATCTGGAGCGACATCAGGCTGGACATCAGTGGTTCGTTGCTGGTGTGGAACGCGACCCATAGCGTGGCATACTGGATTCATACAGTATATTCTTACTCGTTACTTTTGCTCAGCATGTTCCTGCTCGCTCAGGCGCTCATTCGTTCACCGCGCCCGTACCGTGGGCAGGCTGCCGTTTTGCTGATTGGCGTGCTGGTGCCGTTGGTGGGGGAGGTGTTATCTACCTATGACTTGATCCCATTCCCCCTGAATCTGACCCCCTTCACTTTTACCGTAGCTGGCCTGATGGTGAGCTGGGGCATCTTCCGCTTCCGGCTGTTCGACATCGTACCAGTGGCACGCTACGCAGTTGTGGACAGCATGAGCGACGGTGTGCTCGCGCTGGATATGCAAGACCGCGTTGTGGACATCAACCCGGCCGCGCAGAATATCATCGGCCGGCCAGCCTCAGAGGTGGTTGGACAGCCGATTGCTCAGATACTGCCCGATAGGCTCGCCCTGATCGAGCGCTATCGCGATGTAGCCGAAGCATACACCGAGATCACTCTGGGGGAAGGGAAGGCCCCGCGCAATTATGACCTGCATATCTCACCTCTTCACGACCAACGTGGTCGTCTCAGGGGCCGGCTGATTGTTCTGCGCGACACCACAGAACGTAAACAGGCCGAAGTGGGCTTGATGGCCCAGAAGCAGTTGTTCGAAAGCCTGGTGGCCATGGCCCGTGCCACGGCTAAACATACATCTCTGGAAGCCACCATACAGAGCGCAGTGAACATGGCCGCCACTCTCACGGGGGCTGAACATGGCAGTATGTTTCTATTGGACGGAACTGGTGTCGTGACCCACAGCGTCCTGGCACGCGACGAAGCGACGCCAGTGCAACGGCAGGATATTGTGAGGCACGTGATGGAGAGAGGACTGGCCGGTTGGGTCTTCCGTCACCGCCAGCCCGCCCTGGTCTACGATACTTCTCGCGACGACCGCTGGCTGGAGTTGCCCGATATGCCAGAGACGGTCAACTCTGCCCTATCCATCCCGATCGTGAGCGGGTCAGCAGTGTTAGGTGTTCTCACCCTCACACATTCGGAACCGGCTCACTTCAGCACTGAGCACGCCTACATGATACAGTCAGCCGCCGACCAAGTGACACTGGCCGTGCGCAACGCGCAGATGTATGACGAGCAGCGTCGCCTGGCTGCCCGTCAGACTACGCTTTACGAAACCCTCCGCACTGTGGGGGAACACCTCGACCCGGAGATCATAGCACGCGCAGCAGTGGAAGCCATCGCCCGGTTGACAAACTGGCCTGCCGTTGCTATCCTTCTGCCCAATGACACGGCAACCCATCTGGCTGTCCCAGCAGGGGCCGGCGTGCTATCCGCAACCGAGAGCCGGCGACTCTCCGTTGATCAGGGCGTCACCGGACGGGCCTTCCAGACGGCCCAGACACAGTATGTGCCCGACGTAAGCGCCGACCCAGATTATGTGAGAGGCAACCCTGCCATCCACAGTGAATTGGCTGTCCCTTTGCGGCGTGGTGAGCGGGTGCTGGGCGTGCTTGATGTGGCAAGCGACCGGGTGACCGCCTTTAACGACGATGACGTCCTGCTGGCCAAGTCCCTGGCCGAAGCCATCGCCCTGGCACTGGATAACGCCCGCCTCTATGCTGAGATACGCCGATATGCCGCCGACCTGAGCGCGCTGTATACCGTCGCACGTTCGATCAGCCGGTCACTGGTATTGGAAGACGTGCTCTCAGAGACTCTACATTCGGCGCTAACCTCGCTTGATTTTGACGCTGGCCTGATTAGCCTGGCTGACCCGAACAGTGGTCGCTTGTATCTGGCGGCTGAGCAGGGTCTACCGCCCACCGTGTCCAACCAGCTTCGGCAGGAGGACCTGGAATGTACGTTATGTGCCTATGTCCATAACCAGAGCATGGCGGTGGCGGTGGGCGACATCGAACAAGAGATGCCGGTAGTGAGTAAACTCAAGAAGGAGGTACCGCTGGCTGTCAGCGAGCTGAGGGCTATGGGCATGCGTGCCTACTCTGGCATCTCCCTGTTGCACCGGGAGCGCTCAATCGGCACCCTGGGCCTGTTCGCCCGTCAGCCACGTGCTCTTTCGGCCGAGGATGAGGCGTTGCAAATGACCATCGGCCGACAAGTAGCCACAGCCGTGACCAATGCCCGGCTGTTCCAGGCTGTCGCGGATCAACGAAGCCATTTGCAGGCATTGATCGAATCCAGTCGCGATGGCGTCGTTCTTGTCGGAACGGATCAGCGTATGCTGGTCATCAACGCTCCTGCGCTTGACCTCTTGCGCCTGACCGGCCAGCCCGAGGACTGGGTCAACCGGCCCATACGAGATGTCCTGGCCGCCCTGAGGGACCACGCCCCAGATGTCGTGCAGGTTATTCAGGCCGAAATGCGCCGGGTTCGGATGGGGGACAAGACGCCTGGAGAAGATGAGTGCGCGGTGCCACCTCGTACGATTCACTTGCTGAACCTGCCCGTGATGGCAGGCATGACACCGCTGGGCCGGCTGTTGGTATTGCGCGACGTTACCGAGGAACGGCTGCTGGAGAGAATGCGCGATGATTTAGTCCACGCGATGGTGCATGATCTGCGCAATCCGCTTACCGTCATCTCTGGCTCCCTGTCATTCCTGGATGATGTCATCGCCGATACCCTCTCGCCTGATCAACGCCAGCTATGGGAGATTGCCCAACACAGCACAAGGGAGATGCTGCAATTAGTCAAAGCGATTCTGGAGATAAGCCAGTTGGAGAGCCGACAGATGCCGTTAGAGCATACGCTTATACCGCTGGCCGATTTTGTCGCCAGCGTGCTGGATTCGCAGTTACCACTGGCTGCCGATAAGGGCCTGCATCTGGAAAGTGACGTGCCACCCACTTTACCCCCGGCCTGGGCCGATGCAGGACTGATCGAACGCGTGTTACAAAACCTGATCGGTAATGCCATCAAGTTCACCCCGGCCGGTGGTATGGTCCGGGTGACAGCCAGAGCCGACACCTCAGGGCGGCCCAGGCTCCTCGTTTCCGTCAGCGATACCGGCCCAGGCATCCCGCCTGAGATTCAAGACCGGCTGTTCCAGAGATTTGTCACCGGTCAGCATGAGGGACGCGGGAATGGGCTGGGCCTGGCTTTTTGCAAGATGGTCATAGAAGCGCACGGCGAACGCATCTGGGTAAAAAGCACTTCTGAGAGCGGCACAACGTTCACCTTTGCCCTACCGCTGCTTCCGGTGCCGGAACCTTGATGCCTTCTACTCCTTCTGTCCTCATCATGCTACCTCGCTAGCGACAACCCCCTCATCCGTCAGCACAGCCTTCAGAGCCGCGATCGCCACTTCCAGCATCCCGTTGTCCGGCTCGCGAGTCGTCAGCCGCTGGAGCGCCAGGTTCGGCGCGATTAACACCCGCATCCAGGGCCGGTCGGCCAAGCGGGCCGTCAGGCGGAGGATCTCGTAGGCCACGCCTGTGATGACCGGAAGCAGCACAATGCGGCTGAGCACACGCCAGATCAACGATGGCTGGTCGAATGGGGCGAATATCAAGATCGTTAACACGACCAGCGTCAGGAGAAAGGCCGTGCCACAGCGAGCGTGAGCCGTCGGGAAGGGACGCACGTCCTCCACGGTCAGTTCTGCCCCTGCTTCGTAAGCATTGATCGTCTTATGCTCCGCGCCATGGTAGGCAAACACGCGCCGTATATCGGGCAGATACCCGACGGCCCAGATGTAGCCCACGATCAGCAGCAGACGCACGCCCCCTTCCAGCAGGCTGCTGAGCCACTCCGAGGGGATGTGAGGAGCGAGCAATCCTACCAGGAACGAGGGCAGCACCATGAAGAGCCCCACGCCCAGGCCGATCCCCAGAAGTGACATGCCCCAACTGACAGGCCCCGAAAATGAGACCTCTTCGCCCGCCGCCACATCGGCCGACATCATAAGTGCCTTCATCCCCAAACCAAGCGCGTCCCACAGCATAAGCAACCCGCGCAGGAAAGGAATGCGGCTGATCGGACCACGGTAGAGCGCCTCGTTGAGCGGTTCCGTCTCCACAATGACATGTCCATCGGGGTGACGCAGTGCGACCGCCAGCGTGCGCGATCCGCGCATCATCACCCCTTCGATGACTGCCTGCCCTCCGTAGTTGAATGGTTTACCCACTCCCTACCACCCTTCCAGGTACTTGGCCCACAAGCCATCGCCAGCCAGGTAGCGCCCGAAGAGGTACTGTGCCGTGGGCCGTGGCTCAAGAGGCTGGCGCAGCAGTTTCATTCGCGCTTCTGCCAGCGTGCGCCCACCTTTGCGCCGGTTGCATTGCGGGCAGGCCGCTACCAGGTTCCCCCAGGAGTGTTGCCCTCCTCGATAACGGGGCACAACGTGGTCTATTGTCAATTGACTCGTCTTCCGCCCGCAGTACTGGCAGCGATACCCATCCCGACGCAGGATCTCCCGCTTGCACAGGCGCACGCGAGGACGGGGACGGCGCACTACGTAGACCAGGCGGATGACGGATGGGCGCTCGTAGGTGCGAGAGACGGTGTGAATGAACCCGCGGCCGTTCTCCAACACTGCGGCCTTGCCTGCCATGAGCAACCCCATGGCGCGTTTCGTGTTGCAGACGTTGATCGGCTCGTAATTGCCGTTGAGTACCAGGATAGGCTCGTTCATCGATCACCCTACTCGTCTCGAGATTGCGCCTCGTAAGAGACTCGCTCCTCCGCCACCGGTGCCGCTTCAGCCACCTTCCACGTCTCCCCGATTACTTCCCTGGCCTCCAGCGGGCCGTCCGGTTTGCCGCCGTCCAGATACCACCACCAGTACTCCTCCGGTTCGTCCCGCCAGATGTGCTTATAGAGTTCCAGTTCGTCCACCAGGTAGTTGGCATTGGCACGCAACTTTGCGTCCAGTTCCTCGATCTCGACCAGCACGTCCAGGTCCACGTTGTCCCGTCCCAACTGCTCCAACGCCCACTCCACCCCGTCACGGGCAGACAGGTAATTGACAAACTCCATCAGGTCCCAGATGTGCAACTGCTTCACCAACTTGCGATAGAAATTCATACAAATTTCGAGTTCCTCTTTCGGATCTTCAAAATCTGGTTCGTAGACGTACATTTCACCACCTCACGCGGACAAACAAGTGTGTCTGCTCACCCCAACGTTCACAGTAACGTTTCTTGTGGAGGGGATACATACAATGCACGATCTCCCCTGCGTACGGATCGTAGACCACTAATACATTGGTCAGCACCCACTCCTGGAACGGCAACTTGCGGACGTAGAACCCCCACACTGCCCGGCCATAATAGCCGCAGACGCACAGTGCAACAAAGGGATATCGCGCTACTGCCTCCGGTAACTGCGCAAACTCATCTGGAGTCAAAGGACGGCGCATACACCTGGCGTCGCGCCAATCACCGGCGTGCTGCGCTACTTCGTGTTCCCAGTGGTTCCACCGCTCTGCTTCTGCTGCTCTCAGCAGCGCGGTGGTCATCTCCTTCGGCGTCGGGTGCAGAATATCCACGTGATTGTCCGGTGTTCAGTATAACACACCTGGCTTGAGCCGTCAACGGTCGGCCGCTTGCCACAGCCGTGCCACGCACCGGTACTTCACCGCCTCATAGTAGGCCATCAGCAGGCTCAGCCACAGCCCGTGCAGCCCGTCTCGCGTCCCATGCAACGTCACGAACCGCCACCAGAAATGGCGCACTGCCTGGAAGTAGGGGGTGTAGAAGCGAGGGCGGATCCCCTGCTGGAAGATGACCCCGGCGTCGTAGTCAGTGTATTTTTCCTGCCGGGCGATGAAGTCGGCCAGGTCGTCGTAATTGTAGTGGATGAGGGGGTTCCGCAAGTATCCCTCTGGCCCGTCCACTACCGCCACCTCGTGCACCGGCCGCTCCCAGCGGGCGCGGCCCCGCCATACCAGGCGCAGTTGGTAGTCTGGGTACCAACCGGCACCCAGGGTGAGCCGGCCGAAGATGTAGTTGTGGCGGGGCACCCACCAGGCCACCACCCCCCCCTCATCCCCCCCGCGTACGGGGGGGAGAAGAGGGGGGGGCGCCGTCACCGCCCGCACCTCCGCCGCGAGTTCCGGCGTGGCCCGCTCGTCGGCGTCCACGAAGAAGACCCAATCCGCCGCCACCCGGTCCAGGGCGGCGTTGCGCTGGGCCGCATAGTTCTCGAAGGGATGCTGGATCACCTCCGCTCCGGCCTGCCGAGCCAGGTCCACCGTCCGGTCGGTGCTGAAGCAGTCGAAGGCCACCAGCCGATCTGCCCACGCCAGGCTCTCCAGGCAGTCCAGGATATTGCGCTCCTCGTTCAGGGTGAGGACGACGACAGCCAGCGTGGGGATTGGTAGATTGGTGGACGTCGGTGGTTGGACGGGTGAACTGGTCATAGCGTCAATACGGTTTGGTAGGCTTCCAGGCGAGCGGTCAGTTCGGCAGTGCTGATCTCGCCCCGGTGATGGGCCGCGCGGGCCTGACCCGTCTTCCAGTGCATCCCCAGTCGCACGAGCCCGTGGGCCAAGCGACGCTTTGACGGCGGGTAGTGCTTGTCGTAGAGCCGCAGGCGGCTGCGCCACAGCGCGACGAAGGAGACAACGCGCACCTGTCCGCTGCTCTTTCCTGCGTGGTGCACCACCCGGGCAGCCGGCACGCAGCAAGCCCGCCAGCCGGCCTTGCGCATACGCCAGCACCAGTCAATCTCCTCACAGTACATCCAGAAGCCCTCATCCAGGAGACCCACGTCCGCGATGGCTTCCGCCCGCACCATCATCGCCGCACCCAGGGGA
>CAYPOY010000091.1:0-16671 GCA_964412395.1 uncultured Anaerolineales bacterium | reverse complement strand
ATTTACCTTTGGCTTTCGAGTTCCTCAAAGACTCTCAAATGGATAAAGTCGAGTAGAAAGGAGTCTGCATGATGCCACTCACTATGGCTCCCCGCAACGAGGATGTCAGACTGGTCGCTATCCGCGGTGGCCAGCGCATCCGCCAGCGGCTGGCGGACCTGGGCCTGACGCCGGGCACGACCCTGCGCGTGGTACAGGCGGACTCCTGGGGGCCGCTCATCGTGGCCTTCAAGGACGACGCACGGCTGGCGCTGGGCCGTGGCATGGCGCACAAGATCGAGGTCGAGCCGCTGACTTTGTAGCATATATAAGGAGGATCAAATGGCAAAGCAGTTTACTATTGCTCTGGCCGGCAATCCCAACTCCGGCAAGAGCACCGTGTTCAACGCCCTCACCGGAGCCCGCCAGCACGTGGGCAACTGGCCGGGCAAGACAATCGAGAAGAAAGAGGGTACCTGCAAGCGCGACGGTTACGAAATCCAGGTCGTGGACCTGCCCGGCACCTACAGCCTGACGGCCTACTCGCTGGAGGAGGTCATCGCCCGTGACTATATCATCGAGGAAAAGCCCGACGTGGTGATTGGCGTGGTGGACGCCGCCAACCTGGAACGCAACCTCTACCTGGCGATCCAGATCCTGGAGCTGGATGCTCCGCTGGTCATCGCGCTCAATATGAGCGATATAGCCGATTCGCGAGGGTTGCGCATTGACACGGAGATGCTGTCCCGAGGACTGAACGGCACGCCGGTGGTGCCCACGGTGGCCACCAAGGGTAAAGGGATTGACGAACTGCTGGGCGCGGCCATCCGGGTAGCCGGAGCGCAATGAATCAATAAACAATGAACAAAGGAGGGTGGATTATGGCAACACATGAATTGGCTTATAGCAGGGGCGTTTCCCTTGTGGACTACGGACGTGAGGTCGAGGAGGAGATCGCCCGTTTACAGGAGGCCATTGAGAAGGCGCCGGCACTCACCACGCGCTACTCCTCTCGCTGGCTGGCCATCAAATTGCTGGAAGAAGATACAGAGATTATCCCCAGGATCGAGGCCGTGGAGGGAGGGGGGGCAATCCTGGCCCAGGCCCGCAAGAGCACGGCCCACCTGCGCAATGTCTACGGCGACGACGCTGAGACGATCATCGCCGACCGGAGGTACGGCTTCATCAGCGGTCTGATCAAAGAGGTGGTGCGCCGCCCGGCCATGGATCGGCTGACGCTTTCGGACAAGATTGACAAGATCGTCACCAACCGGGTGCTGGGCATCCCTATCTTTCTGATCGCTATGTGGTTCGTCTTCAAGATGACGGCCGAAGTCTCCGGCGCTTACCTGGACTGGGTGGACGGTGTCATCGGCGGTCCCATCACCCGCTGGGTGGTCGCCATCCTCAACCTCATCGGCCTGGGCGGCACCTGGTTCGAGTCGCTGACGGTGGACGGCATCATCGCCGGCGTGGGTGGAGTGATGGTCTTCGTGCCGGTGCTGCTGTTCCTGTACTTTTTCCTGGCGCTGCTGGAGGACTCGGGTTACATGGCCCGCGCGGCCTTCGTGATGGACCGGTTGATGCACGCGCTGGGCCTGCACGGCAAGTCCTTCATGCCTATGCTGATTGGCTTCGGCTGCACCGTGCCGGCCATCTACGCCACGCGGACGCTGGAGAGCGAGGACGACCGGAAACTGACCGGTTTCCTGGCGCCGATGATGAGTTGCGGGGCGCGGCTGCCGGTCTACACCATCTTTGCCGCCGCCTTTTTCCCCGACAACACGGGGGGGTTCATCTTTGGCCTGTACCTGCTGGGTATCGTCCTGGCCATTGTGAGCGGCATGGTCCTCAAGCGCACGCTGTTCAAGGGCAAGCCGCCGTCGCCCTTCGTCCTGGAACTCCCACCTTACCGCCTGCCCACGCTGAAGGGCATCCTGATCCACATGTGGGAGCGCAGTTCGGTCTTCGTGCGCAAGGCGGCGACCATCATCATGGCCGTCTCCGTCATCCTCTGGTTCCTGATGAACGTCCCCTGGGGGGTGAAGAACACGAGGGACAGCCTGTTCGGGAAAACCAGCGCGGCCATCGCCCCGGTTCTGGCGCCGGCCGGCTTTGGCGACTGGCAAGCGGCGGGGTCGCTGGTGACCGGTTTCGTGGCCAAGGAGGTGGTCGTCGGCACCATGAGCCAGATCTACGTCGGCGAGGCCGAGAAAGAGGAGGCCGAGGAGTCGACGACCTTCTTCCAAGACCTGGGAGAGATCGTGGTCGGCTTCTGGAACGCCACCGTGGACACGGTCAAGGCGACCATCAGCCTCATCCCCGGCGTGGACCTGATGGGTGAGGAGGAGGAAGAGGAGGAAGACACGGCGTTGGTCAAGGCCCTGCAAGAGGATTTCACGCCTCTGTCGGCGGCGGCCTTCAATGTCTTCGTGCTGCTCTACATCCCCTGCATGGTGGCCGTTGCTGCCCAACGCCAGGAGTACGGCAACAAGTGGACGCTGTTCAACGCCGTCTACCTGACGGCCCTGGGTTGGATGGTCTCCACGCTCATCTACCAGATCGGGCGGCTGCTGGGCTTTGGTTAAGCGGGTAGTACGAGAATTCTTGCGGGCGGGGTCACGACTTGGCCCCGCCCGAACATTGTCAGATGAACCCGTCCGGCACTGACGCGTTGACCTGCACCGCCCCTCTCCTGTCTTCTCCTTGACTGGCCGGAGACGGTTTTCGGAACCGAGCCCCTGTATTTGACAACACCTTCGATTCATGGTAAAATATTTGACGATTTTCGTAATACACGATTTGGGAATAATACTTGAAACGTCGAAAGGTCGAGAGTTATGTTGAATGAGATTGAGGAAGATATCGTTGCTACGGCGGATGAGCTTTTTCATCGCGTGTTGTTCTACCACTTTCGCACTCACCGCTCGGACATGCTGTCGGAGGAACTAAGTGGCCTGAGCCTGGCAGACCTGCATATCCTGCGAACCATTGCTCGTACTCCCGACGTGATTCTGAAAGACATTCGCCAGATCACCGGCCTGCCCCACAGCACGCTGACGGGCATCGTTGACCGATTAGAGGAAAAGAGCTTCCTGCGCCGGGTTATCAGCAGGCGCGATCTTCGCTCTTACGGCCTGGAATTGACCGACACCGGCAGAGAGGTCGAGGCCGAACATGAGCGAGTGGACCGCCTTTACACAGAGAGAGTTCTGTCCACTCTGGACGAGGACGAGCGCCAGACGTTGCTTCGCCTGTTCGAGAAAATCTCGGAGGGGCTGGGCAGCGTGCCTTGAGGTTCCCATCTCACGTTTACCTTTGGACTGATACAGGAGAATAAGAATGGAGACCTGGGATATAGCTAACTGGTTGTGGCCGGCCGTATCCGCTGTGCTGGCTATCCTGCTGCTATGGACGCTGCGGCGGCGACCTCAAGCCACGACGCATCTACAGCCGTCCCGACTCGTCGAGATGGAAGACACGCTCAAAGAGGTCTACAAACTCCAGCGAAACGGGGCGGCTGTGGAGGCCAGAGCCCTGGCCTGGGCGATAGGCGTCTCGGTCGAGATGGCCGAGGATCTGATGGATGCGCTGGTGACCTTCGCCTGGGCCGAAGGAGACGCGAGCGCGGGCATCCTTCTGACCACACGGGGGCGCGAGCGGGCGCAGGAACTGATCCGGGTTCACCGCCTGTGGGAACGCTACCTGGTGGACCGGGAAGGGATGCCCCTGGAGGCTGTCCACGCCGAAGCCCACCGCCGGGAGCACGAGACGACCCCGGACGAGGCGGCGGAACTGGACGCCGAACTGGGCCACCCCGCCTGGTGCCCCCACGGCTACGCCATCCCCGACCCCGGCCGCCGGGTGCCTCCTCCTGCTGGCAGCCCTCTGGCAGCCTGCACGCCGGGCGACCGGCTGCGCATCCTGGACGTGGATGACGAGCCGCCGGCTCTCCTGGCCCAATTGATCTCGATGGGGGTAGTCCCCGGCGCAGAAGTAGAGGTAATTGAACACCGGCCGGAGCAATTGCGTGTGAAAGTCGACGGGAACATCTTCCCCCTGGCAACGGCAGCCGCCGGGCGCGTCCACGCAGTGCCAGCGCCCATCCTGCCCGTACCCCTGGGCGAACTCCCGGTGGGTAGCCAGGCGATGGTGGCCGAGGTCAAGGGCAGCGGCAAACAGCAGCGGCGCATGCTGGATATGGGCCTGGTACCCGGCGCCGCGGTGACGGTGATTCGGGCCGCGCCCCTGGGCGACCCAATCGAGTACCGCGTCAAGGGCACGGCTATCGCCATGCGCCGCACGGATGCCGACAGCATCCTGGTGGAAGAGGTGAGAAATGGATAAAAAGACGATCACCGTTGCTGTAGCTGGCAATCCCAACGTGGGCAAGAGCGCCCTCTTCAACGCCCTCACCGGCAGCCACCAGCACACGGGCAACTGGCCGGGCAAGACGGTCGAGCGGGCCGAGGGGGTTTTCCACTATCAGGATTGGGAAATCCGCCTGGTAGACCTGCCCGGCACCTACAGCCTGGCCGCCCAGTCGCCCGAAGAGGTGATCGCCCGCGACTACGTCCTCTCCGGCGAGCCGGACGTGGTGATTGACATCGTGGATGCCACCAGCCTGGAGCGCAACCTCAACCTGACGTTGCAAATCCTGGAGTTGACCGGCCAGGTGGTAGTGGCCCTCAACCTGATGGACGAAGTGAAGCGGCAGGGATGGGAGATTAGCATCGAAGCACTGGAGGCAGACCTGGGGGTGCCGGTGGTGCCCACCGTCGCCACAGAAGGAGAGGGCCTCCCAGAGTTGGTGGCAGCGGTAGTGGAGGTGGCCACTGGGCAGCGACAGACCCACCCGGCGGCCGTGGACTATGGACTGACCGTCGGCGGGTACATCGAAAGCCTGGAGCCCAACCTGTCCCGCCTGGGCATTGATGGACAGCGTCGCTGGGTGGCGCTCAAACTCCTGGAGGACGACCCGCAGATCGTCACGGCTTTTCAGCAGGGAGACCTGGCGGCTTGCTGCTTGGAGCAGGGTGAGAATGCTTCGTCGCCCTCACCCAAAGCCCTGCGTCCTATCCTGAACCGGGCCGTGCGCCTGCGCGAGGGAATCCGGCCCGACGCCAAGGTGGAGATCGTCCGCCGCCGCTTCGAGCTCGCCCACGACGTGGCACACCGGGTGGCCCGTCGCTTGCGCCCGGTGGAAGAGAGCCTGACCGAGCGGATTGACCGCATCGTCACCCACAAGTTATGGTCCTGGCCTATCATGCTGGCGACGCTTGCCCTCGTCTTTTGGATCACCACCAAGGGAGGGGAGATCGGGGGCGGGTGGCTGGATGCCGGCTTCTCCTGGCTGATCCACATCACTCGCGCCTGGCTGACGAGCATTCAGGCCCCCTGGTGGGTGACCGGCGCGCTGGTGGATGGTTTTATGATGGGCACGGGGACAGTCATCGCGGCTATGCTGCCCCCGATGATCATCCTGTTCGTCGCCTTCGACTTGCTGGAGGACCTGGGCCTTTTGCCCCGGGTGGCCTTCAATCTGGACCGGCCCATGCGAGCGGTGGGTTCCCAGGGGAAGCAGTGCCTCACCTGGGGCATGTGCCTAGGCTGCAACGTGACCGGCGTGATGGCCTCGCGGATCATCGAAAACAAGAAAGCCCGCCTGTCGTCCATCCTCACCGCTCCCCTGATCATTTGCAGCGGTACTTATGGTGCGAGTGCGGCCCTGGCGATTGCCCTGTTTAGCGATAGGGCCTTCCCGGTGATGCTCTCCCTGTTTTTCCTAAGCCTGGGGATCGCCTTTCTGGCTACCCTGATCCTGAACAAAACCATTTTTCGCGGGGAGCCGGGCGGCTTCGTGCTGGAGATGCACCCTTACCGCAAGCCCCAGTTCGGGCAGGTGATATGGCGGTCGCTGGTGGACCGGGTGGCCGAGACGATGCTGCGGGCGGTCGAGTTCGCCGCGCCGGCCGCGCTGCTTATCTGGGTGCTGGGCAACGTTCCCCCCGGTCTCCCCTTTGAACAGACAGCCATCGGCCACCTGGTGCACGCGCTGGCGCCGTTGGGCCGGCTATGGGGATTGAGTGGCGAAATGCTGACTTCTCTACTCTTCGCCCTGCCGGCCAAGGAGATCATCGTGCCTGCCCTGTCCATGACCTACGGCCTGCAGGCCAGCCTGGCGGAGTCAGAGCAGGTGCTGGGGTATCTGTCCCAGGCGTGGACACCGTTGACCGCCTACACGTTCCTGGTGTTCTTTATGCTCTATCTCCCCTGCCTGGTCACCGTGTGGGCCACCTGGAAGGAGACCCGCAGCCTCAAGTGGACGCTGATGGGATTGGTCGTGCCGCTGGTGATGGCCGCTCTGATCACATTTGTGATTTACCAGGGGGGGCGGCTGTTGGGCTTCGCCTGACCAGGCCGAGCAAACTGGACTGGACGGACGAAGGCTTTCCCATTGTGGATGTTGAGAGGAGGCGCAAAATGAGACTTACAGCCGTAGAAAAGTTACTGATCCGTAGTCCACTGAGGGCCTACATGTTGCGCAGGCTTGAAGCTCCCAGGGTTCTGTCCAACCTTGGTATTGGTGAAAGAAGCGTATGCCTGGACATTGGATGTGGAAGTGGTAAGGGGGGTAGAGAAATGGTCAATGAGAACCAACACAGAAGTTAGCCAATAACCCAGATTCACAAATATTACTAAGCTAATACCGGCACCTATTGGAGGCTATCTCTATTCACTATCAACCGGCGTTGGATGGGCAATTTTCTTCACATCGGCTACAATGCTAACATGGAAGTCCGTCGAAAAGGCAAAGGAATATGAATAAGATCCCATGACCAACTACGAGAGCAAGTGGACTGTGCTCACCGACCTGTTGATTCCAGTCTACGACCGGGGATTCGCGCTGCTCGGCGGCCGGCGCTACGATGTCTTTCGGCGACACACGGTAGACTTGCTGGCCCTGCGCCCCGGCGAACGGCTGCTGGACGCTGGCTGCGGCACTGGCTATGTTGCCTTGCAGGTGGCGGAGTGCTACCCGGGGACCCAGGTACACGGAGTGGACCTTTCACCCCCCATGATTGACCACGCGCAATCCGCCGCTGCACGGCGCGGTCTGCCCGTGACGTTCCGTGTGGCTTCCATCTTGAGCCTGCCGTACCCGGACGAGCACTTTGACGCAGTGACCACCAACATCATGTTCCATCAGTTGGAGCGGCTTGAGCACAAGGAGCAGGCCGCGCGAGAGATTGCCCGCGTGCTGCGCCCTGCCGGTCGCTACGTCTCTGCCGAGTTCGACACACCCATGGTGGAAGCACGCACCCAACCCCACCGGCGCGGCCCGTATCCGCTGTTCAACGATACCCTCACCGCCGCCGGGCTGACCGTCGTCCGCGACGAGCGCGAGCGGGCTATATGGCGATTGGTCGTGCGTTATCGCGTGGCGGAGAAACTGTAAGGAGGCGTGAAGGAAAATGTCTAAAGTAGAAGGACTGGTAAAAGAAGTCCTGAGCAAAGGCGACCTCGCTGCCGAAGAGATAAAGAACGAACTCTGGAAAAAGAACGTTAGTTTCGTAAGGTCGTATGATAGACGCTGTAACAGGCTATTTTGGCCGCTTGTCGTCTTATGGCTTCTTCCCGCCATCGCCAAATGGTCCGGCTGGGGATTCTTGAGTTCCTTCGCCCGGTTACCCAGGGTGGACTTCCCAATAGTCGTGATTGTCATAGGGGCGATTTTCCTCATCGCCGCAATAGCCCTGGAGGTAGAAGCTAGTTCCATGAGGCAAAAGTGGGGAGGATGTCACGATGTGCATGAAACAGTAGTTGTCATCAGGGAAGGTCCCTATAGAGTGATCAGACACCCAGGCTATCTTGCTGAACTAATCTATTTCCCCCTGCTTCCCATAGTCTTCAGCAGATGGGTCCCCTTCACAATCCTGGCCATAGTCTACATTGTTGTATGGACCGGCGCGATTCTGTACCTGGTCAAGGCGGAGGATAACTTCAACCTGAGGAAATGGGGAGAGGAATACCGACGATACGTGGAAGAGATACCGGCAATCAACTTCGTGAAAGGGTTGAGGAGGCTCAGGAGAGAAAGCAAGCCCCTGACACCAGGAGAAGTGAAATGAGATTAACAGACAAATGGATGGAAATAATGGGCCAGCAAGCCCGCAAACCCAGCGGCTGGCTGGGCAAGTTGCTGTTTAGTTACCTGGCAGCCCAGGGACACAAGCCCCTGACCCGGTGGGCCATCGAATTCCTGGACGTGCAGCCGACTGACCGCGTGCTGGACATCGGCTGTGGCGGCGGCATGGCGATCAAACGGCTCGCCCAGGTCACCGTCGAAGGGTTTGTGGCCGGGGTGGATTACTCGGAGAACATGGTGCAGCAGGCACTCAGGCGTAATGCGGCTGCCGTGCGCGCCGGGCGCGTGGAAATCCGGCACGGCAACGTCGCGGCCTTACCCTACGACGACGAATCCTTCGACAAGGTGATCGCCGTTGAGACGTTCTACTTTTGGCCCGACAAAGTGGCGAACCTGCGTGAGGTGCGGCGCGTGATGCGGCCCGGCGGGCTGGTGGCCCTGGTAATGGAAGGGAGCAAGGAGTCGCCCAACCCGCAGAAACAAGTTGCGTTGGCGGCCCGAATGGAGTTTCCGCTCTATTCCGGCGCCGAGATAGTGGAGATGCTCACCGCTGCCGGGTTCAGCCGGGCGTGGTTCGAGACTATACCAGAGAAGGGCTGGGGCTGGTTGTGCGCCCTGGGCGTCAAATAACCAGGCCGGGCCGGGCTCGCTGAGGAGAAAGCATAAAATGGACGAGAGAAACGGCATGACACTGATTGGCCTGGGGCTGATTGCGGGTGGTACGAGTCGTTACCGCCGACGATTAGTTGGGAGCGTACCAAAACACTGGGCCGGGGGGACGACCGCTGTGACTTTCGCTGGTGCCGGAAAGGGTAAGAATTTCGATGAAAAAACAATATGACGGATAACCCAATCCGCCGCCGCTACATGGGCAAAGTGTTGGACCGGGTGGGCATCCGGCCCGGCGAGCGGGTGTTGGAACTGGGGCCGGGGCCAGGAGCCTTCACCGTCGAGGCGGCGCGGCGGACGGGGCCGGGCGGCACGCTGGTGGCGGTGGACATCCAACCTAAAATGATCGCTGCCGTGGAAAAGCGGGTGGCGGAAGCGGGCCTGACCAACGTCGAGACGCACGTCCGCGGGCAAAAAGTTCACATTTGTGGTAGCATGTACCTGCACGTCCTGGCTTAGCCATACGCGCCTACGGCAAACTGCCCCCTGCCGACCTGGACGCCTTTGCCGGGGAGTCAGGCCGCCTGTCGCCGGATACGACGCTGCGGGTATTGGATGTTATGGAGCCGGATCTGGCGATCCGGCCAGAACACAACTGTATAGATGGAAGGAGAGAATCCGATGTCAAAAAGGATCGGCATCCTGGGCGGCATGAGCCCGGAATCAACGACAGAATACTACCAGTACATCACCCACACCTACACCGAGCGCTTCGGCGACTATGGCTACCCCGAGACCATCATCTACAGCGTCAGTTTCCAGCCCTACGTGGATTGGCCTAAAGAAGACCGCTGGGACCTGGTGACCCAGGGCTTGAGCGAGGCTGCACGAAGGCTCGAAGCAGCGGGCGCCGATTTCATCATCATCGCCACCAATACCATGCACCTGGTCTTTGACCAGGTACAGGCCAGCGTTAACGTCCCCATGCTGAGCCTGCTCGACGCCGTTGGCGAGGCCATTCTGGCGCGAGGGATGAAGACGGTGGGGTTACTCGGCACCAAGTTCACGATGGAGAAGGCCTTTTACCAGGACGCCCTGGCCCAGAAAGGCATCACCGTCCTGGTACCCGACGCCGACGGCCGCGAGTACGTGAACAACGTCATTTACGATGAACTGGTTGCCGGCCAGATCCGCGATGAGTCGCGAGCCGGATTCGTAGCTATCATCAAAAAACTGGCAGCACGCGGTGCAGAGGGCGTCATCCTGGGCTGCACCGAAATCCCCTTATTGGTCAGTGAAACGGATGCCGGGATACCGCTGTTTGACACGACGGCCATTCACGCTGAGGCAGCCTTGAATTACGCTCTGGGGTGAACAGCGACCAGGCGGTCAGGAACGCCGCTGTACGCCGTCCAGTCTCCAGGCGGCCATCGCGCTGTGCCTGGTGGATACGGGCTACGTGGCCATTCGAGACCGTGCTAGTAGATCGTAAAGGAGAATGTCATGAGAACCTCAAAGAAGAAGACCATTGTTCTGGGCGGGATTGCCGGTTTGGGGCTCGCCGTCGTCGGAGGAGCCGTGGCCCGCTTCCACCTGGGCCGCCGCCGGGCCGACCAGGTATGGGCCAGCGCTCGCTACCCCAAACTCGAGGACATAGGCGCGGTGAAACACCTCACCATCCTGCCCCTGATTGACTGGTACACCGCCCGCGACCCTTCGACGGGCTCAGGACAAGCTCTGGTGGGCGAGCCGGGTGTCTCGTACCTCGTCCGCGCCGATGACACAACCATCCTCTTCGACGTAGGCCTCAATCAGCGCGGGGAACATCCCTCTCCACTATTGCGCAACATGGAGGCTCTGGGCGTGGATGTGGCCGACATTGACGCGCTGATCATCTCCCACGCGCACGAGGATCACGTGGGGGGCGTATCGCACATGATGCAACACACCTTCGCCCTTTCAGGTCAACCGGTTGACCTGAAGGGTGTGCCAGCCTATGTGCCGGTACCACTGTCCAATCCCACAGCGCAGGCCACGGTCGTGGACGAGCCATGCGTCATCGCCCCCGGTGTCGCCAGCATGGGCCCCATCCCCCGGCAACTGTTCTTCTTCGGCTGGACGCCGGAGCAGTCGCTGGCGGTCAACGTAGAGGGCAAGGGCGTCGTGCTCATCATCGGCTGCGGGCACTCCACCCTACAGCGCATCGTTGACCGCGCGGAGATGCTGTTCGATGAGCCGGTTTACGGCGTCGTCGGTGGGCTGCACTACCCCGTGACCGCCTCGCGGGACGCAAAGTTCGGACTACCGCTGCAACGTCTCCTGGGCACGGGCAAATGGCCCTGGGACCCAGTCAACCGAGAGGACGTAGAGGCCAGCATCGCGTATCTGCAACGCCGCAACCCACAACTGGTCTCGCTCTCAGCTCACGACAGTTGCGACTGGAGCATCGAAGCCTTTCGCCAGGCCTTCGGCGCGGCGTATGAAGACTTGCTGGTCGGGAAGGAGATTGTCATCCAATGAGCTGATGCACCGCTATGGCAAGCTTCACCTGTGATGGGCGAAGGTCTCCCGACCTGTTGGGCGAAGGTCTCCCGACCTGTTGGGCGAAGGTCTCCCGACCTGTTGGGCGAAGGTCTCCCGACCGAGCCCTCTGGCTTCGCCTGTGATGGGCGAAGGTCACCTGACCAGGTAAAAGATTGGCCACTTGTCCAATCCCAAGATTGTCCGGTGGGCCGATGCGCTGGTGAGTTGTTTGTGTTACACTGTAGAAACCAGGTTTTTGGCAAAAACCTGGTTTCTACCACCTGCTACTTTGGCTAAGAAATCACGTAGATTATGATGCCTGTGCTCTTGGTCAGAGATACAGAGGTTCTCGTATAGGCGGCCCAAGTACTTATTCTCGGTTCGACAAGAATCGCTCAGAGGGAGGGAAACTATGATGGAATCTGACGTCAACGGCGCACTGATTGACCTGCGCGATGTGGTCAAGACCTACGAGACCGGCGCGGGTGACGTAACCGTTCTCAAGGACATCACGCTGCAAGTGCAATCAGGCGAGTTCGTCGGCGTGGTGGGGCCTTCGGGGTCAGGCAAGTCCACGCTGCTGAACATGATCACCGGCATTGACCGGCCCACCAGCGGCGAGGTATTCGTTGGCAGCGAGACCGTCCACGAGTTGAGCGAGAACCAGTTGGCCCGCTGGCGTGGACGGAACGTCGGCGTCATCTTCCAGTTCTTTCAACTTCTCCCCACACTGACCATCCTGGAGAACGTGATGCTGCCAATGGATTTCTGCAAGATCTACCGGCGGCGCGAGCGCAAGGAGCAGGCGATGCATCTACTGGAACAGGTGGACATCGCCGAGCACGCGCACAAACTGCCCAGCGCCCTCAGCGGTGGGGAACAGCAACGGGCAGCCATCGCCCGTGCGCTGGCCAACGATCCACCGCTGGTCGTCGCCGACGAGCCGACGGGCAACCTGGACACAGTCACCGCCAACGAAGTGTTCGCGCTGTTCGAGGAACTGGTGGCCCAGGGCAAGACGCTGATGGTCGTCACCCACGACCGCAGCCTGAGCACGCGGACAGAGCGGGTGCTTCACCTCCTCGATGGCCGTCTCCACCGCGATGAGAACAATGGCAAATGGACACGGTGATACGAGGACAAGAAGACACGGGGACAAGGAGAAATACGCAACACGTTTCACGTTTGACGTTTCACGTTTCACGCTTGACGTTTCACGTTTGACGTTTGACGTTTCACGCATCACGTTTCACGTAAGGGATACCAACAATGAGTATTATCTGGCGTAAAGTCTGGCGCGACCTGTGGCACAACAAGTTCCGCACGTTCCTGGTGGTGTTTTCCACCGGTGTGGGTGTCTTCGCCCTCGGATTCGTCTACGGTGTGTCCGGCGTGCTGACTGCCCGGATAACCGAAAGTCACCAGGAAAGTGTCCCTCCACATCTTGCCTTCTATACCAGTCTGTTCGATCAGGAGGTCGTCGAGACGGTACTGCGCCAGCCGGGCGTCGTTGACGCAGAAGGCTTGTCGGTAGCCCTCATCCGCTGGAAGGTGGAGGGTCAGACGGATTGGGAGGATGGGCTCATCATCGCCCGCCCCGACTACGAAAAGCAGCGTATGAATCTGTTCGAATTGCTAGAGGGTGAATGGCCGGGCAATTCGCGTACCAGGCACGCGGTAGCCGTGGAGCGAATGACGGCGCGTCACTGGAGTGTTACCGTGGGCGCGACGGTTTTCGTCGAGTTTGAGGGGCACGAGCGGCAGATGCCGGTCGAGGGTATCGCCCGCCATCCCCAGGCTGCTCCTCCGCCGCTGGACTATGCGAGGTTTTTCGTCACGCCGGAGACGTTCGCCTGGCTGACCGGCGGGGGAGAGGGTTTCAACCGGTTATTTGTCCGCCTGGAGACGTTCAGCGAGGATGGCGCAAACGCGGCCGGCGAGCGGCTCCAGGACCGGCTGGAGCGGATGGATGTGGGAGTGGGCGGATATTCCGTCACCGATCCTGAAATCCACGGTGCACAAGAGATCATAGATGCGGTGGGACTCATTTTGACGGTGTTGGGAGTGCTGTCGCTGGTGTTGAGCGGATTCCTGATCGTCAACATGATGAACGCCACCGTCACACAGCAGGTGTGGCAGATCGGTGTGATGAAGGTGGTCGGCGCGACTGGGTGGCGCGTGATGCGTCTCTACCTGGCGATGGCGTTGGTCTATGGTCTGCTTTCCCTGTTGCTGGCTGTGCCAGCGGGGGCCATCGCCGCCTACCTGCTGGGCAGCGTGCTGCTCAATATATTTAACGTCACCGCCGGCACGTTCCGCTTGATGCCGGCGGCGGTGGGTATTCAGATCGCAGTGGGATTAGTCGTGCCCCTGCTGGCGGCGCTGGTTCCGGTGATCGGCGGCGCGCGCATCACACCGCACCAGGCCATCAGCAACTATGGCCTGGGGGCTGGGTTCGGGCGCAACTGGCTCGACCAGTTGGTGGGGCGGATTCGCCGCCTGCCGCGCCCGCTGGCGCTCAGCCTGCGCAATACCTTCCGGCGCAAGGCCCGCGTCGCATTGACGATGCTCACGTTGGTGCTTGGCGGCGTGATGTTTATCGTCGTCATGAGCGTGGGGACCTCGTTTAACAACACCCTCGAGATGGTGCTCGGCGACCTCGGCTTCGACGTACTGGTCACATTCAGGCGCTCCTATCGCGTGGCGCAACTGGTTGACGTAGCCGAGCGCGTGCCCGGCGTGACCAGGGCGGAGGTATGGGATCAACGGATGGCAGAGTTGGCGCTGGACAGCAGCGAAGAGCGCGAGGTCTATCTCTGGGGCGTACCGTCCGATTCCGAGATGTTCAGCCCGCGCATCGCCAGCGGCCGCGCGCTCTTGCCCGGCGACGGTCGCGCTATCCTGCTCAACAGCAAGATCGCCGCGGACGAGGGATTCCAGGTCGGCGACGAGATCGAACTGACCATCGACGAGCGAGAATCAACCTGGACGGTGGTGGGCCTGATCATCAACGTCAACAACCTGCAGCGCGATAACTTTGTCCCCTTCGACGCGCTGGCGCGGGAGACCGGCAACTTTAACCGGGGAGGGCTGGTGATGGTGGTGTCTGAGGAGCACGATCCCGCGACGCACCAGCGGCTGGTCAACGATCTGCGCGATGCCTACAACGCGCGTCGTATGGACCCGGCGATTCTTCAAAGCGCCGCCGAGGTGCGGCAAATAAACAAAACAGTGTTTAACGCCATCATATATCTTATGCTCGTGATGGCATTACTGGCGGCGATAGTCGGCAGTGTAGGGTTGATGAGCACTATGACGATTAACGTGATTGAGCGGGGGCGGGAGATCGGCGTGATGCGTGCCATTGGCGCGTCGTCAGTGACCATCATCGGAATTTTCGTCGCCGAAGGGATGCTATTGGGTGTGTTAAGCTGGTTGCTCGCCGTGCCGTTCAGTTACCCCGGGTCGCTCGTCTTCAACAACCTGGTCGGTAACACGTTGCAGTTACCGCTCGACTTTGACTACTCCATAGGCGGGATGGCGCTCTGGCTGGCGATCGTGGTGGTGCTTTCGGCGCTGGCAAGCCTGTGGCCAGCCCTGCGCGCGACGCAGGTCAGCGTGCGAGAAGCGTTGGCGTACGAATGAGCGAATGGCGAATGGCGAATCACGAATTTACGAATTTACGAATTACAAATGGAGGTAAAGATGCGAAAGAAACAAATGCTGATACGGTTGTTGATGCTGGCAACCGTTGTGTCGCTGGCAGGATGCGGTGGGACGGAAGCGACGGAGACGGTGTCCGCCGACGATGTGCCGGTGGTGTCCCAGGATGCCGATGGCAAGGTGGTCGCCGAGGCGGTCATTGAGCCGGCCCGCTGGAGCGAACTGCACTTCGACGCAGCAGGCGAAGTGGCCGAGGTGCTGGTGCAGGAGGGCGACGTCGTATCCGACGGCGATCTGCTGGCCCGGATGGAGACGGCCGACCTGGAACGGGCGGTAGCCCAGGCGGAACTCGGTCTCAGCCAGGCCCGAGTGGGTCTGAGCCAGGTCCAACTGAGACTGGAACAACTCCAGGAGCCTCCAGACGATGCGGACATCCGCCAGGCCGAGCACGCCATAGACCAGGCTGCCGCCGCGCTGAAGGCCGCCCAACTGGATCTCACTGCGGTACTCGACAGCGTCCTGCTCAACGAAACACTGGAGGACGCCCAAGAGGTGTTCGAGGACACACAACACAAGTATGAGGCGCGCCTGGACATGTACGAATCGGGCGAAGAACCCGACTACTGGTTCGTAGACCGGGCCAAGGAGCGGTTGGATGATACGAAGTTGAACCTGGATCGCATCCGGCAGCAGGGGAACGCGCAATTGCAGGATGCCCGCAACGCGGTGGATCAGGCGCAGCAGTCCTACCAGGAGGCCGAGGATGCCCTCGAGCGGCTCCTGGAGGGGGCGGACCAAATAGATGTAGAGGTGGCACAAAGGGATATAGAGGCGGCGCAACTGGACGTGGAAGCAGCAGAACTTGGTCTGGAGGAGGCCCGCAGCAACCTGGAGCAGACCAGGTTGGTCGCCCCCTTCGCTGGCGTTGTAGTGGAGGCCAACGTCGCATCGGGTGACGCGATGGCATCCGGCGAAGTGGCGTTCGTACTGGCGACCCTGGATCGTCTCCAGGCGTGCACCGTTGACCTGACGGAACTGGACGTGGCACGGGTGAGCGAGGGACAGACAGCGGTGGTGACGGTGGACGCGCTGCCCGATGTGGAGTTGAGGGGACACGTGGCACGCATTGATTTGCAGGCCGTGGACTACCGGGGCGACGTGACCTATCCCGTCACCGTCGAACTGGACGAGAATGCGCCGGGACTGCGCTGGGGCATGACGGCAGTGGTGGAAATCGAAACGGACTGATGATGCGTGAAACGTGAAACGTAAGGCTTACACGACGTAAAATCGTCACGCATCACGCATTACGTTATTACTCAAATAAGGAGGCTATTCATGGCCGGAAAAGCAGGATTGAAAGCAGGGTTGATTGGTACGGCTGTCTTGTTGGCGATGACGGTGATAAACCAGTTCTTACCACCAGGAGGCCTGGTATACGTTATCTGTGGAGTGAACATGCTGATATACGTCGGCATCGGGGTACTGGCCGGGCTCTTCCTGGCCCCACTACGCACCCCTGGCAAGGGGGCCGGGGCCGGCGCCATCGCCGGACTGACCAGCGGGACGATCAACGGAGTGGTCGGTGCTATTATCATGACCATCCGACTGGCGCGTGGGATGGGTATTCCGGGCCTGGACCCCCAGCAGATGCAACAGTTAGCCAATAGTGGCATGGATCCGAAAATGTTCGCCATTCCAGGTGTGGTGTGTGGCATAGCCATAGGCGCCGGGCTGGCAGCCATCGG
>CAYPOY010000090.1:0-16930 GCA_964412395.1 uncultured Anaerolineales bacterium | reverse complement strand
ACGCTCCTGCCGCTGGGTGAACTGCCCCTCGGAGTGGAGCCGCGCTGGGACGCGGACGATCCAGGCGTACTCTACTACTCGGACGAGACCCGGTTGATGTCCTACGATGTGCGAACCGGAGAGCAGACTGAGGTCCACGACTTTGCCGCCGACTTCCCCGGTCAAAACCTGGTCACCGTGTGGACACGCTACGAGGGCAGCCCCTCGCGCGATCGCCGCTGCTGGGGCCTCATGGCGGAGGACGAAGAATGGAACACCGTTGCCTTTGTCGTGTACGACCGACAAACAGATCAGGTTACCATCCGCGATATGCGCGGTGTGCCGGGGATAGAGGAGGACGTTGACCACGTGACTATGAGCCCCTTGGGAACCTACTTCCTTGCCTCCTTTGACCACTACTGCGAGCACGGACACCTGGGCGACGGCGCGCATCCCTGCGGCCTGATGGTCTACGACCGCGATCTGACCAACGGGCGGAGTTTGCTGCGCATCATCGGACACTACGACCCGGCCCTGGACGTCCAGGGAAACGAAGTGGTCATTTACCAGGACATTGACACCGACTACATCTCCATGCTGGACCTGGCCACCGGCGCGGTGATCCCGCTCTGGGAGATAGATTTCGGCCACACAGCGATTGGCCTGCACTTTTCAGGGCTCGCCTTCGACCGGCCTGGCTGGGCAGTGGTCTCTACCCACGATGACGACGCAGCCACTCACACCTGGATGGACGACCAGGTCTTTGCCGTCGAGCTCAAGCCGGACGGGCGCGTGGTGCGGTTGGCGCATACCCACTCGCTGGTTGACGAAAGCCAGCCGTCGGAGTACTACTACTGGGCCGAGCCGCACGCTAGCGTCAACCACGACTTTACGCGAATCCTCTTTAGCACCAACTGGGGTCGTTTTGACACGGGCGAGGTCGAGATGTTCATGATCGCGCTACCGCCAGGCTGGCCCGATTAGGAGTTGCAAATTGCGAATGGCGAATTGCGCCGGAAAACAGTCTATTTGATGCCGGTTATCCTGACCGGGATGCCCCTGGCCTTTGGGAGGTAGAGATGAAGACTCGAACTGTTTTGCTGGCTTTGGTTCTTCTGGTCAGCCTGTCAAACTGTGCTCTCCTATCGTCCTCGTCTCCTACATCCGCTGGCCAACCGACTTCTTCACCGGCCGCGCAACCTGTTCCCCCTGCCGCGCCCGTCACCGGCCACCTCGCTCCGCTTGCTCCCGGCGACATCGCGCAGGTATGGGCCAACGAGGGCAGCGACAAGGTCACGCGCGACGAACTGCGCGCGACGAGCGACCCAAGCGCGGTGCACAATTCGGTGTGGGATGGCACAACCATCTCCCTGTTTGGTGCCCGCAACGAAGTGGTGGCCTTTAACCTGGTGCTCGAAGTCCCCACGGTAGACGCCACCGGCGTCAACGTGAGCCTGGCATCGCTGATCGGTCCTGGCGGTGCCAACATCACCACCACGCCGGCGAGCGGCGACGGGGTGTTCAACTACGCCGGACGCAACATCGAGTTGTTCTATGTGCGCTACCTGGAAATCCGGGGGCTCAGCGTTGACCTGGCTTATAATGATTATGACGAGCGGCATATTCCAGAACGCTGTCGCCGACCCCACGATGCCGACGGCTACCCCGATCCCGGCACGGGCTGGGAGGACCGGCCCTGCCACAATAAGTTCTACCCTGACATCGCCGTGCCGCTCGAACTCCATTCCCCTTTCACCATTACAGCCGGCACTAACCAGTCCGTGTGGGGCGACTTCTACATCCCAAAGACGGCGCCCGCTGGCATCTACACCAGCACGATCGCGGTGACGGAAAACGGGACGACCACCTGGCAGATTCCCATCAGCCTGCGCGTGCGGGATTTCACGCTCCCCGACCTGCCCAATGCCAGGACGATGCTGTACTACAGTGTTGAGAACATCAACGACCGCTACCTCGGCGAAACCTATCCTGAACCCGGTACCCCCGTCTACACCCAGTCCCTCGAACTGGCCGACCGCCACTTCCAACTCGCCCACCGCCACAAGATCTCGCTCATTGACGGCTTCGACGACACCGAACAAATGGATGAGACTTGGACCTCTCGTCTGAACGGAGAACTCTTCACCCCTGCCAAAGGCTATGACGGCGTTGGTGTTGGGGTAGGCAACAACGTGTATTCGATCGGCACTTACGGGTCCTGGTCATGGCAAGGGGGCACGCAGGCAAGTATGTGGGCCAACACCGACGCCTGGGTCAACTGGTTCGACGCTCAGGCGTTCACCACGCCCACCGAGTGCTTCCTCTATCTCATTGACGAGTCCGACGACTATCCTCAGATCGAGCAGTGGGCGCAGTGGATGGACGACAATCCGGGTCCCGGCCAGCGCCTGATGTCCATGGCGACGATTGACCTGCCCACGGCGGCGACGGAGACACCCTCTCTCGATGTTCCCACCTCGGGGTCACAGTTTGGCATCACCGATGTGTGGCAAAATGCGGCCGACAACTACGCGACCAACCCCGATAAGTGGTTCTACATGTACAACGGCGCCCGGCCGGCTTCCGGCTCCTTCGCCACCGAAGACGATGGGGTAGCCCTGCGTGAATTGGCCTGGGGGCATTACAAGAAGGGCATTGACCGCTGGTTCTATTGGGAGTCCACGTACTACGACAACTTTCAGGGTGGCGAGGGCCAGACCAACGTCTTCCAACGGGCGCAGACGTTTGGCAGTTACGACTACGACGACTCGCTGGGTGAGGCGGGTTGGAACTACTTCAACGGCGATGGTGTACTTTTTTACCCCGGCGCCGACACGCGCTACCCCGCCGATAGTTACGACATTCAGGGGCCGTTTGCCTCGTTGCGCCTGAAGCACTGGCGGCGCGGCATTCAGGACGTGGAATATCTCACGCTGGCGGCGGCCATCAGCCCGACGCGCGTCGCCGAAATCGTCAACGAGATGGTTCCGAAAGTGCTGTGGGAATACGGCGTGGACGATCCCGAGGACCCGACCTGGGTGCGCACCGACATCAGTTGGTCCACCGACCCCGACGACTGGGAGGCAGCGCGGGCCGAACTGGCGGACATTATTGAAACACAGACCCAGGGCGACCATTGGGTGTATCTGCCGCTGTTCCGCAAATCCCAGGCGTTCCCCCAGGTGGCGGGATGTGCCGTTTTTCCCGCCGACAATATATGGAGCACGCCCGTGGACACGTTGCCTGTGGACGCCAACTCCGACGCCTATGTCGCCACCATCGGCGCCGATGCCTACGTCCACGCCGACCTTGGCTCCGGCGAATGGCCTCCCGGCTCAGGCAGCCCCATCGGCATCCCCTACGTGGACGTGCCGGGCGCTCAAGCCAGGGTGCCTGTCACCTTCGAACACGATGGCGAAAGTGACCCCGGCCCCTACCCCATTCCCCCCGACGCGCCCATCGAGGGTGGCCCAGACAGTGACGGTGACCGGCACATCCTGGCCGTGGACCGCGATAATTGCATCCTGTATGAACTCTACGCTGCCTATCCGCAGCCCGATGGGAGTTGGCAGGCCGGCTCTGGTGCCATCTTCGACCTGAACTCTAACGCGCTCCGGCCAGATGGCTGGACCTCCGCCGACGCGGCCGGCCTACCGATTCTGCCGGGGCTGGTGCGCTACGACGAAGTGGCTGAGGGTGAAATCCGGCACGCGATCCGTTTCACCGCACCGCAGACCCGCAGAGCGTACGTCTGGCCCGCGCGCCACTACGCATCGTCCCTCACCGGGACGCAATATCCACCCATGGGCCAGCGCTTTCGCCTGCGGGCCGACTTTGATATTTCGGGCTTTTCACCCGAGGTGCAGGTAATCTTGCATGCACTCAAGAAATACGGCATGATACTGGCCGACAATGGCTCGGCCTGGTTCATCTCCGGTGCGCCCGACGAACGCTGGGACAATGACGTGCTCCACGAGCTACACCAGGTTTACGGTTCGGATTTCGAAGCGGTGGACGAGTCGTCGCTGATGGTGGACCCCGACTCGGGTCAGGCGCGGAGCCCTTGAGGTGATGATGCGGAAGATAGCGGGGAGTGAAATGTGAGAACGTGAGTCGGCCGTGTCCTGCACGCGGGAGACTTCCAGTTTCATAATCACCAGGTACGGCAGGTCCAACACTGGAAGGCCGGCCGGGTCCTGGCAGAGATGATCCAGCGCCTCCTCCAGCCAGGGATAGTCGCCCAGAACGACGTCCACCTCGACGCCCTCCGGCGAACGGACCAAAAAGCCAGGCACGACCAGAGGGGTGATGAACTTGTAGCCGGCCGCTTCCAACCGCTCCAGTACCTCGTCGCCATCATCGTGGCGCACCAGGATGTCCAGGTCCTGCGTGCCTCGCTCCGGCATGTAGGCCCGGGTGGCCACACCGCCGACGACGGTCCAGGGGATGTCTCGCAGCACAGGGCGCAGGTCGGGCCAGGTGATCATAGTCGTCATTATCCTCTCCTCCCGCGGAACGTGCGTCACGCCACTCACAAAACCGAGACGTTACCAGGATTGTACCGAATCAAGGGCGGAGTGTCAAGTTGGCCTGAACAAGAAGTAAGATGATATGAGACGAGATGAAAAACGAGGTGAAAAATGAATCGTAACCGCGTGCACTTGATCGTTTATTGGATGCCGATGCTCCTGATTGGGCTGCTCCTGACCTGTGGCACCGGCCCGCCCGATGCGGATGACGAAACTTCACCTGCTACTCCACTGGCTTCCGCGGCCGCCGTGACCTTCATCAACCAGGCGCTGACACGCACCTTCACGCTCCCCACTCCGCTGTTCGCTCCTGGCAGTGCCTGGAACCAGACGGCCACCGGGGCGGAGATCTTGGCCGAAAGCGACCAGCAAATCCTGGTCACATATCGCGTGCTGCTTGGCGATACCACCGACCCCGCCGATGTGGTGCGTCCCGCCGGGCCGCAGGACACAGGCGCGGCAGCCGCGGCCTACGCCAACGGCCTCGTCCTCGTTCGCCGAAGGTCTCTGACGTTCGCCGAAGGTCTCTGACCGAGGCGTAAAGGGCTCGGTCGGGAGACCTTCGCCCATCAGCCTGAGTAGTGACACAAAAAGAGCAGTTCACAATGACTAAAAAGGTGCTCATCACCCCGACTGTAATATTAGCTCTGATCACCATCGGCCTGCTCGCCCTGGGGGGCTGCTCCCCATTGAATGACGACTCGCCTGATCCGACAATCCTGCCAATCCGTGTTCTAAACTCCGCCGAGACCCGTCCCGACGGCGCGACCCGTCTGACCACGCCCCCGAACGGTGCCAGCGACCAGAATCCCGCCTTCTCCCCAGACGGGACGCGGCTGGTCTTTACTCGTTTCGACGAGGGCTACAACGACGGCCCAGCAGGCCTCTTCCTGCTGGACCTGAGCAGCAGCGCCGTCACCCGCCTGACGCCGGAGGAGGATCAGGATAACGTCAACCTGCCCGGCGCGGCCTGGAATGGGGTCAGTGATCGCATCGTCTTCGCCTCCGACCGGCAGGAGGCCGGCGACCTGTGGCGCATCGCCCCCGACGGCACTGATTTCAGTCGCATCATCACCCACACCGACACAACCTGGTACATCGAACCTTCCTGGTCGCCCGACGGGCAGTGGATCGTCTTCGAGGCCAGCCAGACCGGCGCCAGCGAGGACGGGCGCGTGGGCCAAATCTGGAAGGTGCGCAGCAACGGCACCAGCCTGACTCAACTGACCGATGGCACTTACGATGACCGCCAACCCAACTGGTCCCCGGCTGGTGACCAGATCCTGTTCCAACGGCGGACGCTTCCCGACGGCCAATGGGACATCTACACCATCGCGCCCGACGGCAGTGACGTCTGGTCAGTGACAACCGCCCCGTCCTGTGACACGGACGCCAGTTGGTCACCCGATGGCCGCAAGATTGTATATTCGTCCGATTACGTAGAGTTGCCCGTGCCGAATCTCTTTGTCATTCCGGCCGAGGGCGGCACACCCATCCACGTGACCCGCGACGACACGCGTGAAGATGGCGCGCCTTCCTGGTCACCCGATGGCAAATGGATCGCCTTTGAATCGCATCCGGCTCAAGAAGGGGAGGAGATGCCGGCCAGTCTTTGGCGTATCGCAGTACCGTCCTTTACCTACCTACCTACCGCTCATCGTCAGCGGCTCTACTGCCTCGTCGTCCAATCTGCCGGCAGTGGACAACTTTACGCAAAAGGAAAGGAGATGAAAGATAAATCGTAAACATCTGTGCGTGATAGCCTGTTTGACACCGATTATCCTGGCCGGGCTACTCCTGACCTGTGGCCCCGGCTCGCCCGACGCAGATGGTGAGTCCACATCTGCAACTCAGCCGTCCACTGCCACCGAACCGGCAATGCGCACCACCCCTTCAGCGGGCTCAGAGCAGGCTCCGCCACAGCCTCTCGTCACGACCACTGCCATTGACAAGTGGGCGCTGTGGACGGGTGGCACCAAACTACGCGGCGCAAATATCTACCAGCGCCGCGTCTACCCCGAACTGGATGGTACCGAGTTTATGGGACCCGGCCCTGTCGGCCCACCCTACACCCAGGCGGACTTTGACGCGCTGGCCGCGATGGGGGCTAACTACGTCAACATCTCTCACCCCGGTCTGTTCACCGAGACCGCCCCCTACACTGTGGCCCTGGGCATCCAGAATAACCTGGACAATCTGCTGAGCGTGATTGCTAAAGCCGATATGTTTGCCGTGATCACCTTGCGCACCGGGCCGGGCCGCAGCGAGTTCTGGGCTTTCTGGGGCGAGGATAACGTGTCCGATCCCGGTGAAGGTTGGTTCGATCCAGGTTATTACAACAATCGGGTCTGGGCAGATCAGACGGCTCAGGACGCCTGGGTAGAGATGTGGCGTTACACTGCCCAACGTTACAAAGATAACCCGGTGGTCGTCGGCTATGACCTGATGTGCGAGCCGAATTCCAACGAGGTGGGCAGTTTCCCCGTGGGTGATCCACTGGAAGTCTGGGACCCGGAAGTGTTCTCCGATACCTACGGTGGCGAATTGTACGACTGGAACCAACTCTACCCCCGCATCGTCACCGCCATCCGCCAGGTAGACCCCGACACCCCGATCCTCATCGGCGGGATGGGCTACAGCGCCATCAACTGGCTGCCCTACCTTCAGACCACCGGCGACCCGCGCACAGTCTACACGGTGCATCAATACGAGCCGTTCGTCTATACCCACCAGGAACCTCCTCTCACAAACTCGTATCCGGGGACGTTTGACGCGGACGAGGATGGAAACGACGACCAGGTGAATCGGGCCTGGTTGGACGATCTGCTCTCGACGATTGACACCTTCACCGCCACGCACAATGTACCGGTGGCGGTGAACGAATTTGGCCTGATGCGCTGGGAGCCGGGGGCGCATACCTTTATGGATGACCAGATGGACCTGCTGGAGCAGCGAGGGATCAACCACGCGCTATGGCTGTGGGAGAGTGCGTGGCCCCCCATCCAGGAGGAGATAGATGCCTTCAACTTCCGCCACGGCCCCGACCCCAGCAACCACACCGACGTCGAGTCGAGCGACTTGATGGACGTCATCGTCGAACACTGGGGACGCAATACGATACGCCCATCATCTGTCCTGACGTTCACACCCGTAGCGACGATCCATCTCCCGATAGTGTTGAACGGTAGCGGCACGGTGGCCGAACCGATGGGGTTGGAGGACGTCACCTGCTGGGCCTACCAGATCCAGGGTCTCAGCCAAGCAGGCGCGGTGGACGCTCTGGTCGCCTCCCACTACGATGTGCTGGTGCTGGAGCCGACCCGCACCGACTGGTCGTCGGACGACAAGAACTTTGACACTCAGGGGATGGTCGCTCGACTGAAAAACAGCCTGGCCAGCGACGAGGTGCACCGCAAGCTGCTCGTCGCCTATGTGGACATCGGCGAGGCCGAGGATTGGCGCTGGTACTGGACCTGGTCGCCGAAGGAATGGGACTGTGTAGGCGACCCTCCGGCTACTTGGCCGGACTATATCCTCGCCTGCGACCCCGACGGCTGGTCCGGCAACTATCCCGTCGCCTACTGGGACGAAGACTGGAAGGACATCGTTATCTACGGTGAGAACACGGGCAGCCACCCCGATAGAGACTATACCAGCGTCATTGACGAGGTCATCAAAGATGGCTTCGATGGCATCTACCTCGATTGGGTGGAGGGGTTTGAGTGCTCGGATGTCATCACGGCGGCGCAGGCGGCGGGCGAGGATCCGGCCGGCGAGATGATCGCCTTCATCCAGGAGATGCGGGATTACGCCACCGCCCGGAACCCCGACTTTATCATCATCCAGCAGAACGCGGCCTCTTTGATCGATGGACACTCTGATCTGACCGGCACGATTGACGCCATTGCGCAGGAAGCCGTGTGGTACGACGGGAACGCCGACGTTGACTGGGATGATCCCCTGGGGTATGACCAGTCTCCTGCCGAAGAGCCGGCCGGGGTCATTCGTTATCTCGATCAATACCTCGCCGGGAACTTGCCCGTCTTCGACTGCGAATACGCGCTGACCTACGCGGACACGGCTTATGCCAACTCCTGTAGCAAGGGGTACGTGCCCTACGTGACCCGGCGCGCCCTTTCGCAGTTGACGACGACGCCTCACACCGGCTGTACTTCGACCACGCTGGCGGAGGTGAACGACTTCTTGTACCAACTTCAGAACCTCAACCTGACCAATATCGGCAATACCGCCTACGACATGGTCGTGATGGACTATTCGGCCGAGGGGGACGACGAGACCGCCTTCACTGCCGCGCAAATCGCCACCCTCCAGCACAGCCCGGGCGGCGAAAAGATCGTGTTGGCCTATATGAGCATCGGCGAGGCTGAGGACTACCGGTTCTACTGGCAGAGCGATTGGACGCCGGGGGACCCCACCTGGCTGGACACCGAGAATCCCGACTGGCCCGGCAACTACAAGGTCCACTACTGGGATCCGGCCTGGCAGACCATCGTCTTCAGTTACACCGATCGGCTGCTGGACGCCGGGTTCGACGGCGCGTACCTGGACATCATTGATGCCTACGAGTACTACGCCGACCAGGGCCGCGCCACGGCTGCCCAGGAAATGGCAGATTTTGTGGCTGCTATCCGTGCCCACGCCCGTGCCCGCGACCCCGATTTCTACGTCTTCCCGCAAAACGCGCCCGAACTGGCAGAGGAGGTATCGGGCTACCTGAGCAGCGTGGACGGCATCGGCCAGGAGGACATCTACTATGGCTACGATGACGACGACGTGATGACTCCGCCGGCGGTCACCGCCGAACTGGAAGGATATCTCGACCTGTTCAAAAACGCCTGTAAACTGGTGCTGACGGTGGACTATGCCACGACGCCGGCGCACGTGGACGACGCCTACGCCAAATCGCAGGCCAAAGGCTACGTACCCTTTTGCACCGTGCGCGACCTGGACCAGTTGACGGTCAACCCCGGCCACGGGCCGGATTGATAGGTGAATCGGACTAGTGACCGACGTGGAAGTACCGGGCCTTGACGTCCGGATGCAGGCCACCAGCCACGATGACCCCCGCCTCCTTGACGTGTCCCAGCATTGTACGATCCACCCCGTCGGTGGCGGGGTAACCACTCAGGCTGATGGGCGAAGGTCTCCCCAGGCTGATGGGCGAAGGTCTCCCGACCGAGCCCTTTACGCGGTGATCACTGCCTTGAACGCGTCGCTCAATCGCCGGTGGCGGGCAAGGCGGGCGCCCATCGCCCGCGGCCCGGCCACCGCGCATACGCCATCCACCCCGCCCAGCCCGTTTTGACCTGTCCTGGAGGGTGTGCTATCATAGCAGGCGGACGAGGTAGCTACACCGCGGAGGTCAATATGCCAACTACGAGCGCCATAGTCGAGAGCCAGCCGGCGGCCCCGGCTGCAGAAGCCGAACAATTCCAAATGGGCCACGTGCTCACCGTCAGTGCCGGGCACGCAATGCACGACACCTACACTGCCTTTCTGCCGTCCCTCCTGCCGGTCTTTATCGCTAACTTGTCCCTCTCCAACACCGAGGCCGGATTGCTGACGGTTTTCATGCAGGGGCCGTCGCTGCTTCAGCCTTTCATCGGTCACCTGGCCGACCGCGTCAGCCTGCGCACTTTATTCATCCTGGCCCCTGCGGTGACTGCCGCGATGATGAGCTTGTTGGGCGTAGCATCGGGCTATGGTGCACTGGCTCTGTTTCTGGTGGTGGTCGGCCTTAGTTCAGCCAGCCTGCATGCTGTGGGACCGGTGATAGCCGGGAACCTATCGGGACGAAGCCTGGGCCGGGGCATGGGGTTTTGGATGGTCGGCGGTGAGTTGGGCCGCACGCTGGGACCCATCGTGATCGTCAGCGCCATCCGTCTGCTGACCTTGAGGGGCACACCCTGGCTGATGGTCGCGGGCCTTTTGGCCTCGGCCCTCCTTTACGTCCGGCTCAGAGGTGTGCCTGAGCGCCCTCCGGACGCCGGTCAGGTACTCCCATGGCGGCAGGCACTGCGGGGTATGGGGCCACTCCTGGCTCCGCTGACAGGCATCATCGTGACACGTGCTTTTATGGTCTCAGCACTGACCACCTACCTGCCCACCTTCCTGAGCGAGGAAGGCGCTGACCTCTGGCTCGCCGGTGCCTCTCTCTCGGTACTGGAAGCTGCCGGTGTGGTGGGTGCGCTGTTGGGAGGTTCGATCAGTGACCGGCTGGGCCGCCGGTTGATCCTTTTCGCCTCCATGCTGACGACGCCGCTTCTCATGTTCGTCTTTCTGGCGGTCAACGGCTGGGCCCAGTTCCCCCTTCTGTTGATGCTGGGTTTCACTGCGCTATCCGTCACCCCGGTCGTCATGGCCCTGGTGCAGGAGAGTTACCCTGAGAACCGGGCACTGGCTAACGGCATCTACATGTCTCTGAGTTTCGTCCTTCGCTCAGGGGTCGTGGTGGTGCTGGGGGCTCTGGGGGACCTGTTCGGCCTGCGCCTGGCCTTCACCGCCAGCGCCGTTATCCCGCTGTTGGGCCTGCCTCTCATATTTCTGTTACCAGGGAAGCGGATTCACTGAGACGCTGAGGGGGATGAGGACGCTGATTCAGTGCGTAGTGATTCCAAGTGCGCCGTCACTTCGTACAAGGCCACGCGGCGCAAACTCGCGCGGTACGTCCGCTTGTTGGGGTATGGGAAGTAACGATACTCAACAAGGATGCGGAGTATACGTTATACCTCCGCCTGGGTGGTAATTTCGTTAAAGATGTCGGCGGCGGTGCGGCCCGTCCTCCCGCTCACGGCTACCCCCAGGTCACGGCGGAAACTGCGTGACAGGTCATCACCTGTGGCATAGCGGGTGAGGGCCAAGGCGCGGACACCGTTGGCGATGGCGTAGCGGGGCTCGTGCCGGTCCAGGTCGTCGAAGAAGAACGAGCAACTGGCGTACATCCGCTGCCGGTGGAACTGGGCCTCCAGCAGCCACAGCAGCCGCCGGGTCTCTTCGCTGCTGAGGTGGCCCAGACCGTTTCCGGTCAGGAAGGCAAGCCCGCTCACCTGCCCCATCACCACGGCGATGTAATCATCCCGCAGTGACCAGGGGTCGAACCCCAGCCGTTGGGCCTCCTGCACATAGACCCCATCCAGGTCGCAGGCCAGGTTGTCCAGCGCCTGTCGCCGGGTGTGCAGGCGCAGCCGACGACCCAGCGGTCCAGCCGGTGGGCGCAACTCCAGGCGGTGTTCTCGATCACCTCCAGCTCCGCCTGGGGCGGGTTCTGGCGCAGGCGGACCCCCAGCGTGGTCAACCCATACCGGCCGCTGGGGCCGGTCTCTGACCGTGCCCTCCCTGCTGAAAGGATACGGTCCAGCACCTCCACTCCCTGGCGGTGGTGGTGACCGAAAGTCTCCCCGTCGGTGGCGATGAGCAGCAACCGGCCTTCGTGGCAGCGCCACGCTACCTGGTCCTGCAGCCATTCATCTACGCAGGCCGGGTCGGGCATGCCGAAGGAGAGAGCGTTGGAGAGATGCCGGTCGCGCATGAAGACAGCGATGTTCCCCCCGCCGGGCAGCCGTACCCGGTATGGCCCTGCCCCCGCTTCCAGGTCCCCTCGCACCTGCTCGTCGGAGAGGATGGTGAAACGAATCCCCTCTGCCGCCATAACCTCCAATGTCTCGTAGTCCACCGCCATCTCAGGAAGCCACATCCCCTCCGGCCGGTGGCCGAAGCGGTGGAAGAAACTGGCGATGCCCCACCGGACCTGGCAGATTTTATCGCGGCGGCGGGCCAGCGGCAGGATGGTGTGGTGGACCGGCTGGGCCAGTCCGTTTCCAACGCCGTGGGCTTCCCGATAATCCCGCTCGGCGGCGACGATGCGCTCGTAGGTGGCGTGGGCGTGCCCGTCCAACCAGCGGGCGAGCGTGCCACCCAGGTTGAAACTGATGCGCCCGAAGTTGCCTGCCTTGGCATTGGGCGCGTAACACTCGGCGGTGATGCGCTCGTTCCAGTTGGCGTAGGGCGCGGCGTCCGGCTCGCGGGGAATGTGCCCGGTGAAGGGGTCTGCCCTGGGGGGCTGGTAGAAGTGGCCGTGGATGCAGAGGCGGCAGGTATGCATCAGCGGAGTGCTACGCTTCCTGAAGTGTGGCTTGAAGTCTTTGGACTTCCAGGGGGATCGTCAGGGCCTGGCGTTCGTGGTGGGTCACGTTGAAGAGGGCATAGCCAAGCAAATTTCCGGCCTCATCCACCCGTTCATAAATGTCCTCGGCAATTTCCCGCAAGCTTCCTTTCGCTTCCCGAAAAGTGATTTCGAGAAAATCTCCTTCCTGATCGTACCAGATGCTCATCATCGAGGCCATATCTGTTCTCCTATTTTCTCTCTGTCTGTGAAGAAAGCGGTGATAACGAAGGCATCCTGTTCGAGGTATTTTACCGCTGGCCAAGCCTCATTTAATTCTACCACCGGAAGCGTTCGGCGGCAACGCTCTGATGGGCAGGCCTACGGCGCAGAAGAACTCTGGTGCGCTGACTGGGCACGGGGTCTTGGACCACGAAGCACGCGAAGGGGCACAAAAAGCGCGAAAGCTTTCGTGGCTTTCGCGTTCTTTCGCGACCTTCGTGGTCCAAACGCCCTCCGCTTGGGGCTCATAGCGACGGCGGGTTTGCCTTTCTGGGCCAGAATGGGCCGGACGAAGGCTATGGTCCTGCAAACGTGCCGACTGGAGCTACGTCGTATCGCCACGCAGACACTGGGCTGGGTCAAGGAGCATTACCTCAACGCTGTCGTCGAACTGAGAGAACGGTGGGGCCGCAGGCGGCTAAAAAAGCCAGAAGCGCAGCCATCGCTGCGCTCAGTTTGCGTACAGACATCGCTCTCCTTCTTCGCTTCATTCCAGGTGGGAAGAAGGTTCTTCAAAATCCGATTACATGCCCTCCAGCACCGTTTTATACAACTCGTCGCTCATTCTGAACCCCTTGTTCCTCAGTGCGTCGAGGGCGGCCTGTAAGTCGAGTTCAATTCCCTTCTCCCGCGCTAGAATCAGGACACCTACCGTTCCTGTCAGAGGGAGCCCCATCGCTTTGGCGCGGATCCTACCTTTCCGTTCGTCCATCAGCAGAAGTGCAGCTCCCCGCTCCCCCGCCAGGATAAGCGACTCTGCTTCTCCATCGTCCAAATCCACCTTCAACAGAACCAGCGCCACGGACTCTTGCACCTCCATGACTTCAAGCCAGCCCTCTTGGACGGCTGTCTCTACTTCTTCTGCCCCCGGCCGGCCCTTTCCTTCAACGACCACCTCATGATACACCGCAGTTGGAACATATAGCCGACCGAACAGTTTCCTGAGCAAACCAAAATGGTCAATCTCTGCCAGGCCGATGAGCGGTCCTGCATCAGATACTACACTCATATTATCTCCCAGCTCTATGGTGATGCGTCGTCATACTGAGAGGTGTCAGCGGGGATTGCATCCCCCTCGTGCTCCAAGAACTGCTGGACCGCTGCTTTGTCTTGCTCGTAGTCCTCGGCGGTATACTCCACGGCAGGAACACCGTTCATTACCAGCCAGTTTCTGAAGTCGGCGTGGCACATCTCTGCAAGGCAGGCGGCCTTGCCGAACGAGAGAACGCCATCCCGATACAGCCGCAAGGCCAGCAGATGCCTTGCCTCTTCACCAATTCGCTCACGGTCCAGGCCGGCCGACCGCAGCGCCGAGTAAACATCGCTGGGCATGGCCAGGCTGACATTCACTACGCCCATGCATGGCCTCCTCTCCAAATGTAGGATTCCTGATTCTTCTGCCTCACAATCTTATTCTACCACCAGAAACGTTCGGTGGCAATGTTCTGATCGGCAGGCCTACGGCGCGGAAGAACTCTGGTGCGCTGACTGGGCACGGGGTCTTGGACCACGAAGCACGCGAAGGGGCACAAAAAGCGCGAAAGCTTTCGTGGCTTTCGCGTTCTTTCGCGACCTTCGTGGTCCAAACGCCCTCCGCTTGGGGCTCATAGCGACGGCGGGTTTGCCTTTCTGGGCCAGAATGGGCCGGACGAAGGCTATGGTCCTGCAAACGTGCCGACTGGAGCTACGTCGTATCGCCACGCAGACACTGGGCTGGGTCAAGGAGCATTACCTCAACGCTGTTGCCGGACTGCGAGAATAGGCGGGCCGCAGGCGGCCAAAATCAGGAGTACGGCCAGCGCTGCGCTCAGTTTGCGGACGGACATCGCTCTCCTCCTTTGCTTTGGGGACTTTGAACCACTGAGGCACTGAATACGCTGAAGGCACTGAAAGAGGCTCAACACTCAGTGTGTTCAGTAAACTTGGGCAGGGTCAGGGTCACGGTCGTCTGGCTCGTCGCTTTCACCTCCTGGTTGCATTATATGCCGGTTCGGCCGGCTGAACAAGTCAGGTGTACGACCGCTTATCACCTGTTCGAGATGGTCCACAAGCCCCGCACCAGGAATTCCTGGAAGTCACCGAAGACGATCAGCTCTTCACGGCTTCCAGCAGTTTTTCTACCTGATACCCGGATTCCTCTTCAGCCCGCTGCAACTTCTTCACGATGTCGTAAGCCGTAACTATCTCCTGGGCTACCTCGGCTGCCTGGCGAAGAGGATCGGCGCTGATCGTAACCACTGCTGACAGCAACATCCACCATAACAGTTGTTCAAACGCTTCCTTGTTGAACCACAGGATACCCCGGTAGCGATTCACCTGTAGGAATTGCTGCACCTCGTCGTCTTTCAGCCAGGACTCCAACACTTGATATGCCCACTTCTCCTTCTTCCTGGGGGCCTGCATCTCGAACCAGCGCTGGTGACTGGTGAGCACTTTGATCGTCGTAACTGCCCGCCAGGCCGTGCCCTCGTCCAGTCCCAGGTCTTGCAGTGCAGCTAGCGTAATTTTGCCCAGCAGCCACTCGTCAATCCAACTGCGGCTGACTTGCTCAAAGTCTGCCTCGTCCACAACTTTCCCCAGGGCGTGTGTGAAGAGCCATCCCAGGAGTGTGGGCCAGGCCGCCGGATCGTCGCGCAGGCCAGAAACCAGGTTTTGCAGAAAAAACCTGGTTTCGTGTTGGAGGGGGAAGCGACTTCCCAGAACGGGCAGTTGCAGCATTGCCTCCAACTTCTGCCGGACCTCCCGTGCAACCGCCGCTGCCCGTAATTCTTCCTCCGCGATTCGCGATTCGCGATTCGCGATTCGCATTATCTCGCGGAGCAGGTGAGCCGTCTTCCGTTCCACCTCGCATGCCAGTTCCTCACGCCTCCTCGCCGATTCGCCGATTCGCTGATTCACCTCCGGTTCAGTCACGCAGGCATCCATGAGCCGGCGGAACAGGCGTGCATTGACCAGTTCCCTAAACGGGTGATGAACAGGTTGCAGGAGTACTTCTCTCAAAGCCTCTTCAATACTTGGCACCCCGCGTCCGTTCAGATAGGCCGTCAGTTGAGCATACTGGTGCCATTCGTTATCCTGCACCTCGCGGAAGTCAAGAAAGACGTGGGTTTTGTACGCACCTAGCTCCACGTACAACCCTTTTTCGAACATCTCCTTGCTGTCCCGAATGTATTCCAGGCCGGTGACGTGGTCCCGGAAGATCGTAAAGGTATCTCCGTCGTTATGCAGCGCCAGACCTTCGCCCAAGGATTTCTGCACCAGTACTTTCCCGCCCTCCTGCCCGGTCTTGATTTTCACAGCATAGGCGACGGAGGTTCGAATCCATCCTTGGGTTTCGGCGTATTTGTTGTGGTAGACCACCAGTGCCCGTTCATCGCCTGTCCCGAGTCCCTCGGCTCCTTCGGCCTCGCTCAGGACAAGTTCGCTCGGGGTAAACGCAGCCGATGGACCGACGCGGTTCGAGTAAGCGAAGACATCCTCGTTGACGTAGCCTTCCGGGGTAAAGAAATCGTACAGCAGGAAGTTCGCCACCCTGGCAAACAGAACCCGCCGGCGCAGCAGCGGGAAGATCTCCCGCTCGTGCCGCTCGACCAGATAGCCGTCCGGTTGTTCGTCCCAGTACGCCCGGCGGTATTCCATCCCGTATTTCTCGGTAAACCCCTCGATTTGACCATGCCCGAACATCGGCAAGCCCGGCATCGTGGCCATCATCGTGCAGATGCCGAAATACTTGTCGTCCTTGCCGAACTGATCCACCGCGGTGCGTTCGTCGGGGTTGTTCATGAAATTCACGTACCGCTTTAGAATCTGTGGATCGAACTCCAGTGTATTCTTCACGACGCTGCGGTACCTGGCATTGTCCTCGTCCCTGAGCATATTCATAAAAGCACTGTTGTACACGCGGTGCATGCCGAGCGTGCGGACAAAGTACCCCTCCATCAACCAAAAGGCTTCGGCCAGTAGCAGGGTGTCTGGCACCTCTTGCGCCACGCGGTCCACCACCTCGCGCCAGAATTCG
>CAYPOY010000089.1:0-16977 GCA_964412395.1 uncultured Anaerolineales bacterium | reverse complement strand
ACTTTGCCTGGGAGGTGCATTTTTGTCAAGTTTCCCAACAATTCAAGGAGACCCCAAAAGGCTCAGGCATCGGGCTGATCGTTCAAACGATCCGAAGGCAGTGACAAGATGCATTCTCCACATAATCGTCCTGTTATTGACGCCCACATTCACTTTAGTCCCGATAAGGCCGATCTTATGGCAGAGATCATGGAGGCCAACTGTATAAGCAGGGTTGTGAATCTGGGCATCCTCTGGGTGCACGACATTCCCTTTGAGGATGGGCTACGCGCCTTCCGCAACGTGCTGGGAGAGCGTATGGTCTACTTCCCCACCCCCGACTTTAGAGATACCTCGCCCGGCTTCGGCAAGCGCATGGCGGAAGAGTTGGAGCGCAAGGTAGAGGCCGGAGCCTGCGGGCTCAAGATTTTCAAGGAACTGGGACTGCGCCACAAGGACACCGACGGCAACCTTATCCCTGTGGACGACCCCCGCCTGGATCCACTGTGGGCCAAGGCCGGGGCACTCGGCGTGCCCGTGCTCATCCATGTGGCCGACCCCGTGGCCTTCTTTCAGCCACTGGACGAGAACAACGAGCGTCGGGAGGAATTGCAATGTCATCCCGACTGGCACTTTGGCGGGCCAGGATTCCCCGACCACGACACCCTGCTGGCCCAGCGCAACCGCGTCATCGAGCACCACCCCGGTACAACATTCATCGGTGCGCACCTGGGCAACTACCCGGAGAACCTGGCCTATGTGGACACTTGCCTGGACCGCTACCCCAACTTTTACGTGGACACCAGCTCCCGCATCGGCGAGATCGGTCGTCACCCGGTCGAGGAGGTGCGGACGTTTTTCCTCAAGCACCAGGATCGGGTGCTCTTCGGCACCGATCTGGTGATTGGCTGGGACGTTTTCGATGATCGAACACAGCGGGGCGTGGCAGAGTTCAGGGAATTTTACGAAGGCCACTGGCGCTTCTTTGAGACAGACGAACAGTGTATCGAACACCCGGGGTTCCCGATTCAGGGCAACTGGACGGTAGATGCCATCGGCCTGCCGGACGACGTACTGGAGAAATTGTACCTTCGAAATGTGCAGCGGCTGATCCCTGGGCTCCGAGACTAAAGCATACGACGAATAGTAACGTGAAGGAGGTGATCGCTATCGTAGTACGGGAGAATTAGTCATACTCAAGTTGTGCAATTCCAAACAAAACTAATAGGAGGAAAGAGATGAAAAGGCACATTTTGTTCAGTATACTTGCTGCGCTGCTGATTCTCAGTCTGGCTGCCTGCGGTGCGCCTGCGACTGAAGAAGCGACCGAGGCTCCCCCCAGCGAGCCGAGCGAAGAGACTATCAGCCTGCGCATGTGGGCGCACCAGAACGAAGCGTTCAACGTGGGCTACGAGGCGCTAATCAACGCTTACATGGAAGCCAACCCGAACGTCGAGATCACCCTGGAGACCTTCGAGTACGATACCTACATTCAAACCCTGCAGACGGCTATGCCAGCAGGCGAGGAGGCCGACATCATGCAATTGTTCGGCACCTGGACCTCTGAGTACGCCGAACGGCTATCCCCGGCCCCCGACCACATCATGACCGTGTCGCAGGCCAAGGACCTGTTCTACGCTGCCCCCATCGGCGGCTTTATCGTGGACGGCGTGCTGTACGGCCTGCCGCAAGAGTTCAACTGCGAGTACGGCGGCGTGCTGGTCAACAAGACTATGTACGAGGCAGCCGGCCTCACCTACCCGCCCGAGTGGAAGACCATGGACGACGTGCTGGAGGATGCGCTGGCCCTGGCCCAGGTAGACGACGCCGGCCTGATGACGGTGGCCGGTTTCCACTTCGCCTCTTCCGACGCTGCGGCCTTCTCGTTCCTGGCCGGCATCCGCCAGCACGGCGGCGACTACTGGAACGACGATATGAGCGGCTTCACCTTCAACACGCCGGAGGCCAGGGAAACGCTGCAGTGGATGGTCGATGCCATAGAGATGGGCGTGTCGGACCCGGTGTTGTTCGAGGACGCCGAGAACTGGGTCGGCGATGCCTTCTTCGAGGGCCGGGTGGGCCTGGGGTACATCGGGACGTGGGCCATCGCGGAGGGGAGGGCTGGCTACCCAGACTTCGAAGACGAGTGGGACTACTTCTTCCTCCCACCCATGGAAGGTGACCCGGTTTTCGTCGCCGACTCCGGCTGGGGACTGGTCGTCTCCCCCAACAGCGAGCACCAGGAAGAGGCCTGGGACTTTGCCAAGTTCGTCGCGACCGGCCCTGACAATGCCCTCCAGTGGAACATCACCAGCGGCACCATCCCCGCCATCCCGGAGGTCGCCGAATCGGCTGAGGTCGCCGAGGCGATGCCCTGGGTCGCAAAGGCGTTGGACATTCTCCCCTACGGCTCCTATCTGGGGAGCATGCCCGACCGCGATCTGATCATATACGAGATCGTCTTCCCGCACATCCTGAACGTGCTACAGGGGGTGGAGACAGTGGATGAGGCCCTGGAGATGATGGACGCCGAGGCCAACGCTACATTCTAGGGAGTATGGAGTAAGGAGCAAGGGAGTAAAGGAAGAGTGGAGTAGCAAAAGCATTTCCCTTCCCACTCCTTACTCCGCCCTACACCCCACACCCGAAGGGAAATGATTATGAGCGCACGTGCATTGAGATCAAGAGCGATGAAGCGGCGGCGTGGCGGGCTTGCCGCCGGACAGCACCGTTTTATCCTCAGCGTCACCATCCCGACGATCCTGTACGGCAGCGTCGGGATCCTGACCACTGGCTGGGCTTTGGCGCTGATGTTCTTCAAGTACAGCCCTGGGCGCGCTGGCGGCCCAATCCTGGGCCTGGGAGGGAGCAATCCCTTTGTCGGCCTGGAGCATTTCCGCAACATGATCAACGGGGTATCGCTGGAGGCCCGCCTGTTCCGCACCAGCCTCAAGAACACCTTGATCTTTGCCTTCGCCGTACTCCCCCTCAACCTGGCGATCACGCTGCCGCTGGCGGCACTTATCGAGTCGGTAAGCGGCCGGCTCAAGATCGCCTTCCGGGCCATCTACTTCCTGCCGGTCGTCACCGTGGCGGTGGGTGTGGCGAACATGTGGGGCTACCTCTACGATCCTCAGCAGGGGTTATTCAACGTCATCATCCGCCTGTTTGGCGGCACCCCCATCGCCTGGCTCTCCGACCCCCGGGCTCAGTTCCTGGGCGTGTCGGTGGGCATGTGGGCGACCATTGCAGCCTACCTGTGGTCGGACTACGGCTACAACCTGGTGATCTTCATCGCCGCCCTGCAGGGCATCCCCAAAGACTTCAAGGAGGCGGCGATGATCGACGGGGCCAACGCCTGGCAGGTCTTCACCCGCGTGACGGTGCCGTTGCTGCGCCCCACGCTCCTGTTCGTCTGCGTGATGACGATGCTCTCCTCATTCCAGGTCTTCGACATCATCCAGGTGATGACCCAGGGCGGCCCCAACAACCAGACCCGCGTCCTGGTGCTCGATATCTACGAGAATGCTTTCCGTTACCAGCGCATGGGCTGGGCGGCCGCCATCGGCTTCGTGCTGGCGGTGTTGGTGATGGTCATTACCGTAGTCCAAATGCGGCTGCTGCGCACTGAATGGGAGTACTAATATGGCGACGATGATGCACACACACGCACAGAGCAAGGAAACAGGGCTGACCAGGGCCAGGCATCACCTGGGACGCTTCCTGGTCTACTTCTTGCTGATACTGGGGCTCTCGATGACGCTGATGCCCTTCGTGTGGATGATCCTGGCCTCCTTCAAGACACAGACAGAACTCATCCGCGTCCCGCCCACGTTTTGGCCGGAGAACCCCATACTGGACAATTACCGGACGATCCTGCAAGACCCCAAAATCCCGCTCCTGCGCTTCTATGGCAACAGCGCCTTCGTCGCCATCATTAACGTGCTCACTACGCTCTTCACCAGTTCGCTCCTGGGGTATCTCTTCGCCAAGTACGAGTTTCGGGGCAAGCGGATTTTCTTCGGCTGGTTCATGCTGGGGATGATGATTCCCAGCCAGATGACGATGATCCCTGGGTACCTGATCCTGGCAAAAGTTGGCCTGCTCAACACCCTCTGGGGGCTGGTTGTGTTCAGCGCCATGGACGCCTTCGGCCTCTTTATGCTGCGGCAGTTCATCGAGACGCTCCCCAACGAACTGCTGGACGCCGCCCGGATTGACGGCGCGTCGGAGTGGCAGATCTATTGGCGCATCGTGCTGCCGCAATTAGGCCCAGCGCTGGCCACGCTGGGCACGCTGAACTTTATGGGGAACTGGAACAACTATCTATGGCCGATGGTGGTCATCACCAAAGTCGAGCGACGCACGCTGCCCGTCATCCTGACCTGGTACAATTCGCAGCACAGCGAGCGGCAAAACATCGTCATGGCGGCCACAGTTCTGGTCGTGATACCTGTTCTGTTCGTCTACTTCTTCTTCCAGCGTTGGATCGTGCGGGGTTTCACCATGAGTGGGCTTAAGTGAAAAGGGAGCAAGTAAGCAAGTCTGCAAGTAAGCAAGTTGCAAGTTTGCAAGTCTGCAAGTGGAGAGGGGTAGGTAATGGTCGAAATGGGAACTGGGCACTGGCAAGGCCTTGTATGGGTAACTGCCGTTTTACTTGTTACCGCTTGGGTAATGACAGGGTGCACTAGAACCACGTCCCCATCCCCTCCTCCCCTCGTCTCCCCGTCCCCCCGTCCCCAATCCACCCCTGACTGGCTTGCTGTCAACGATTTCCTCTACCAACTGCAACGCGCCCGGCCCGACCGCATCGGCGAGACCGCCTACGACCTGCTGGTCTTGCAAATCGGGGCCGCCGGCGGCAGCCGGGAGGTGATCGAGAATCTCAAGCACAGCCCCGGCGGGGAAAAGATCGTCCTCTGCTACATGAGCATCGGGCAGGCCGAGACCTATCGCTTCTACTGGCAGCGAGAATGGGGGAAGACCCCACCCGCGTGGCTGGACGAATCCGACCCGGATTGGGCTGGCGATTATTGGGTGCGCTACTGGGACCCGGACTGGCAGACCATCATCTATGGCTCGCCTGAGGGCTACCTGGACAAAATCATGGAACTCGGCTTTGACGGGGTCTACCTGGACCGGGTGGACGCCTACGAATACTACGAGGAGCAAGGGCGGGAGACGGCGGTGCGAGAGATGGCCGATTTCGTCATCGGCCTGGCAGAGTACGCGCGGGAGCGACACCCTGGCTTCGGCGTCTTCCCCCAGAACGCCGAGGAACTGGGCATCTGTTTCCCCGACTACCTGGAGACGGTCACCGGCATCGGCGTGGAGGACCTCTACTACGGCTACCCCCGTGACCACGAACCCTCCCCGGCCGACTGGACCGCCGAACGGGAGGCCATCCTCGACCAATGGGTGGAGGCGGGTAAACTGGTGCTGACAATTGACTACACCCGCCGCCCCGAGCAGATTGACGACGCCTACGCCCGCGCCCAGGCCCGGGGCTATGTCCCCTTCGTGACCGTGCGCTCGCTGGGCCAACTGATCATCAATGAGGGACACGAGCCGGATTGATTCTGGGGAGGCCCTCACCCGGCGGTAAGACCATCTCTGTCAACAGTTACTACCTGCTGCGGAACGGACATATGTGTTTTGGATTCACCACGAGGAGGTCAAAGTGTGACCAAGATCACTTTCATCGGTGCAGGGAGCCTGGAGTTTACGCGCGGGTTGGCGCGGGATATCCTGACCTTTCCCCTGCTCAAAGACGCGACGCTGGCGTTGATGGATATTGACGCCGAGCGACTGGAGTTTGCGCAAAGGTCGGTGCAGCGCATCGTGGATATGGGGAACTACCCGGCCAAAGTCGAGGCGACAATGGACCGCGCAGAGGCATTGAAAGGGGCCGACGCGGTGTTGTGTACCATCCTGTCCGGCGGCACCGAGGTGTGGCGGCACGACATCGAAATCCCCAAGAAATACGGAGTGGACACCAACATCGGTGATACGCGTGGCCCCTCCGGCATCTTCCGCGCGCTGCGCACCATCCCGGTGATGCTCGACATCATCAAGGACGTGGAACGCTACTGCCCTGACGCTATCTTTCTGAACTATACCAACCCGATGGCTATGTTGTGCCGGGCGATGCAGCGGGAATCGTTTATCAAATTGACGGGCCTCTGCCACAGCGTGCAGGGCACAGCGATGATGCTCGCCCGCTGGATCGGCGCACCGTACAAAGAGATCACCTACATCTGCGCCGGCATCAACCACCAGGCCTGGTACCTCAAGTATGAGTGGAACGGCAAAGACGCTTACCCACTCATCCGCGAGGCGGTGAAACGGCCCGACATCTACAACGAGGAGATCGTCAGAAACGAGATGTTTCTCCACCTCGGCTATTACATCACCGAGTCCAGCGGCCACAACTCGGAGTACAACTGGTGGTTCCGCAAGCGGCCCGATCTGATCGAAAAGTACTGTACCCACGGCACCGGCTGGAACCCCGGCGAGTATGCCTACATCCTCAAAGAGTACCAGGCACGAGAGCACACCTGGAAAGACAAGGCGAGACAGTGGTTTGCCGACGACACACCCATCAGCCTGGAACGGGAGCACGAATACGCAGCCTACATCATCAACGCCTGGAAGGGCGGCGAGATATTCTCATTCAACGGCAACGTGCCCAACACCGGGCTGATCACCAACCTGCCGGAGGGAGCGTGCGTGGAGGTGCCCGTGTTTGTGGATAAAGCCGGTTTCCACCCGGTTCACGTGGGGCCGCTTCCCCCACAGTGCGCGGTTCTGACAGCCCTGAACTCGACGGTCGAGGAAATGGCCGTCGAAGCGGCGTTGACCGGCAACCCGCGCCTGGTCTTCCAGGCCATCGCCCACGACCCGCTGACCGCCGCCGTCCTCTCGCTGGCCGAGATCGAAGAGATGGTCAACGAGATGCTGCGACGGAATCAAGACTACTTGCCGCAGTTTGAGCATTTTAGGGTATAGGCTGCAAGCCCACGCTCGCTGTTTGATGATGGGATGCAAACCGCGTCGCTGCCCCGTGCCGGACCTTGGCGAGTGCGGCGCTCTGGTAACTTATGGCAACCACGCCGCCGTGAACAGGGTCGCCGGGCTGCAGCCCCATCTGACGCCGACTCTTCCAGGCCGGTACGCTCGATAAACGTGAGGAAAATATGACGAAAAGGATTTTGGTTATCGGTGAGCTGAACGTAGATTTAATCGCCAGTGGGCTGACCGCTTTTCCAACCCTGGGCCAGGAGGTCCTGGCCGACGGCCTATACGCCGTAATGGGCAGTTCCTCTGCCATTTGCGCGGCGGGTATGGCCCGCTTGGGCGCAAAGGTGGACTTTCTCGGCAAGGTAGGCATAGATTACTACGGCAACTTTGTCGTCGGAGAATTACGCCGCCTGGGCGTGGGCACGGATCACGTGATCCGTGACAATGTGATGCGCACTGGCGTAACCATCTCGCTGACCTATCCCGAAGACCGCGCTCTGGTTACCTACCTGGGATGCATCTCCCACCTGCACCTGGAAGACATCAACACATCCATCCTGCGGTGCTACAGCCACGTCCACGTCGGCTCCTACTTTCTGCAACGGAGATTGCAGTCCGGCCTGCCAGAATTGTTCCGCCAGGCGCACCGTGCCCGGCTCACCGTCTCGCTCGACACTGGCCACGACCCGGACGAAAGATGGGGCAACGGCGACCTGCTGGCGCTGCTGGAGCACGTGGACATCTTCCTGCCCAACGAGGAGGAGGCCCGCGCCATCGCCAGCGCGGGCGATGCAGGCGACACCGAGGTGGCCCTGCGAAAACTGGCGCAGCACGCCCGCTTGGTGGTCGTCAAGCGCGGATCATCCGGGGCGCTGTCCCTGCGCGGCGGCCAGATCGTCCACAGCCCGGCCTTCCAGGTCAATGCGATAGACACCACCGGAGCGGGCGATTCTTTCAATGCCGGCTTCATTTATGCCCACGTGATCCGAGAGTTGCCGCTGCAGGAGGCGCTGCGCTTTGCCAATGCCTGCGGAGCGCTCTCCACTACGGGTTATGGCGGCACTGCCGCCCAGCCTACCAGTAGGCAGGTGTTGTCCTTTTTGGAGGCCCAAACACAATGACTGGCATCCACACTCAGACTCCGATAAGTATCAAGCAACTTGTCCACAGGATCATAAACCTGCGCGCCAGCGGCACACAGATCACCTTGCTCGCCGTCTGTCCCAACTCCGGCGCGATGCTGGAGGCCGCAGTCAAAATCGCTGCGGCCAACAACATGCCGATGCTATTTGCGGCCACTTTGAACCAGGTGGACCGTGACGGGGGCTACACCGGCTGGACTCCACAGACTTTCGTCGCCCGGATGAGGGAACTGGCCGCGAGACACCAATGTGCCTCGCCACTCTACCCCTGCCTCGACCACGGTGGGCCCTGGTTGAAGGATGCCCACACCCGCGACCGGCTCAGCCTCGAAGAGACGATGGCCGAGGTGAAGGCCACACTCACCACCTGCCTGGAGGCCAGGTACGCCCTGCTGCACGTTGACCCGACGGTGGATCGGACACTCCCCACCGGGCAGCCGCCGCGGATCGAGGTGGTGGTCGAGCGCACGGTCGAGTTGATTGCTCACGCCGAGTCTGAGCGCGAGCGGTTGGGACTGCCGCCGATCTCTTACGAGGTCGGCACGGAAGAGGTGCACGGAGGGCTGGTGGACCTGGACAACTTTGACCAGTTTCTTACCGGGCTGCAGGTCCGCCTGAAGGCCGTGGGGCTGGCTCACGCCTGGCCGTGCTTTATCGTGGGCAAGGTGGGGACTGACCTCCACACCACCACCTTCGACCCGGACAGCGCCCGCCGGTTATACGACCGGGTCGCCCCACTTGGCTCGCTGGTCAAGGGCCACTACACCGACTGGGTGGCCAACCCCGCCGACTACCCGGCCATGGGCGTGGGAGGGGCCAACGTCGGCCCGGAGCTCACTGCGACCGAGCTGGCGGCTCTGCACGAACTCTGTGCTCGTGAGACCCGGTTGGTGCAGAACAATTCGACCCTCTCACCCTCTGGTTTCAGGATGGCCCTCAAAGCCGCTGTAGTAGGATCCAACCGCTGGCGAAAGTGGCTCACCCCTGACGAAGTCGGCCTTAGCTTCAACGAACTGACGCCTTCCAGGCAGGAATGGCTGGTCGCCACCGGCGCTCGCTACATCTGGGCCGATCCACAGGTGCTGGCCGCCCGCAAGCGCCTGTACGACAACTTGCGCTGGGGGTTTCCGGGCGAATTCCCAGCCCCTCATGACTTCGTCGTGGACCGTATCGCTCAAAATATCCAGGTGTACGTGGACGCTTTCAATCTGAAAAACTCCCTCGCTCTCTTGACCAAAACCTTCCTGCCCACAATTCCCCCGTCTTCACCAACCACGTCCAGGGTTCCCCGCCACCCTTCGGCGTCGTGCCAATCTCCCCGGGCATCCTGCCACTGAACGATGTCCTCAGCGCCGCCACCATTCCCTGGCTCCGGCTCCCGTGCCAGCACCGGCAGTGATCATCCCCTACAAGGACTTGCCTGCATGGCGAGAACTGCTGGAAGACTTGGAAGGCCTATTGGTAGCCTGGAAAACACTATTGGCAGCCTGGAAAAAAGTGAGTAAGCGTTCACGTAGGGGCCAAGAAACCGAGTTTTTCGTACAGGAAAGTCTCCCTGACAGTGGAAAAGCACCTGCAACCAATACTGCTGCACTTGCGGAGCACCAAAAAACCCGGTTTCTGATCTGCCTCCTGAACGGGTACAAAAGTGATGCCGCTAAACCGGGACTCTGGTAGGGTCGGCGAGCACTACCGGGACTCCCGCGTCTTGATTACCTCAGCAATCACCTTCTCCGCCTCCTCCGGCAAGGGCGGTACCTCGTGCCCGGCCAGTATCTCTCTCGCGCGCGCGATGGCACGGACGGTCATGTCCTTGCTGCCCTTTGGATCGCCTCACACTGCTCCTGACTTGACATTCTCAACTGGGGAAAAGCAAGAATATCCTGGGTCATGGCATCATCCTCCTAAAAGATTATCGAATTTGCTCCTCCTGCTATTGCCCCTCGCGCGCCTCGGCTGCCTCCAGGATCGCCTCGATCTTCTCCACCGCGCCCTCTGGCAAGGGCGATGGCTTGTGAGTCGCCAGGATCTCCCGCAGCCGCGCCTTGATGCGGCCCTCCATCGTCTGTGAGCCAGCCGCTTCCCAGTTCACCCACGGCTCGCGATCCATCAACGTCGGAGTCCAGATCTCGGCGCGACACCGCCGGGCTGTTTCCTTGGCGGACATAAACTCTCCTGCCGGGCCAATCTTGTCTATCAGGTCCAGCATCAGCGTATCATCACTGACTTCGACGCCGCGCATGATGCGCCGGGTCATGGCGATGATCTCGTCGTTCATCACCAGCATCTCCAGTGAGCCGATGTCGGCGCAGTCCAGGAAGCCTACGTCGTGGACCAGCGTCGCCCCGCTCAGGCCGGAGAGCACCACCTGCACTGTGCTCTCGATGGCCGCTTGCAGGCCGAGCACTTTGGCCTCGGAAGCCCCGGCGGTTCCCATGAAGGGCAGTCCCAGGTAGCGGGAGATGTCGGACATAGCCGCGCTGTAGAGGCTCATCTCCGGGCCACCGTAGGCCGGCCGGCCCGTGCGCAGGTCCATCGGCTGGGGCACACCGCCGATGCACACCGCCGCGCCGCGCCTCTTGAGTTGGATGATGGCCAGGCCGCTCAACGCTCCAGCCAGGGAGATGACCAGTGTGCCTGCCCCGGTCACCGGCGCGGTGGATCCGGCGGTGCCGCCGCCCAGGTAGACGATGGGGATGTCGCGCTCGACGGCCCAGAGCACGTTAGCCAGCTCCTCGTCGGTATGCTGCAGTGGAGCCTGAAACGTGGCGAAGAGAGCAAAGAAGGGGTGCTGCCGGAAAGCCTCCTCGCTTCCTGCGACGGCCAGAGCAATCTGGTAGATGTCAGAGATGTTCTCAAGAGAATATGCCCAGGGCAGCACCGGCTTGCCGGTGTTGGCGATCAACTCGGCAAATTCGTACACCGGGGCCAGCCTGTGATGCACGTCGTCGATCAGCCCCAGTCCCATCACGTAATCAATGTTCTCCAAGGCATCACTCACCAGGGCTGTCAGGCCGGGATCGCCACGGCGGGCCTTGCGCCGCTTGCCCGTCTCCGGGTCCACAAAATACGTGCAGGTGGGACCGGGGCCAAAGTACACGCGATCCGGCACTACCTGCATCCGGTGTTTGCCATCCCGCCCCCAGATAGTGAACGAGCGCGGGTTGGCAGCGACGGCGTCCTGGATGATGTGGGGGGAAATCCGCACCCGCACGCCATCTACCCGCGCGCTGGCCATGGCCAACAGACCACGCGCCTCGGCGTTGAGTACATTGACGCCGGTGCGGTTCAGGCACTCCAGCGTCGCCTGGTAGATTCTCTCAATTTGCCGATCCGACAGAACGCGGAACTGCGGTGTCTGGTGAGCGTGGTAGTTGATGTCCATAGGCTCTTTAACGTGAGCTTTGAGCGCAAAGGGCTATCCTGCCGCGTTGGCCAGAATTTCCTGCACTTGTCGTTTCTTCTCCGGGTCCAAAGGCCTGGGCCGGTATTCCTCAACAATCTCCTTGACTCTGGCGTTGAGTCGCTGGCCCAGGGTGGTACCACCAGCCTCCAACCATTGCGGCCGTATCTTGCGGTCCAAGAGACCTGGGAACCAGAAGTCACGGAAGCGATTCAGTGTCTCCTTGGTATCCAGGAAGTGTCCACCAGGGCCAACCCGATCCAGTTCATCTACCAACAGCGTATCGTCACTGACCTCAATCCCCTTCATAATGTGGTCTGTCATCGCCACGAGCTCATCGGTCAACACGATCATCTCAAAAGATGTGGTCAGCCCGCTCTCCATATAACCCACGTCGTGAACCAGGTTGGCGCCGCTGAGCTTGGCCATGATCACAGACAACATAGCCTCCAGGGCTGCCTGCTCGTCCACGACCTTGGCGTCGGAGCAGCCAGCATATCCCCAGGTAGGGATATCATACCATCGGCCCAACTGGGCAATAGCCGCCTTGGTGAGCTGGAACTCGGGAGAGCTATAGCAGATTTGCGCTGCGCTCATGTCCATATGGTGCAAGCCGGCGCCAAAGACGAAAGGAGCCCCGTGTCGCTTCAACTGATGAACAACCAGGCTGCTAAGGATCTCGGCCAGCGACATGACCAGACCACCGGCCATCGTTATCGGTGCGGTACCGCCCATCAGCGGCCCCGGCGAGTGCACCACCGGCAGCCTGTACTCAGCCATGAGCAACAGCTTGTCTACCGCCGTCTCCGACTGCTGCAGCGGCGAACTGGGCTCCGAGTAAAGCAAGATATGCTGCTGCTCCGCCAATGCTTCATGGCCGCCCGCCACGGCCGCAGCCATGTCAATGGCCCGTTGGCAACTGGCCCGGTCGTTCGTCACGAAAACGATCGGTTTGGTCGTATGCTCCAGCATCAAGGCCATCTGAAAGTCGTAGAGCGACTCCGGATCCACGTCAGAGGGAATGCCGATAGACATGACAAAATGAATGTTGGGCAAGGCGTCACACAGGCGATAGCCGTTGATGATATCGGTCTGGGTAAACTTGCGATGCTCGCCCGTTTCGGGATCGAGGAAATTGGGACAGTCCGAACCGGTGCCAAAGTAGGTCCTGGTCCCCTCCAGGAACATCGCTGGCTGCCCGCCCCGGTCGCACATGACGATCCGACCAGGCGTAGAGCCGATCGCACCCTCCACCATCCGCGCTGGGAACTTGACGAGATTCCCGTCGGAGACGAATGCTCCTGCCTCCTTCAGCATACCTAATGCCTCCTGGTGGTGGAATCGGACACCTGTGCGCCGCAGCACTTCCAAGGCAGCCAGGTGAAGGTCCTGGAGTTGGGTATCCGAGAGAACGGCGAACTGGGGCGATAGGAACGCGATAGAATTACTAGCTTTCATGACAAGTTATCTCCTTAACCTTTACTACAAAGGTTACCATTCGACGTGAAACATGAAACGTAACTCTCTATGATGGGCGAAGGTCTCCCGACCGAGCCCTCACGATCGTTTTGCGCATTCCTGGATCCATGCCAGGGTGCGGGCCATCTCGTTTTGCACCAGCATAATGCCCTCGTCCACCCCCATGCCGGGCTTGGCCATGATGATGTCCGGCCGGGTGGCCAGGGCGACGTGGACGGCTACCTTTGCCGAGAGGTCAGTCTCGGCGCAACTGCCGCCCAGGAACGCGCCTATGCCCCCGGCTTTGCAGGCCAGCACTGCCTCGACCGAGTTATGCACGCTGCCCAGGTCCGGCATCTTGATCTGGATCACGTCGGCGGCCTGCGCGTCCACGAAGGCACGGATGTCGTCCAGGGTGTTGGCCCACTCGTCAACGACGAGTTGCACGTTCATCTTGCGGAAGCGGACGTACTCGCGCAGCGTCTTTATCGCCTTGATTTGGGCCTCCTGGCTTTCCATAATCACCGTGCTCTCCACCCGCAGCGGATAGGGTTGCGCTGCCGATTCCAGGGCGTAAAGTTCCCCTAGCACACGGCCGAGGTCGTTCTGGCAGATCTGGCCCAATGCGCCATGCACGTACAGGTGAATGGTTGGTTGGTAATCGGCGCCGCCCAGTTCCTGGATGCGCTCCTTGAGCCAGCGGACGTACCGCGTCAGTTTGGCGCCATCCTCGCCCAGTTGCTCGGGAATGTCGTCCACCAGGGCGTGCGGGAGCGAGGCTACCCGCCGGACGATCATCTTGTCCGCGTTGTGGTAACGCTCGCTGCCCGACTGGGCGTGGATGGGCACAGGGGCATCAGGCAGCGGCAGGCCCCACTCCTCGGCGATGACCTCGGCCATCGTCACGCCTCGTGTCAGGGCTACCACCCTCAGCAACGCCTGGCTGACGCCATAGCGGACGGCGGTGTGCAGTCGGCGCTCCACGGTGACGCGCTCCGTAGGGGCGATTCCCTCTTCTGCCCCCTGCCTCTGGGCTGCCCGCCATAGGCGAGCCGGTGCCATCAACAGGTCTCGGCGAGTCATTCCCGTAGGCCGAGGCAGCGGCTTGATGACCTCCACCGATTCGAGCAGACCGTCCACTTCCTCGGCGATTTGGCGGAAAGTCGTGATCTCCCGACCCTGGAGCACCGGGGCCACCACCTGCCGGATCGTGGACAGGCCCTTCCCGGTGCGGAAGACCGGATCGCGCCCTGCCTTGCCGCTGTAGGCGACGGCCACGCAGTCGCCCCATGCCACTTCACCGCTGTCCAGCACGAGGCCTACCGAGACGGCCTCGGCCACCTCACGGACGCGGCGGAAACCAGGCGTCACCGGGGTAGCGGAATACTGCTCAGCCAGGGGGGTGGGGTTGGCTTGCAGGGCCGACAGGTCTTCGTAATAGTAAGCGCCTGTGGCTGGCACGGCCAAGACTTGGGTAATGCAGGTCATACGGCCCGAGTCCTGTCCGCATTCAAGGTGTGATTACAACGCGCACGTCGCCGCCGAAGCGTTCCAGGCGGTCCATCGTTTCGTTGATTTCATCGGCGTCGAGGGGCACGGTACCGGTGACCGCACCAGAAAGGTCCAGCGTGCCCCGGCGAACCAACTCGATGAGGATGGGCAATTCGTGAGCCAGGTGATCGGCTGAGCCAATGACTTCCGCTTCCCGGCATATCAACTCGCGGTAGGGCGCGATCTCGACAGTCTTGTCGCTGAGGCCGACTACTACCGCCCGCCCAAAGACGGCCAACGATTCGATGCATTGGCGCGCCGTCAAAGGCAGGCCGATCAGTTCCAGGGCCACATCCACGCCCCGTCCGCCGGTCAGCCGCTTGACCTCAGCCACCGGGTCGGTCTCGGCAGCGTTGACCGGGATAGCGCCGAATCCCTCAGCCATTTTGAGCTTGTCGGCGTTGATGTCCACTGCGTACACGTCCAGTGCCCCAAAGACCCGGGCCAGTTGCACTGCCGACGTACCCAACCCACCGACGCCAAAAACGGCGACTGTCTCGCCCGCCTCCAGCCGGCCTTTGCGCAGCGCGTGGAACGAGGTCGCCGACGAACACATCATGATGGCTCCGTGCTCGAAAGGGATCTCGTCAGGCAGGGGAAAGGCGTTGCGAGCCGGTACGCTGATGTATTCGGCATAGCCCCCGTCTCGGTTCTTGCCCAGCATCTGGCCCGAGGTACAAAACTGTTCACTGCCCTGGCTGCAATAGATACAGTCGCCGCAGGTGACCATATAGTGGAGGCACACCCGGTCGCCGACGCTGACGCTGTTGACATCAGTGACCTCCGCCCCCACCTGCTCAATGACGCCGGCGATTTCGTGGCCCAGCGTCAATGGGAGCGGATCTACCAGCGAGACCCCGGCCCGGTAGTGTGCGTCTGAATGACAGATACCGGCCGCCTTGACCCGCACCAGCACGTCTCTGGGACCGACCTGGGGGACAGGAATCTCCTGTATTTCCAAAGGTTGGCCCGGTTTGATCAAACGAACTGCTTTCATCCGTGCATCTCCTTTGTGCCTGGTGTGGCCGAATTACACATGCCCATAGTAGTCTCGGTGGACCACCACCGAGTAGGCATAATCCAGCAACGTGCCCCAACTAAAGATCGGGATGTCAATCTCCCGCTGGATGGCGCGGGCAAAAGGCTGCATACCGGTGCACTCCAACACCATTGCCCCCATATTGGGATGGGCGCGATAAAAATCAACGGCGACTTGCAGGAACTCGTTTTCCGCCTTCAATACGGAATCTTGCACAACAGCTCATTCAAGGATACCGGCCGCCCGGAAGAAATTGACCAGTAGCTTACGCCCGTCCATCTGTTCTTCCGGGTAGCCCTCAGGATAAGCAAGATCGACCAGCCAACTGCGGTTATCGGTCTTTCCCTCTGTGTAGGCTTCAGGATGAAATTGGGTCCCATACACCAACTTCCCGACCCTCTTGATGGCCTGAATCCGGCAAGCATCGGAAGACGCCAGCAATTCGAAACCAGGTGGTGTTTCCTTCACCTCCCAATAGTGAGCCGCGAGAAAGACCGGCTCCCGCCCTAAGCTGTCGAAAAGAGAATCCGGTTTGAGAACACACACCGGCACGAAGCCCCACTCCTTGAAGTAACCCGGTGCAAAGTCCTTGTATGGATCCTTCTCCCCCTCCTCCAGCCGCCGGATGGAACCGAGAGGGGCTCCGTGGGCCATAACGATGAGCTGATAACCACCGCAGAGCCCAAGGATCGGCAACTCAGCGCTCCGAATGATGTGATACATCTCGAGCAAGTCCGCCTCGTTGTACTCCGCCCAATCGGTTGCGTTGCCACTGATGATCAGAGCTCTTATCTCCGCCTCGTTGAGCCATTTTCGCGTCACGTATTTGTAGTGTCGTACCAGACAGACTTCACCGGAGATTTCCTCCAGCCTCCGTTTGACATCCGCGCATTGAACCTGGTGAACTGCCCGTTTCTCCAGGCTTTGCAGCGCCTTTTCGTGCTCTATGTCCACGTAGCAGATCATCTCTTCCCCCAGTTCAGCAGCAACTGCTGCCAAAGCCACTTGAGGCCCGCACGAAAAGGGACATAGCGAACCTATCCCCCTGTCCCCTATGTCCCCTGCGGTACCTCAATGATATGCATGTTTCGTCTCATCACGCACCATGTTTCACACTTCACGCCTCCTAGACCTCCCGCACGTCCACGATCTCTTGCCCTTCAACCTGCTCCAAAACAGCAACGATCTCTTCTTTAGGTACGTACCGAATCTTGACCACCGCATCCCATTTGTCCGGCTCCTTGGGGGCGGGAGCGCCGCCGCAGGCCAATAGCCCCCAGCCCTGCGCGGCAATGGCGCCGACGAGTTTGGCCAGTTCGCCTTTCACGTCGGGCATACGCACCGTCACCCGCACGCCGGGCACTCGCGTGGCCATCATCTCCATC
>CAYPOY010000088.1:10431-16979 GCA_964412395.1 uncultured Anaerolineales bacterium | reverse complement strand
ACTATGATGAATTTTTAAATATAATCTTTGACCTATTAAATCAAACAACCCAGATTAATCTGGATAAAATTAGAGAATTATTAGACAGCCAGATAAAAGAGAATTATAATACGATTATTAATAATTTTAATGACGAGATTCGAGATATTATGGGCTGCAATTCCTTTGTAGAATTAACATCTGCATTAATAAAGTGCCGTACCAATCTTCATAATGAACTTCAAAATATTTCTAAATGGTTCAACCTTTCTAATCCAAATAAGGATTTAATAATAGACATTAAAGCACTGCTTAAGACAGCAGTTGAGATTACTAATTCTATCTATCCAAAATATAAAATAAATCCAACCTATGAAATTAATACAAATATTCATTTTGCTGGCCAGACATGTAATCATTTCATTTATATTAATCGAATTCTATTAGACAATATAATTAGACACTCAGGTATCATTTCTGAAAATTTAAAAATTGTAATTAAAGCAAATTATGAAAATTCTCTATTAAGATTTTCTTATACAAATAATTTAAAAGATTCCATTGATATTGAAAAACTTAAAACTGTATTAGATAATGTTAAATCTAATTGGCATAAAGATGATAAAGGTCTTGAAAAGATAAACATTGAAGGAGGTAGTGGTTTTGATAAAATTAAAAGGATCCTCGCATATGATTTAAATAGTAAAAACTATTGTTTCAATTATAATATTGAAAATAATAATCTTGAAATTGAAATTTCATTTGAAGTAAAAACTACTGAATATGAATTTAAATAAAATTCTACTTATAGAAGATGACAATAAAAAAATTGATGATATAAAAGACTTTATTCAGTCGTCATTCCCAAATATTAATATAATAGTGTGTGAATCTTATCAAAGTGGATTAAAGGAGCTGTTAAGTCAAAATTATGATTTACTTCTCTTAGACATGAGTATACCTACATGGGACAAAACTCCAACTGATTATGGTAGTACATATCAGAAGTTTGGCGGTTACAAAATCCTTAAAGAACTAAAACGTAAGCAAAAAACTATCCCAACAATATTAATTACAATGTTTGATGATTTTGGTGACAGTGATAACTCGATTTCCTTAGAAGAATTAGACAATCTATTAAAAAAAGAATTTGAATTCTTTTACAATGGGGCAGTGTATTATAACTCTCAAGAAAATAGGTGGATTGAGGAATTAGATGCTATGATAATAAGCATATAGCAATGCATATTTTAATAATAGATGATGATAATACTAAAATTGCAAACATCGTAACAGCAATAAAATCAGTATCTAATGATTTTCGAATTGATGCTGGTCTATCGTGTAAATCTGCGCTAAAAAAACTAAAAGAAAATAAATATGATTTATTAATATTAGATATATTCTTACCAATAAATGATGACACTAATCCAGTAGAAAATGGAGGAGCCTATGTAATTCAAGAAATAAGTCGAAAGTCTTATAATGTACCAAATTATATTATTGGTTTAACAGAATATACAGAATATGCAATAAATTTTAGTTCTATATGGAAAGTAATTATATATAATCCAAATTTTGAGGAATGGGAAAATAGTATCAAAAATTTAATTAGTCATATATATCATGCTAAGCAAACATTTATAGATTCCTATTTTACTTATAGACCAACAATATTTGTAGAGGGTCTTACTGACAAAAAATTGATTGAGACGGCAATAGAAATTTTTAGTCCTGAATCGCTTGGCAAGATTGAGGTTAAATCTGAGAAAAGTGCTGGATCCAGTTGGGTAGCTAGACAAATAATTATTTGGGCAAAGTCTTTATCAAAAGATGAAAATGGAGCCTATCACAAAGCTATAGGAATACTTGATGGTGATAGAGCTGGTAATGATGCTTTAAAAGAAATAAATAGAGTAGTACTATCTGACTCAATGGAAAGAAATACTTTTAAAATAATAAAGTTAACCCCATCTCATGCACGTTCATTAATTCCGCTTTATGCAAAAGGTTTAAATATTCCTGTCACTTTGGAGGAGGTCTTTGATATTCATCATTGGAAAATAGCCAATTCAAATAATTGGCTTAATGATCGGCCCAATCTTGATACATTTCTTAAAGATCCCAAAGGGTGGGATAAAATAAATGATTCATTAAGAGATCATATACTTAAATTGGGTTTGAATCAGGATGAAATGATTTATTTAAAAAGATTTGATGATAAATATAAGGAGGATTTTTGCAAATATATTTTGAGATTAAAACCAGAAGAAAAATCTAATGCACTACAAAACTTTGTATATATATTGAACGAGATTAATGATTGGTTATCCAGTTCAAATATGTAAGCACATTGGCAAGCTCACACAGGCCAGTACATTTCCAATAACTTGCCAAAGAGCTTCCAAATTCTTATTATGCTAACTCATTGGTCTAATTGTCTGACGCACAAATAATAAATAAATTCATACAGGTTAGCGATGTGAACCCCAGGGAATGGCTCACCGATGTGCTGTCAAGGATCCCCGCATATAACAACGATTACTCCCTGGATCTGGCAGATCTCCTCCCTCATAATTGGAAAGCCTCCAAAAAACTTCAGGAAATTACTAACGAGTTGTAGAAATTTCTGGAATTTTCCGAAATACATTGTAGAAATCAGGGATCGTTCTAAGTTCTCCGAAAAAGGAATAGTAATCCAGAAAGAACCGGAAAGGGGTTAGCTTAGTCCGAAATATCCGGGTATGTAGTTAGCCGAATGCTTACATTTAAATTGCCTAAATCCTTATTGGTATTGACTAGTAACTTAAAAAATGATGGACAATAGTATCCTCGATATAAGGAGTTTAACTTTTCTTTAATTGATTCCATAACAATCGTTTAGAATTTATTTAACATCACAAAATGCTTTATAATCACATAAATGTTTAGAAAAAAATAACCTTCGGCTTCTCATTTTTCAAATCCTCTGGAATCATCCCGCTTGTAGCATTGATATAAGTCGAATCACAGATAAAATATTTCTTTCCGTTGCACGTTACGTAATCGCCATATTCCTCACTAGGGAAATGAACGGCAAGTGTAACATGAGTTTGAAATTCAAGTCCAATAGAGGGCAATCCTGTATAATGCTTTACCAACTGACCAAGTAAAACAGCCCGATCCTCACAATCAGAATAGGGATAATACAGGCATTCTTCGGCAAACATATAACGCTCATTGCCAAATTGTTCCTGATCGGTTTCGTATGCAACAGAGCCTTGTATAAAATTTAAAAGAATATCCACTTTCTCCCGATTTGATTTTCCTTTAAACATGGGGATAAAGACCTTATCCAGTGCATTGATATTTGAAGAAGAAATCGGCGGTTCAAAATAGATATTTATATCGCATTGAGGATAACTGCTCAAAAACTCCATCCTGCCGGAATTGAACTCAAGATTAATGTTTTTTTGATTATATACCAATGATCGAAAGTCCATATTTCGACTATCTAATTCAGGAAGTTTATTTAACTTGAACGAGAATATTTTTGCTTCGTCTGTGTAAAATCCCTGGTATGTTCTGATTTGAACGGACTGAATATTGGAATTGTTAAACAAATAATATTTTATCCCGTTTTCTGATAAGAACTGAATATTAAATAGTTCTTGCTGGGAAGGCAATAAAAGGTATATATTACTGTCATCATACCCCACTTTTACCTTGTAACCGCTTTTTACAAGTGCATACCAAACAAAGAGAACCTGCTCATTTTTACTGTTAAATATGCTTTCGGACGCTTTTACCAATATATTATAATACCCCCAATCGTTAAAATAGCACGATTGTTTAAGTTTTTCCAATTCATTGATGTTGTAATTCCAAATTAAGCAGTTGTCAGATAAATCAATATAAAACAAAATAATTGATTGCTGATTAACTAGGTTTAATGCAGGCAAATTATCCGGATAATAATAAATCTCTGCCTTTGCCCCGAAAACATCAAAAGACTTTGTTACGATTCGTGATCCATAATTCATGGGGTTCGATTCCATTAGTATTGAATCTGCGACTTGTTTTTCGGGAGTAAGAGTATCATGGTCAATCGGTGCAATTTCAATTCTTTGCTGAGTTGTATTTAATTTTTCCTTAATAACGGGCTGAACCTTTGGTTTTGGACGTACAGGTTGTGATTGTTGAAACACATTAAATTCTTCCCAGCTCTCTTTAAGAAATTGTATGAATGCCGAATCATTTTGTGCTTTAAATGTGTTGAATTCGTTTTCTGCTGATTTATAGAATTCTTCGAATTCTTTGTCAAATGCGTCAAATATAGAATCGGTCTGCCCATAAATCCCATTTCCGGTTGATATGATTACTATGATCCATATAATCCTTTTCATAATACCAATCTTTTACAATTACTTTTTGATTTCAGGAATTTCCTTAATAATGAAACTTCCTGAAAATTTGCTCCCGAATAATATCCATTGATAATTGCCCGGCTCAATTTCTTTCAACGGAATAAGCAGGGAATCTTCTCCAGGTTTAAGGACATATTCTTTGACAATTGCAGTGTCAGCAGTGCGTTTTATATATACTTTTCCATTATCCTTGAAATCTTTAGTCCGTTGAATAATTAATGTATCATGCGGTGTGTATTCAGGTGGAATTACAAATTGTGAACCTTTCTCAGGTTGTTTGTTTATTGATAAAGATGAAATAGTACTTGTAGAAGTATCATTTTCAACATTTGTAAGCCTGTTATCGAATGAATCTCGTTTCGGTTGTTGTATAAAAAAAAACGTTATTCCTATCAAAATAACTACCGAAGCAGCGGCATATAAATAAGTCACAAATTTCTTTTTCTTACTCTGTTCCCTTTTAAAAATCTCTTTTACATGTTCCTTCGTTGTTTCGTACGAATCTGCCTCATTCCAGTATTTCGCAATTTTGCTTCTGAAATGATATACTTTTGTCAATTTTTTTTCTTCGTTCAATCGTTTCCTGAATATCTTTTTTTCTTCGGGTGATAAATTACCCGAAATAAAATCTTCAATCAGGTTAAAATCCTGGTCATTTATTGTTTTCATGTTTTAGCCAAATAAAATTTGGTACTCAGGATGTGCAAAAATCATTTCTCTGAGTTGGTCCAGACAACGTTTAAAACGCTGACGGGCATTTTCAACAGTAATATCCAGTTTTTGGGCAATCTCATCAAAGCCATGTAATTTATTATCTGCAGGGGTTGTTTCTCGTATTTCTTCCGATTGTTTAAAGCGCAGGTTAATAATTTCACGGCAGTTATTCCCCATTTGTCTTTTGATTTCATTGATAAGGGCAAGCAATTCATAATAATTATCATTTTCCGGTTCCTCTGTTTCCATGTTTTCTTCAGGGATTACAGGATCAGGTTTGGCTAGTAGTTTCAGGCAAATATTCCTGCAGATTCCGTTTAAATAGGTAGCCAGCGAGCTTTCACCCCTGAATTTACCTGCCCGGATATTTAAAATGGTCCATGTCAGCCCCTCCTGGAAAATATCTTCCGGTTCCAACCTTGTATTTCTGAAAGAATAAACCATTCTTTTTATTGATGTATACTGGGTTTTATAAATCACAGTTACTGCCCAATTCTGGTTATTAGTAATTCCTGAAATGATATCTTCATCTGAATGCATTGTAATATAGCTGGCTTTATTGATTATTATTCAACTAGGAATCTGTCTATTATTTTCTTATCATCAGCAGATAGTGTCAGATAATAAACACCCGAAGGCAAATCTGAAATATCAATAGACTGTATTTCCTTATTATTAGTTTGTTTTATTAATACTGTTTTTCCTAGTGCGTTATAGATAATAATATTGGTTGTTATCGTAAAAGCTGTGTTAAATGAAATGAACAATTCTCTTTTTGCTGGATTAGGATATAAATTAATTATAGTTTTAGTATTAAATATCAGAGAAGTTGTACTATTACACCCTTGTAGATATCCAGTATCATTCCCGCTATATTCTGATCGGCAAGTACCATTGGAAGAATAAACTTCATATAATAATGTGCTGCATGGTGCTGTCACATCTGTAAAATAGTTATGTATAGTAGCTGTCAATGAATCTCCATTACGAAAAATATGGTATTCCGTAGCACCTGAAACTTCATCCCAATCAATGGAAATTTGTTGTTGATAAGTTCCATCAGAAGCAATCACATTGACAGGAGCTTGAGGTGGTATACAAGTACAGTTTTGAGGTATAACAGCAATATTACTGTTCTCACTTTCTCCACAACTATTTTTAGCGTTTACAGTTATAGACCCTGAATTATTTCCTACTGTAACGGTTATTAAATTTGAAGTACAACTTTCAATACAAGACCAATCAGAGGGTATAGACCATAAATAGGATGTTGCATCCGAAACCGGATCAATACTATAAATTTGTACTGATCCAGCACATGGCTCAGTTTCTCCTGAAATGGCTCCAGGTAGAGGAGGATTTGTATTTACGCTTACTGTCACACTTACACAACTCGTTGTGTTGCAATCCCCCTCTGCCCGTACATAATATGTAGTGTTTGATGAAGGA
>CAYPOY010000088.1:0-10331 GCA_964412395.1 uncultured Anaerolineales bacterium | reverse complement strand
ATGTTGTTGAACTTCCTGAACAAACAGAACTGGGACTGGCAGTTGCCCCGGATGGAGAGGTAGATGTTGATTTTACAGTTACTGTTACGTTTGCACAAGGCGTTGTGTTGCAATCCCCCTCTGCCCGTACATAATATGTAGTGTTTGATGAAGGATTAACATTAATTGAACTCCCTGTTCCAACATATGTTCCACCACAATTACCCGAATACCACTTCCATGAAGCACCTGTTCCTAATGATCCACCGGATACATTTAATGTTGTTGAACTTCCTGAACAAACAGAACTGGGACTGGCAGTTGCCCCGGATGGTGCATTTGAGTTTGTTCCAAAAGTATAAGTGATTAAAAGTATGGGAGGATAAGTTGAGTTTAATTGATAAAACTCACTACATCCAGTCCCGGAATTTTTCTTTAAAATAATACCATTATTCCCGTATGTAATCCAATCGTTTACTAAACTTGTAACAGGTAAATCAAAATAAGAGCCTGAATAGTTTGGATACCATGAAGCATAGCTACTTGTATTATAACTTGGAGCATTATTCCATGTTACTGTTGATGCATTCCACGAATTAGTTATCCTATATAATCTAATATTGATCGGATCAGCACACGACGAACCTGAATAATAATAAATTCTTAAAGCAGCATCTGTTATTGATGCACATGAAGGTATATTACTTAAATCAAACTTAATCAATGATCTGAACTCATCTCCAGAAACATCTCCTACTATAAGGGATCCATTTGAAAGATTCTGATCTGGCAATCCTTCATAAATAGAGGCTGTACCACTTGAACCACATATTGTTGTTTGTGAGTAAATTTTAAAAAGAGGGATAATCAGAAATGAAATAAATATGGCGGTTTTTAATCTTATTTGTAAAAGTGTTGAATTTTTCATAACAAATAGTTTTTTACCATTATTTATATATAACTATTATATTTACTATCTTACTTTCACTTTCTTTATTAAAATATACATATCTAAACAGAGGTAAGAATCTTTAAAAAATACTACATATGAGTTATTTCTTTAATTATTAATAGCTTATTCATCCTTAACACAGCGAACACTCCGACCAGCCTTCTTAAGGTAATTTGTACGATAAATATCAGAAAGCTCATTATTCAAAGCCCTGAGCCAAGCTTTCTCACTATTCTCCTCAGTTGAGGTCCAAAAATCTGCATAATAACCAATGCCACTAAAACTACCACTGCTACAATGCGCTCCTGGTAAAGCAGTAAACCCGCTTTCATTGGTTGCGCCGAGGTTGGGATCTTCCCAATGATTCATTCCAGTTTCTTTGAGTTTGCCTCCTTCATCGGTACCACGTGTATCGGTATTGTCAGCCTCACTTTGACTCATCCCAAGGTACATCTCCAATTCTTTCCATTCGTTATCAGATGGCAAATGCCATCCTGAGGGACAACTTTCCATAGCAGCAGGCCAATTATAAAGAACCCCATAAGTCTGATAATTGTTTGTAGCCATAGCATCACTAACACTAGTTCCCTGGTAATCATATACATAATAGTAGGGATTGATTTCTGAAACTTCTGACGAAGGACTCACGCTGGTTAAATAAGCCATATTCTCTATCATCCATACTTGGTTTCCTATTCTGATCCAGTTGTATGTATTCCCATCCCGACTATCAGTAAATGTTCCACTTGTTTTATTAGTAAAAAAGATTTCATTACCATAACCAGTTCCAATTTCATTAGTAGCATAAGCCCTTACATAATAATCGGTTTCTGCATTTAAGTCTGTAATCTGGCAGGTAAAGTTACCTGTACCTGAACCACTAAGTTGTCTATAATCATTGACAGTTGGGCTAGGTTTTGTGTTCCAACAAATACCCCTAATTGTTACTTCAGCATTGCCATCATCTGTAACAGTCGCCTCTATTTCTGCAGTAGAGTCTGTAACATTTGATACCGAAACTGTAACAACAGTGGGCAATTCTGGATTCGAATTCACACTCTGTTTCAGCGTAATGAATGATATTATTTCACCATAAATAGGATCATCTGATGTTATAGCATAGGCTCTTATATAATATCTGGTATCAGGTTTTAAACCAGTAACTGTACTTGTAAAGGTCTTATTCGGAGATGCTTCTGTAAAGCTTGTACTTGCACTACTATAAACTGGCGTTAATTCAGACCAACAATGTCCGTATAAATCAATTCCCTCACCAATATCTTCTATCGTTCCCTTAATTTTAGCTGAGTTAGATGTAATATTTTCAACGTTTTCACCTGTTGATAGCTTAGCAACTCTTGGATAATCATTGCTACAGGAATATGAGAAAACTATCACTATTAAATAAAAAATTATACTTTTCATTGATAGAATTAATCCTGGTCTCATAAATTATTTAATTAATGATTCTGTATTCTTTGATATTCTTGTGGTACTTCAATAAAAGTATTTTTAAATTTCCAGTTTTTCCATTTTGTTTCTAGAGCTGGTGATGTAATTATATCCGGGTCTTGTTCTTTATGATTGATCCTGAGAGACTCGATACTAACATTAGCTTTTAAATATGTATAAAGCTCGTCATACCGGACAATTCCACTCGTTTCTTGTAATTTTTTAAGCAAAAAATACGTAAACATACCGTGTTGTTTCTTTTCGTATGGTAAGGCAACTTGTTCGCCGCTGCTGGCCGAGAAGACAACCGTATTGCCAACAGGCACTAGTGGTTTAGGTTTAATTCTTATTGATCGTGATGCAAGGAGTTGATCTTGCCTGGAGCCTCCAGAAAAACAAGCATCGAGAAAAATTGTAATTTTTGCGCTAGTATTTCCTAAATTTTCATATACATCGGAGAGCTTAAGGGCATTCCTAAGATTAGTTCCCGATACGTCAACAGGTATCATATAAGGTATTTGTGTGTTTTCATCAGGAAGACCATGACCAGCGTAGTAAAAAATCAATTCGGATGAATCGACCTTTGTCAATAATTTGCTTACTAAGTCAATATGCTGATACATTTCAGCCGCCGTGGCATCTTTTAAAAGAAAAAGGTTTTCTTTAGGTACACCTAGAGTATTTAAGACATACTTAGCAAAAACTTCAGCATCACGCCGGGCAAAAATAACGTTAGATTCCTTATCAATACTTTTCTGTTTGCTATTATAATCTTCATTACCGATGATTAGGGCAAACCTTTTGGGATATACAATACTATCCAAAGGAATATTCCGATCTACATCGGGTACAAGGGAAGCAAGCTTAATATTAGCAGGTTGCCAGGTATCGCCTTCAATAACAATTACTTCGCCTGTAGCAGCAAGTTCTTCCTGTAAACCTATTTTTAGCACTGTGTCATTTGCATATTTGCCGTATTTCTCAGCTAAATCAACTTGTACAGGAATGTTCTTGTATGTATAACGACGGGTAGCAATAAAAGAAAAATTAACTTCTTCTGACTGCCCGCTTTCAAGTTGTTTTATACTGTAATTGTTTGTATCAAGCATCAAGCAATTGGCCCTTTCGATCAAGAATTTAATTGCTACATCGGTAGCTACTCCCTGTCCTATATTTTGAACAAGCACCTTCAGATTTACCGGTTGGTTCAACTCAATCTCCCCTCCTTTATCTGTACTAAATAGTGCATCGCTAACGATGACTTTTGGTTGGCGGAACCTTCGGGTATTAACTTTAATAGTCAATGGATAAGCATCAAATCCTTTATTCTCAATGGCATTAAAAACAACTTCCATTTCTCCATCAACAAGCTCCATTCTACCTGAAAAATTCACGGTTTTTTCTCTAATTTCTCCTGGTTCCATATTTCCCACATATAGCTCTTTTAAAAATGAAATACCTGGAAGATCTGATTCTAAGGTTGTTGTTAAAATAACATTTTCAGCGGTTCCATTTCCCTTATTTTCTATTGTAATGTCAACCTTACAGTGTTCTCCAGCATCAATAATCTTATTGCCATTTTCATCTTTAAACTCAAATTCGGTTATCTTCAAATTTGGTATTGTTTTGATTCGCTTTGTTTCCTGTGTTGGCTTATATTTTACATGAGAGTTATAACTTTTCCCCTTAATAATGGTTTTTTCTTGAGATAATACTAAGCCCCAGGAAAAAAGATGAATCAAAATGAATAGTAAATATTTTTCCATAAGCCTAATATTTAAAATTTAATTATACAACTAATTAAAGTCAATTGATTAGTATTTATTGATAAATTATCACTTGGAAAAAGGATTCCGCTGATCTTCATATCATGATCGCCCTTTGAAACCATTACGGTAAAAATATCAACCGACCAGATCGCTACTGCTCCCGAAAGAAAAATATAAAATAAAGTGGTGTATTTTCCGACGTTATTATAATACTCATTTCGGGTTGAATAATCATTAGCAGTAATATAATTATCATAATTGGTTTCGGCTAATTGGTGAAAAACGATTGCAGATACAAGAGTTCCATAAGCCAAAACACCTTTTACATAGTGCCAATTATTATTTGACAATCGGGCGCTTCCCCAACCAGGATAAACCACTGAGTTTAAAAGACAAATTGCTTTTGAAGGAGGATTAAGTAGTTTTTCTTTCTTTTGTGATGTTTCGAGTTCAGCTGTGATTTCTACATATATTTCATTATCAAGTGCAATCCCGTCCTTTTCAATATCCCAATTGATTATATGTAGTGCATTGCCTGTTACATTTTTTAGATCACCTGTAAACGTTCTGGCATTGATCTGCTGTCCTGAAACTTTATAGATTTTTGGAGTAATATTAAAACTTTCATAAGGTTTAGAATTTACTAAAGTGTAAAAGATTTTTATCTGATTACTATCTAAAATAAATCCTACATTTTCAATTCTTGCCCTTGTTTGGGCAATGCTAGTTATCGGACATAACAGGTTGACAACTAGCAAAAAACTAAATAGAAATGTTCTGAAATCTGGTTTCATCAGTTTATTTTTTAAATTCAATCAGGTAATTGTTTAATAGTTACGCCTATGATCTGGACTTGTAGTTCACTATTTTTTAACCTGTTATTAATTAGGAACTCATGAAAATTTTCCCTGCTCATCGATTTAGGTACGGTATATTCATTATCTAACTTAGTTACCGGATTGATAAAATACCCTTCAAATGGTTTCGGAGAAAAAAGAATATAAAATTGATTGTATTCCATTTTTTTGAGAGTATAAAATTCGATCTCATCCACACACTGCTTTTTTTCTAAATAATCGGCATTTTCAGGTGAAAAAAAGATATAACTACGATTTGACTCTACTGTTAGATCGATATCAGGTGTATTGCTATAAGGTATACAGCGATATACTTTATCCATATCATCTAAAAATATGGTAATGTATCCCTTTTCAGGACTTTTAAAATAGATATATGCACTTTCCCCATTATTAAATTCAACTGTTTCGTTCCTTTTAAAATCTGTTCTATCCAATGTTCTGGCAATAAATTCTACTTTAGTTGTTAATATTTTTTTGGCATAACCAGTTACAGTGCATTTCATCCAATAAATACCATCTTTCTCATATTCTTCATAAACCGGATCAATTTTATCACGAATCCAAATTCCATTAGGGTAAGTATTTAAATAATTGTTTCTCACATCGCTGTATTCTCTCACACTCTGCCCTTTTATTTCAGTATATGTTAACCTCTCATAGTTTGAAAGTACACTGGAACCAAATTCCTGGTCTACAGCCATTATTGTAGCTAGTTTATATACTTCAGCCTGATATTGAAGTTTTGTTTTATTAATATCTAATTCGGGAATCTCAGCAGTACCTACAATCACTACTTCTTTTTCCTCTGCCGTTAAAGATATTCGGGTGAAAACAAAAAGAGCAAATAGTATGACTTTGATTTGTGCCATAATAAATAATCCTAATCAAGATCAAATAACTTATCTAATTCTTTATGTAATTCTTCTGATTCGTTCTTTAATTGTTCACTTATGTATTCTTTTGTTTTTTGCATTACCAATTTGTTGCTAAAACATGCTGAATACATTACCTCCACTATATTCTCACCAGTTCGGGTATCTTTTACCGGACGATATAAAGTATAAATATCTTCCATTGATATTCGTTGCGCTATTAGTTGTTTCCCTGCAGCAACTATTTTATTAATTCCATCCGCACTCGTTTCTGACAATTCATCGTTAACTACACTCCTTTTAACAAGTTCTGCAACTCGAGTTTCAATATTTGCAGCTATGGCAGTTCTTGCGGATGCTCTGCTGGCTGTGGAAGCCGATTCAAAAGTAGGACCTATATCCTTTGTTGTAATTACAAAAAATTTATTCTGCCCGTTTTCATCTGTTTCAAACTCCTTGTTCACCCCTCTTGAAACATACAGTCTTATAGTTCCTGAACCCATTGGCTTATAGCCTTGTTTTTCATAATCTTTGGTACGTTGCTTGACGGCTTTTTTGTATTCTTTCGACTTGGTTTTATATACCTCCTGGGCATTCATACCGGTCATAAGAAATGTAAGTACAAAAATGCATACAAATTGAAGTGTAAATTTTCTTTTCATGACAATAAATTTTAGAGTGAATAATATGGTACTATTTTATTCCTTAGTACCAGAATTAATCATAACGTGACATTATTTTAGAATTTTTTTCCTTTCGCCTAATCGATAAAGTTAGCAATAACGAAATTGAATGACAAGTTCATAATTTGAGTTTTAAATGCAAAAAAACTAAATCTTATGAAGATCTTAAGAATATTAATCCAATTTGCTTACATTATTTTAAAATGGAATAATGAAATACAGTTCGTTTAAACGAGCAATTTCAAGATAATGACACAAGAGAAATATAGTTACCTTTCACGATATTCGATTGGTTAGGGCAAATGCATTATTAATAAGATACATAACAAATGGGCATAAATAGACCATATAAAAGAACATGCAGACAATTCACAGACAACAGTTATGCTGATGGAGGGAAATGGCGATATCTATTAAAAAAAGACTTCGCAGATTCTCCAGAACAATATGTTAGGGCATTTTTATTGATTCAAAAAGATTTACAAACACTTTTTGATTATATAGAGCCTTCGGATGTAAATCTAGATTGCTACTCATATCGAATTCATGAACTGCTATTGAGAACTTGTGTAGAAGTTGAAGCCAATTGTAAAGCGATTCTAATTGAAAATGGTTACAGGAAGAAAGGTGATTTAAATATGGATGATTATAAAAAGATAAATAAATCACATAGATTATCTTCATATGAAATAAAGTTACCTATTTGGTATGGAGAAAAAAACATGAGAAAACCTTTTGAAAATTGGAAAAAAGGTAAAGCATTACCTTGGTATAAAGCATATAACGAGACAAAACATGATAGAAAGGATAAATTTAAACAAGCTTCCTTTAATAATTTAATAGATTCCGTATGTGGATTAGTCGCATTATTATCAGCTCAATTTTGGCAAGAGGATTTTATTCCATCAACTTCATTAATGGCATTAATGGGTTCAGTAGGCGGAATGGAATCTGCAATTGGTGATTATTTTAGAATTAATTTTCCGAATGATTGATCAGATAATGAAAAATATGATTTCACGCATGAAGAAATAGACAGTGAAGATTTTAAAATACAATTGTTTGATTATAATAAAATATAATAATGCTCATGCCCTAACAGCGCATAAAAATAAACCGGTGTGTAGTAACTAAATGACAAGTAAACAAAAAAATATAAACGGGCTGCGGGCTGATTGGCAAACAGGGATAACACCCGGTCAATTCTTATGCACGAACCGTTTGGGCAAAATTATCACCAACACGACAACAAAGTTTAACATAAAAATATTATTATGGATATAAATGGATTTATGCATAAAGTGTTAGAGAAATTTAACACTTGTATAACTGATGAAATATTTTGTTTCATTGAGAATGATAGGGAATTATTGCACGATTACCTAAAACTAATAGAATCTAACAAATTAAATGTGCTTAATAGCAATATTGCTAAAACTATTAAAGCAAAGTATGGTTTACAAAATCAATCCCAAGAAAATCCAAAGCCTAAAAGTAAATTGATACAATCACATCAGCAATTTTATAAAGACTAAAAAATAAAAAAATGAATACAAGATTATTATTGCTAATTAGCGGATTGTTTTTCATTGTCCTGCATATTTATGGCCAGCCCACGTTTAAACAATCTGTTGATGCTTCTGCCAAAACTTTGCCTTACGATGAGTATACAATTTCAGTTCTTACTCAAAAACTTGAGAATAGAATGTCACTAGATTTTGGATGGCAAGATGAAATTCTGTGGATTAAAGGGATTGTTCATAATATTCAAATGGGTGCGATAGATGGTAAATGTGGAACAAAAAAAGATGAAACATTTTATTTTCGAACTGTAATTAAAGATACAGATAGAGACGTTCTTTGGGATTTTGATTCGTTTTCAAAAAACGTTTTGAATAACGCTGAAGTTTATGAGGCAAAAAAACAAAATAGACTTAAATATTATCAAGATAAACTTGATAACCATAGGGATTCCTTAAACAATTTTTATTCAGACAAATATTTATCAATATATAACTTATACACTTGTAAATGTGATAGCCTGGTCAAAGAGTATGATAAGTATTTTGGAGGCAGTCAAGTTGAGATGTTAAGGTTAGAATGTCGTCCATTTGGATACAAAGATTATTTGGAAAACATAACTGAAATTTTCAACTCAATCATTCTCGATTGCGAAGAATTTAATACCTCAAAAAATCCTGAAAACTACTTCAATGAGAAGATTGAAAATGCAATTTTTGAAATTCAAGATATTAATAATTCTGTCAATGATGGATTTTCACAATCTAAGAAAAAAATTGAATCACTTAAATTGAGAGCTGAACAATAGATAAATGAAGAGATTGCTTATAGAGAGAATGAAAAAAACAAGAAGGAACGTATTTCACAACTTGAAAGTATAATGCCTGATAGAATTATTGCGGTTTCTAAATTTATTACTGACAAGAAAAATAAGAAAATGGTATTAGAATTATTCGAGAATGGTAATGATGAACAAAAAGTTTTTTACAATAGCTACTTAATCATCTACGATTCAGAACAACTTGTAAAGGAATTTAAATTGTTGATTTACATGACTGCAAATGATGATTATAAATTAGACAGATTAAACAAATGGGATGATAATTTGAACTATTGGGAAAATTAATAAAATAACTGTGCCCAACAAACATTTTTGAGAACGGAGACAAAGCTTTTTTCTTTGATTGAAACGCAAGAATTCAGAACAAATGACTATTGAGATAGTTTCATATATTCATGGATTATCAAATAAAATTCGTTTTAATCTGACTAGAGATTTAATCAACGATTCTAAAGCGGATGTTCTATTATTTTGTGGTCATACATTGGGATTTGTAAATGATATTGAGGATTTGAAAACTTCAATTGAAAACAAACACGTAGAAGCAATTTTAGAACTCGAAGATATCAATTCAGATAAAATTGAAAATTGTCTTTATAGGATCTCAAGTGGCAATTTGTCTAGCTTAAACACAAATCAAATATTTGCTCAATCAATTGATATCGAGGGTAATTATGAATTATCAAGTAGATTACTTCATGAATTTGAACATTGTAGATCTTTCGATTTAAATGGATATCGATTTTTAATAATTCAATGTGAAGAATTAAATATTCTGAAGAACCTTCAAAATGATAAGAATAAAGTACTTTTTAGATTGAACGATGATAAAAAACTTCTTAAAGAGTTTAATCAGATTATAGAAGATACAAAAGTCATTCTAAATCCGATTCATACACCTATGGGGAATCAAGGTAAGATGTTAAAACGGAGAGAATATTTATCTAATAAAAAGCGATATTATTTTTCGGCTAGTAATACATTTGAAGCTAAAAGTTAATCCAGGAAACGATAAGCGCTATTTAATATAATATAAATTATAGTTGAAAAATGGAGAACGGAAAGTGAAATAAAATTTTGTGAAGCTACAATTGGATATAATGAATTCATACAACAAGAACCGGAATATGAAAGTTCTGGTTTAGTTTATTTAGAAAACAAGAAAATATTACTAATTGCTTTTTTTATATAGTATAATAGATTATTCTTTCTTTTAATATCTACACATCTTTCACCACTTCTGATCAGGGCTCTTTGTCCAATTATCTCACATTCTTTTAATATATCAGAAGGAGAATGCTTATACACAAAGTTTACTATCATATTGAAATTTTTATAATGGTATACTGCAAATTCCGGTGATACTGACCACCTGATAACGGCGTAAATTGACCACCCCTAC
>CAYPOY010000087.1:3516-16982 GCA_964412395.1 uncultured Anaerolineales bacterium | reverse complement strand
CGCATCGCGCTGCGCTACGGCACCACTGTGGAAGCTATTATGGCAGCCAACGGGCTGACCAATTATAACATTTACGTAGGACAGCAGTTGCGCATCCCCGCCCGCCAGGAGTGACGGGCGGATGATCGCAAGAGCGGGAGTTTGACAACCCCACATCCGCATGTTATACTGCCCGCCGTGGGCCGTTAGCTCAGTCTGGCAGAGCAGGGGCCTTTTAAGCCCAAGGCCGCAGGTTCGAATCCTGCACGGCCCACCTGGACAAGTGACAATGGTGCTTCCAATGTGGGCATTCTGGGTCGCGCTGGTGGCGATGGTCGTCGGGCTGGTCGGCGTCATCTTGCCAGTTGTCCCCGGCGTCGGCTTCATCTGGCTCGTGGTGTTGGTCTATGCCATCGCCGAGCGATTCGCCACCATTGACCCCATCACCTTCGCCGTCCTCACCGTCCTGGGCGCGACCGGCTTCAGCGCCGACCTGTGGATGAGCCAGACAGGGGCCAAAGTCGGTGGAGCCTCCGCCTTGTCGTTGCTGGTCGGGCTATTGCTGGGGGCGGTCGGGGCCGTCATCGGCCTGGCCTTCCTGGGGGTCGGTGCGATACCCGGCGCTATCATCGGCGCCCTCGCTGGTGTCATCCTGACCGAGTGGTACCGGCGCAGGGACTGGCGCGAGGCGTTCAAAGCTGGCGGTGGGTGGCTGGTGGGCTGTACCCTCTCCGGCGGCGTGCAGTTCCTCGTCGCCATCCTGATGATCCTCATCTTCGTCTGGCAGGCCCTGAGGGGGTAGGCAGATGACGCGACGACGCTCTTCCCGTAAACCCAGCCGCCGGGTGCTTGTGACCCGTGCGCCACGCAAGGGCACTCTGGTCGTTGCCTGCACCCTCTACATTATCGGACTCTTCGGCGTGCTCGGTTTTTTCCCCGTCCCGGAGCCCTACGCCACCACTGCGCTGGTCATCGCTGGCGGCCTGCTCATCCTCGGCGCGCTCCTGCGCGATTTGTAGAATCCAGGTAACACTTCTACCCTGGCGGGGTGCGCCTCTACTCCTCCCTGCGCGTCCTTACCGAGGTTGCGATCTGGCTCATCATCGTAGTCACGCCACTGCTGGCCCCGCCTATCACGTCCGCACTTCCCCCAACCTATACAACACGCTGTATGCGCAAAACCGCGCCCTCGCTGGCCGAAGCGACCATCGCTGCGTAGCGGGCCAAGTAACCCTCAGTCACTCCAGGCGCTGGCGGCTTCCAGCTCTCCCGTCGCCGGGCCATCTCCTCTTCGGAGACGTGAAGCTCCAGCCGCTTGTTGGGAATGTCCAACTCGATCTCATCCCCCTCTTGAACCAGGGCAATCGGACCACCGACAGCCGCCTCCGGGGAGACGTGGCAGACGGCGGCCCCCCGCGTCGCTCCAGAGAAGCGACCGTCGGTCAGGAGAGCCACCTTGTCGTCCAGTCCCATCCCAGCCAGGGCAGAGGTAGGCATCAGCATCTCCCGCATCCCCGGCCCGCCCCGGGGCCCCTCGTGGCGGATGACGACCACGTTGCCGGCCTGGATTTGCCTGCCCAGGATAGCATCCATCGCCGACTCCTCATCCCCGAAGACGCGCGCCGGTCCCCGATGCTGCATCATCTCCGGCCGGACGGCCCCCGCCTTGACTACCGCCCCGTCGGGGGCCAGGTTGCCCCACAGGATGGCGATCCCCCCATCGGGGCGATAGGGATCATCGGCCGGGCGGATGATGTCGGAAAGACGGCGCACTCCGTTCAGGTTCTCGGCCACCGTCTTCCCGGTCACCGTTCGCTCCTCGCTATGCAGCAGGTTGTGGCGAAGCAGTTCCGCCATCACCGCCGGCACACCTCCTGCCTCGTTCAGGTCCTGCATATGGTGGGGACCAGAGGGACTGAGTTTGACCAGGTAGGGGGTCCGGCTACTCACCGCATCGAACTTGTCCAAGGGCAGTGCAACACCCGCGTCGTGGGCGATGGCCGGCAGGTGCAGCACCGTGTTGGTCGAGCCACCGATGGCCATGTCCACGGCGATACCGTTCTCAAAAGCGGCCTCCGTCATAATGCCGCGGGGCAGAATGCCCTCGCGGACCAGGTACATAATCTGCATCCCGGCCTGCTTCGCCAGCCTGAGTCGGGCCGCCGTGACGGCCGGGATCGTCCCATTGCCGGGCAGCCCCATTCCCAGCGCTTCGGTCAGGCAGTTCATCGAGTTGGCGGTGAAAAGTCCGGAGCAGGAACCACAACCAGGGCAAGCAGCCAATTCCAACTCCTGCAATTCCTGCGCATTCATCCGACCCGCCTTGTACTCTCCCACCGCCTCGAACATAGTTTTAACGTCCACGTCCTCGCCCCGGTAGCGCCCCGCCATCATCGGCCCACCGCTGACGAAGATGGAAGGGATGTTGAGCCGGGCAGCAGCCATCAACATGCCAGGCACGATTTTATCGCAGTTGGGAACGAACACCAGGCCATCAAACCCGTGGGCCATCGCCATGACCTCCACGGAATCAGCGATGAGTTCCCGGCTGGGCAACGAGTAGCGCATCCCCGGATGGCCCATCGCGATACCGTCGCACACGCCGATGACGTTGAACTCCAACGGCGTGCCACCCGCCATCCGGATTCCCGCCTTCACCGCCTCGCCCACCTTATCGAGGTGGACGTGACCGGGCACAACGTCGTTGTAGGAATTGACCACCCCGATGAGGGGGCGGTCCAGTTCTTCGGGCATCAACCCGGTGGCATAGAAAAGGCTCCGATGAGGAGCCCGCTCGAAACCTCGTTTGATTAGATCGCTGCGCATGTTCCTCCCTCGTTTGTCGTTTGTCGTTTGTCGTTTGCCATTGTTCATTGGTCATTGGTCATTTTCCGGCCGATCCTTTCAGCGATGAGTCTCCCCATCTCCCTGGTCCCGACGAGGGTGGTGCCTTCCTCGCGGATATCCTTGGTGCGGTAGCCTTCTGCCAGCACAGCCTCCACCGCGTCTTCGACGGCCTGCGCTTCATCCTCCAGTTCCAACGAGTGGCGGAGCAGCATCGCCGCGCTCAGGATGGTAGCCAGTGGGTTGGCGATGCCATGGCCGGCGATGTCGGGGGCGCTGCCGTGGATCGGCTCGTAGACCCCATTTCGGCCCTCCCCCAGCGAGGCCGAGGGTAACATTCCCATTGAGCCGGCCAACATCGAAGCCTCGTCGGTCAGAATGTCGCCGAACATGTTGGCCGTCACGATCACGTCGAAGTCGGCCGGCCGGCGGAGCAGGTGCATCGCCGCAGCGTCTACCAGTATAGTCTCCAGCGTCACGGCGGGGTACTCCGCCGCCACCTCTGTCACCACCCGCCGCCAGAGACGGGAGGCGGCCAGCACGTTGGCCTTGTCCACCGAGGTGACCTTCCCCCGCCGCTGCTGGGCCAGGCGAAAGGCCGTGTGGGCAATGCGCCGGACTTCGCTGGCTGTGTAGATCATCGTGTCATAGGCGGTCTCATCGTCCGCCGTCGCCTCCTGGCGGGGGCCAAAGTAGATCCCCCCCGTCAGTTCCCGCACCACCACCAGATCCACCCCCTCCAGGCGTTCCGGGCGCAGCGGCGAGGCATCCAGCAAGGCCGGATAGAGGCACACCGGGCGCAGGTTAGCGTAGAGGCCCAGTCCCCAGCGCAGTCCCAAAAGCCCCTGCTCCGGGCGGACCGGTGCGGTTGGGTCGGACCAACGGGGGCCGCCGACCGCGCCCAGGAGCACCGCGTCGGCCCGTTGGCAAGCCTCCAGGGTCACCTCCGGCAACGGCGACCCCGTGGCATCCATCGCGCAGCCCCCGATCAAGGCTTCCTCGAAAGTGAAACGGTGGCCGTACCGATCGGCCACGGCTTGAAGCACCTTGACCCCTTCGGCGACGACCTCCGTGCCGATTCCATCTCCGGGCAAAGTGACAATTCTTGCCTCCACGAACCCTCCCCCTGACTGCGCCCCCTCCGAAGCTGCGGGGGAGCAACTGGCCTTTCCACCGGGGCCAACGGCTATACTCAGGCCGTACTCCACCGCATCCGCCAGAGCGATCCAACTCGCCTCGATGATGTTGGTGGAGGCCCCCATGGTGCTCCAGCGGCGCGTCTCATTCTGCATATCAACCAGCACACGGGTGGTCGCCGCCGTCCCGTGGTCGCTGTCCAGAATATGCACCTTGTAGTCGGCCAGGTTGAGATGTGCCAGATGGGGATACACGGCCGCCAGCGCCTTGCGCAGAGCCGCGTCCAGGGCGTTCACCGGCCCGTTGCCCCCGGCCGCCGTGTGGAAGACCTGATCGCCCACGCGGACCTTGATGCTCGCTTCGGCAAAAATCCCTCGCCCTTCCCGGTGTTCGACGACGACCATGAAGTCCAGCATCTCGAAAGGAGGGTGATACGCCGGTCGGGAGCGGTGCAGCAGCAGCTCTACTGAGGCCTCAGCCCCCTCGAAGGTGAAGCCCTGATGTTCCAGCCGCTTGATCGTCTGGAGCACCTCCGGCAGGTTCTCGATCTCCCGGTGGGCGATGCCCATCTCCTCCGCCTTGCTCAGCAGGTTTCCCCGCCCCGCAAGTTCCGAGATGAGGACACGCGATTGGTTGCCCACGAGGGCAGGGTCAATGTGCTGGTAACTCCACGAGTTGCGCCGCATAGCCGCCACGTGGATGCCCCCCTTGTGGGCAAAGGCACTCCGGCCCACGTAGGCCGCCTGGCGATGAAGGGGCTGGTTGGCGATGGCGGCCACCGTGCGGGCGACCCGCGTTATAAGGGACAACCGGCCCGCAGGCAGAACCGCTACCCCCATCTTTAATTCCAGGTTGGGGATCAGGGTGCAGAGATCGGCGTTGCCACACCGCTCGCCATAGCCGTTCACCGTCCCCTGCACGTGGGTAGCGCCGGCCCGGACGGCCGCCAGACTGTTCGCTGCGGCCAGCCCGTTGTCATTGTGGGCGTGGATGCCCAGGGAGACGCCGGGGAAAGCCGCCAGAACGTTCTGGACGATAGCCTCGATCTCCCAGCCCATTGAGCCACCGTTGGTGTCGCATAGCACGAGCACGTCCGCGCCGCCCTCGACGGCGGCCTGGAGCGTGGCCATAGCGTAGCGGGGATCGGCCTTGTGGCCGTCGAAGAAGTGCTCCGCGTCGTAGATGACCTCCCGAAGAAACCGGGTTTTTTCCGAAAAACCTGGTTTCTCTTTCAGATAAGCCACACTCTCCCGGATGATGCGCAGGTTCTCCTCCGGCGTGGTGCGCAGGACGTCGCGCACGTGGAGCGCCGAACTCTTGCCCACGACGGTGACCACCGGCGTCTCCGCTTCCAGCAAGGCCCGGATGTTGGCGTCCTCCTGGGCCTGGCTTCCCACCCGGCACGTACTGCCAAAGGCAGCGACCCGAATCTGCTCCAGGTCCAGTTCCCGCACCCGCCGGAAGTATTCGGCGTCCTTGGGATTGGAACCCGGCCAGCCCCCTTCGACGTAGTGCACCCCCAGCCTGTCCAGCAGGCGGGTGATCTTTAGTTTGTCATCCACCGACAGGAAGATGCCCTCCCCCTGCGTCCCATCACGCAGCGTTGTGTCATAAAGTGACACTTCTGGATCCGCCATCCTCGTCTATGCCTCCTGCGATCCGTTAAATCCTGCCCATCAGTGTTCTTCCGAGCCGCCCCCGCGTATAGGGTACCAGCCCCCCGGCCCGGATGATGGACATGATGAAGACGGGAAACGGGGACGTCTGGTAGGTGCGCCCGGTGCGCTCGTTGGTGACGGTACCGGCTTCCAGATTCACCGTCAACTGATCACCCTGCTCCGTCTCCTCCACCACCTCCGGGCACTCCACGATAGGGAGGCCGATGTTGATACTATTGCGGTGAAAGATGCGGGCGAAACTCCTGGCGACGACGCAGGCGACGCCCGCCCCCTTGATCGCCAGCGGCGCGTGCTCCCGCGACGACCCGCAGCCAAAGTTCTCCCCGGCGACGATTATGTCTCCCGTCTGCACCGCGCTGGCAAACCCAGGGTCCAAGTCCTCCATACAATGGCACGCCAGTTCCTCCGGCGAGGAAACGTTCAGGTAGCGGGCCGGGATGATGGCATCGGTGTCCACGTTGTCGCCGTATTTCCAGACCGCGCCGGTTAGTTTCATTGCAGCACCTCCTCCGGCTCCCCTCTCCTCGCAGGGGAGGGGCTGGGCGAGGGGTCATCCGGCCCGGTGATATGCCCGGCCACCGCCGACGCGGCCGCGACGGCTGGCCCGGCCAGGTAGACCTTGCTTTCGGGATGGCCCATACGCCCGCGAAAGTTGCGGTTAGTTGTGCTCACCGCCCGCTCGCCGGCAGCCAACACGCCCATGTGACCACCCAGGCAGGGGCCGCAGGTTGGCGTGCTGACGACCGCGCCCGCCTCGACGAACACCTCGATCAGCCCCTCGCGCAGCGCGTCCAGATAGACCTGCTGGCTGCCTGGGATGACGATGCAGCGCACATCCGTGTGAACCCGGCGGCCGCGCAGCACTTTGGCGACCACGCGCAGGTCCTCCAGGCGACCGTTGGTGCAGGAGCCGATGACAGCCTGGTCAATCCGCACGTTGCTCTCAGCGGCCTGGCTCACCGGCCGGACATTCTCCGGCAGGTGGGGGAACGCCACTTGCGGCTCAATCTGGCTCACGTCTATCTCGACGACCTGGGCATAGACGGCGTCGTCGTCAGCCTGGTAGACGCGGTACGGTCGCCGGGCGCGACCGTCCACGTAGGCGCAGGTGGTCTCGTCCACGGCAAAGAGCCCAGCCTTGCCGCCAGCCTCGATGGCCATGTTCGCCATGGTGAACCGCCCGGCCATAGAGAGACTATCTATTACCGGCCCGGCGAACTCGATGGCCTTGTAGAGCGCGCCGCTGACGCCGATGCGCCCGATGGTGTACAGGATCAGGTCCTTGCCGCCGACCCAGGGCTGCAATCGGTCGTGGTAGACGATACGAATCGTCTCTGGCACGCGCAGCCACACGCGCCCTGTGGCCATGGCCACCCCGATGTCTGTACTGCCCATGCCGGTGGCGAAAGCCCCCAGAGCGCCGTAGGTGCAGGTGTGCGAGTCGGCGCCCACGACGACGTCGCCCGGTGCCACCAACCCCTGCTCCGGGAGAAGCACGTGCTCGATGCCCATGCGTCCCACGTCGAAGTAGTGGGGCAGGTTCTGCGTCCGCGCAAACCGGCGCATGCAGGCACACTGCTCGGCGGATTTGATATCCTTGTTGGGCGCAAAGTGGTCCGCCACCATCACCACCCGGGCAGGGTCAAACACCCGCTCCACGCCTAATTTCTCAAACTCGCGGATGGCGATGGGCGCGGTGATGTCGTTGGACAGCACCACGTCCACTGCCACCTCGACCAGGTCGCCGGGCCACACTTCGATTTGATTGTCCGCAGATACGTTCCCTTCGCCGTCTACCAGATGAGCAGCGATGATCTTTTCGGCCAGTGTATGTCCCACCGGATTATGCTCTCGTCTCAGTGGAACCTAGCGGCTGGATGAGTCGTGTCCATCCCGCTGCTTCCCGGCTTCGGACAGGGCGAGGCCATCCCACTTCATTGCCCAGCCACGAGGCTCCACAAACTTTTCCTTCAGCGGGTTGTTTTCCTCTGTTCTTTGCTCCACTGTCGGGAGGGCCATCTCCTGGGTGAACACCCACTTCATTGCCCAGCCACGGGGCTCCGGGAACTTGGGCACTCCAGCGGACTTTTCACGATTCTGAGTATCCATTTTCTCTCCTCCTTATTCTACTTGTCTACTTGCCTATCAGAAAAATACCATAAGTAGCCCGCAAGTTGGGTAGGAACCTGACGATGTTTCCCTGACTATCGTGGTGGTCGGTGTTAATTGCCACCTCCTTGAGGATGCCAAAGCCGACCTTTCTCGAAAATCTCCTGAAATCTTTGATGGTGATGACCCGGATGTTGGGAGTGTCATACCACTCATCAGGAAGTTGCCTGGTGATGGGGGCGTGGCCTCTCAACAGAAGCTGAAGGCGGATGGACCAATGACTGAAATTAGGGAAACTGACGATCCCCTTCTTCCCAATGCGCAACATGGACTGAATCAACTTTGCCGGCTCATAGACCTGCTGGAGAGTCTGGCTCAATATGACATAATCAAACGTATCATCGTCATAGTCCAGGACTTGTTCGTTCATGTCCCCCTGGAGAACTGAAAGACCCTTCGTTATGCATCGGGCCACTTTGGCTTCAACACACTCGATCCCGGTGCCGACCACCCGTTTGTTGCCCTTGAGAGAGTAGAGCAAATCCCCTTCGCCGCAGCCAAGATCAAGCACCTTGGATCCCGGTTCGATCCAGGAGGCTATTATCTGAAGGTCAAAACGCATTCTTTTCTCGATAGACACGTTCCAGGAACCCCCTCGTCAGTGAGGTCAGCCGTTCATTGGGCAATAGAAAAGCATCGTGGCCCCACTCGGCTTCGATTTCACAGAAACTCACGTCCAGGCCACTCTTCTTCATAGCCTGGACCATAGCCTTGGACTGATAGGTGGGGTACAGCCAGTCGGAAGTGAAAGAGACGACCAGGAATTTGGCCCTGGCTTTGGAAAAGGCGTTGACCGCTGACCCCGAGCCGTGTTGATTTTCCAGGTCAAGGTAGTCGGCGGCCTTGGTGATGTACAAGAACGAGTTGGCATCGAAACGCTCCACGAACTTTTTGCCCTGGTAGCGAAGGTAACTCTCCACCTGGAAATCGGCATCGAAATTGAAAGAAAAGTCACTCTTATCCTGCAGCCGGCGGCCGAACTTGAGGCGCATAGACTCGTCGGACAGGTATGTGACGTGGCCGATCATACGGGCCACGGCCAATCCAAGACTCGGCTTAGGCCCAGAATAGTAGTCTCCGTTGTTCCAGTTAGGATCGGCTATGATCGCCTGCCTGGCTACCTCGTTAAAGGCAATGGCCAGGGCCGAGTGTTTTGTGGTGCTCGCCAGCGGTATGGCCGAGACAACCATCTCCGGATGCCGGACGCACCATTCCAGCGCCTGCATCCCTCCAATGGAGCCACCGATGACGGAAAGGAGCTTTTTTATACCCAGGTAGTCCATCAGCGCCTTTTGGACCACAACCATATCTCCGATGGTAACCACGGGAAAACCAAGACCATACGGCTTACCTGTCTTCGGATTGATGGAAGAGGGTCCGGTAGAGCCCATGCAACTCCCCAGGATATTGGAACAAACGACAAAGTACTTGTTCGTATCAATCCCCTTCCCCGGACCGACCATGATGTCCCACCATCCCGGCTTGGGGTCATCCTTGCTGTAATAACCCGCCACGTGGGAATCCCCGGAAAGGGCGTGCAGAATCAGGACGACGTTGCTCTTATCTGGACTCAATGTTCCGTAAGTCTCATAAGCAATCGTGACCGGCCCGAGCCTGGCCCCGCTTTCCAGGATCATCTCATCGGGCGGCCCGGCGAAGGTGAAGAACTTTTTTCCCACCAGACCTACCGAGACCCCGTTTTTGTCGTGCTCGATGTACTCGCTCATCTCGATAAACTATCCAGCGCACGGCCCAGATCCTCACAGATGTCTTCCACCGCCTCGATACCCACCGAAAGCCTGATCATATCCGGGGTAATGGATAGTTTCCGTCTGGTGGGCTCCTCGAAGGAGATGTACTGGGAGGAGTAGGGATGGATTACCAGGCTCTTACAGTCACCTAGATTGGCCAGGTGATAGATCAGCCGGAGGTTATTGATGAACCGGAAACAGGCATCCTGATCCTCGAGGCCCAAGGTCAGCATCCCGCCAAACCCCCGGCCCTCGAACTGCTTCAGAGCGATGGAGTGACAGGGATGCTCCTCAAGTCCCGGATAATTTACCCAGGTTACTTCGGGCCTCTCTCTGAGATAGCGGGCTACCTTCAGGGCGTTATCCACGTGCCGCTCCATACGAAGGGCCAGGGTGTCGAGGCCGATGATCGTAAGGTAGGAATGTACCGGTGCCTGGGTGGTCCCGAAATTGATGTGATGCTCCCGCCAGACCTTGTCCAAGAAGGCCAGAGGCCCCTTGCGCTTGATAAACGGCTTGAAATCGGGGAAGCGGTCTTCGGGCCAGGGGAATTTCCCCCCGTCAATCACTACTCCGCCCACGACGGCGCCATGCCCGCTCAAGTACTTGGTGGTGGAATGAAGCACCACGTCGGCTCCCAGTTCCAACGGACGGCAGAGGTACGGCGTCGCAAAAGTGTTATCCACCACCACCGGTACACCGCGCCGATGCGCCACCTCCGCGATGGCGGCCATGTCCGGCACATCCAACCTGGGATTGCCGATGGTTTCCAGATAGACGAAGCGCGTCCTGGAGCCAATCGCCTTCTCAAACGCCTCGACGTCGGTGGGCTCGACCAGGCGCGCAGTGATGCCGTACCTGGCAAAGATCCTGGTGAAAAGGAGATACGTGGACAAGAACAGAGAACTCCCTGCCACGAACTCGTCTCCGGCGCGAAGAAGGGCCATACATGCGTTTGAAACGGCCGCCATACCCGATGCCATGACCACCGCCCCCTGTCCCCCTTCCAGGATGGACAACTTTTCCTCCAGTACCCGATTAGTGGGATTGGTAAGCCGCATATAGATGTGATCGGTCGTTTCACCGGCAAAGGTCTGGCTGAGACTCTCTGCCGTGGGATGCAGGTGAGAAGCGGTCTGGAAGATTGGCGGCAGCGTCGCCCCCATCCAGTCCTGGGGTGACTGGCCGGCGTGGATAACCTGCGTGTGGAAACGGTAGGGACCTTTCTCCTGCCTCTTGCCTCTTGCTTCTTGCTTCACTTTGTACCTCCCGCCTCGTGACGCGCGGCTATGAGCCGGTTGAGGGCGAACATGTACGCCTTAGCGCTGGCCACCACGATGTCGGTATCGGCCCCGCGACCACTGAACACTCGTCGCTCGACGCCGTTCTCCTTCACCGGCTCGTCGGTCTGGATGCGGATGGTCACCCGCCCAACGGCGTCAATCCCCTCGGTCACTGCCTGGATGGAGAACTCGATCAGTTCGTTCGGCTCGCTGATGACGCGGTTGATGGCCCGGTACATGGCGTCCACGGGGCCGGTGCCGTGGTCGGCGTCGCAAAAGATCTGGCCGTTTGGCCCCCGGATGCGAACGGTGGCCGTGGGGATACTGTAGTTGCCGCAACTAACCTGGACGTGTTCCAGATGATAAGTTTCCTCGAAGAATATCTGCGCCTCGTCGGCGACGATAGCCTCCAGGTCGCGGGTATCCACCGTCTTTTTTTTGTCGGCCACCTCCAGAAAGCGTTGATAAACCTTCTCGAACTGCTCTTCGTCCAGCGTGTAGCCCAGTTCGGCCAGCCGGTGGCGGAGGCCGGCCCGGCCCGACCGCGCTGACAGGATGATCTCCGAATCGGGCACACCCACGTCGTGGGGGCTGATGATCTCGTAGGTGGTGCGCTCCTTCAGCACGCCGTCCTGGTGGATGCCGGAGGAGTGCGCGAAGGCGTTGGCTCCTACGATGGCCTTGTTCGGTTGCACCGGGATGCCGGTCAGTTGGCTGACCAGCCGGCTGACCGGGTAGATGAGCCGGGTGTTGATGCCGGTCTCCAGGCCAAAGAGGTCGTGGCGCGTCCTGAGCGCCATGACCACCTCCTCCAGAGAAGAGTTGCCCGCCCGTTCGCCGATGCCGTTGGCGGTGACCTCCACCTGCCGCGCGCCGTTGAGCACGCCGGCCAGTGTGTTGGCCGTGGCCAGCCCTAAATCGTCGTGGCAGTGGACGGAGATAGTGGCGCGATGGATATTGGGCACGTTCTCGACAATGGACCGGATGAGCGCGCCGAATTCGTCGGGCATGGTGTAGCCGGTGGTGTCGGGGATGTTGACGACTGTGGCCCCGGCGGCGATGACGGCCTCCAGCACGCGGTAAAGATAGGCAGGGTCTGCACGGCCAGCATCCTCGGCGAAGTATTGCACGTCCTCCACAAACCTCTTCGCGTATTTGACCGCCTCCACGCCCCACTCCAGCGCATGAGCGCGGGTGGTGCGTAGTTTGTGCTGAATGTGAACGTCGGAGACACCCAGTCCGGTGTGGATACGGGGACGAGCAGCGTCCTTCAGCGCCTCGGCTGCCGCGTCAATGTCCTGCCGGTTGGCCCGCGTCAGGCCGCAGATGACGCAGCCGCGAATCTCCCGCGAGATGCGCTGCACCGCTCGAAAATCGCCTGGTGAGGAGATGGGGAATCCGGCCTCGATGACATCTACCCCCATCTCTTCCAGCGCGTGGGCGATCTCGACCTTCTCATTGACGTTGAGCGCTGCCCCGGGTGACTGTTCTCCATCTCGAAGAGTCGTGTCAAGAATCACCACGGTATCTTGAGCGCTAACCCCACTCTCGTCCACAACAGCTCTCCTTCTTTCTCCCTCTTCCTGGTCATTTGTCATTTTTTCTCTCTGGCCGAAGCGCACGGACCGCAGCGCCCGCTTGCCACATCTCCGATTCCCGCATCTCTCGCAGTTCGGCCTCAAGCTTCTCCTTGTAGTCGGGCGCACTGTTGGCTTCGAGGACGATCCGCGTTTCTTCACCGGAGACAACGCTTTGATAGAGTTCCTCGAAGACCGGCAGAACTGCCTCTCGGAACCTGTGACGCCAGTCGAGCGCGCCGCGCTGCGCTGTCGTGCTGCAATTCGCGTACATCCAGTCCATGCCATTCTCGCCGACCAGCCGGATTAGGCTCTGGGTCAGCTCCTCGACGGTTTCGTTGAACGCCTCACTTGGGGTATGCCCGTTCTTGCGAAGCACGTTGTACTGGGCCTCCATGATGCCGGCGAGCGCGCCCATCAGGACGCCTCTTTCCCCCGTGAGGTCACTGTGTACTTCTTTCTGGAAGGTGGTGGGGAAAAGATAACCCGATCCAATCACAATGCCGACGGCAAGGGTCCGCTCCGTCGCGCGCCCCGTGTAGTCCTGATACACGGCATAACTGCTGTTGATGCCGCTGCCGGCGAGGAAATTGGCCCTCACGCTCCTCCCCGACCCCTTGGGCGCCACCAAGATAACGTCTACAAACTCGGGCGGAACGACACCCGTCTGATCACTGTACACGATAGAGAACCCGTGTGAAAAGTACAGCGCGTCTCCCTCTTTCAGGCACGGCTTTATCCTGGGCCACAGGATCATCTGACCGGCATCGGAGACCAGGTATTGAATGATAGTGGCTCTCTCCACGGCCTCTTCGAAGGGGAAAAGCGTCCTGCCGGGCTCCCACCCGTCCTGCCGCGCCTTCTCCCACGAGCGCTTGCGCTCCGGCGCCCCTCCCACGATGACGTTGATACCGTTGTCCTTCATATTGAGGGCCTGGGCCGGGCCCTGCACCCCATAGCCCAGAACGGCGACCACCTCATCCTTCAGAACCCCACGCGCTTTCTCCAGCGGGAACTCGTCTCTTGTGACGACATCTTCCACCGTTC
>CAYPOY010000087.1:0-3506 GCA_964412395.1 uncultured Anaerolineales bacterium | reverse complement strand
ATTGGTTCATTGTTCCGCGCACCATCGCCACTCGTCCGGTGCGCACCATCTCCACGACGCCGAAAGGTCGGAGTACGTCAACCAGACCGTTCACCTTCTCCTCGGTGCCGGTCACCTCGACCATCAGCGTCTCCAGGCCCACGTCCACCACCCGCGCCCGGAAAGTATCCACGATCTGCATCACCTCCGACCGGGTGCCGCCGTTTGCCCGCACCCTGATGAGGGCCAGGTCGCGCATCACGGCCGGCCGCTCGGTCACGTCCTCGACCTGGATGACGTTGACCAATTTGTAAAGGTGCTGTGCGACCTTCTGTACGTCGGTGCGGTCGCTATCTACGACGATAGTCATCCGGGAGACGCCCATCTGCTCCGTGTGGCCGACGGTCAGACTCTCGATGTTGAAGACCCGCCGCCGGAACAGGCTGGCCACCCGGTTCAGCACGCCGGGTTTGTCCTCGACCAGAGCAATCAATGTACTCTTCATCTCTAACCCTCCTTGCTTCTACTGGGGCGTGGGACAGACATTCCTGTCTGCCAAAGCAGGCTGGAAAGCCTGCACTACGTGACCTACGCAGGACGGCGAATCATCTCGTGCAGAGCCGCGCCGGCCGGAACCATTGGATAGACGTTACCATCTCCGCCTTCCTGGGCGATCTGGAACTCGATGAAGGCAGGACCGGGATGGCTGCGGGCTTCAGCGATGGTCTGTCGCGTCTCCTTCGGGGCGGTGACCCGCCAACCATGGATACCATAAGCCTCCACCAGCCGGACGAAATCGGGGTTGAGCAGATAAGTGGACTCGTACCGCCGGTCGTAGAAGAGTTCCTGCCACTGGCGCACCATCCCCAGGTAACTATTGTTGAGGAGAGCGATTCGCAGGGGCAACTGCTCCTGGATCACGGTGCCCAACTCCTGAGCGGTCATCTGGAAACCACCGTCGCCCACAATGGCCCAAACCTCTTTGTCGGGCCGGGCGACCTGGGCACCGATGGCCGCCGGCAGCCCAAAGCCCATCGTTCCCAGCCCCCCGGAAGTGATGAGGGGATGAGGCCGGTCAAAGTGGTAGTACTGGGCCGCCCACATCTGGTGCTGGCCGACATCTGTGACCACGATGGCCTCCCCCTGGGTCGCTTCCCACAAAGCGTGGATGACCTGGGGCGCCACGACGCGACCGTTATCAGGCTGGTTCACGATGTCCCGCTTACGGCTTTCGCCCTGCCAGCGGCCAAGCCGCTCCAGCCACTCCCGGTGGGAGGCCGACTCCACCAGGGGCAATAGTTGTTCCAGCACCTGGCGCAAGTCTCCCAGAATCGCCACGTCCGCTGGCACGATCTTGTTCAGTTCGGCCGCGTCCAGGTCCACATGGACCTTACGGGCCTGAGGAGCGTAATGTTCCAGTTTCCCCGTCACGCGGTCGTCGAAGCGCATGCCGAAAGCCAGGAGCAGGTCGGCCTCCTGGATGGCCCGGTTCACGAAGGCTTCGCCGTGCATCCCCATCATCCCCAGGGTCAGGGGATGGGATTCGGGGAAGCCACCCTTGCCCAGCAACGTCAAGGCGACGGGGGTCTCTGTTTTTTCGACGAAGGCCTGCAGCGTCTCCATCGCGCCCGACATCAGGATGCCATGCCCGGCGAGAATGACGGGGCGTTGCGCATCGTTGATCACGTTGGCTGCCTGGCACACGGCCTCGGGATCGCCCGGCCCGACGGGCTGATACCCTGGCAGCCGGACCTCCTCTTCGGGCGGCACAAAGTCGGTCTCCGCCTGTTGAACATCCTTGGGCAGATCAATCAGCACCGGCCCGGGCCGGCCACTGCGAGCGATGTAGAAGGCCTCGTGGATGGTGTAAGCCAGATCGTCCACATTGGTCACCAAATAGTTGTGCTTGGTGATGGGCAAGGTGATGCCCGTGATGTCCGTCTCCTGAAAAGCGTCGGAGCCGATCAGCGAGGTGGATACCTGGCCCGTGATGCAGACGATAGGTGAGGAATCCATCATCGCCGTGGCGATGCCGGTGACCAGGTTGGTCGCCCCCGGCCCCGAGGTGGCCATAGCCACCCCTACCCGCCCGGAGACGCGGGCGTAGCCGTCGGCAGCGTGGGCCGCGCACTGCTCGTGGCGAACAAGAACGTGGCGGATGCCGTACTCCTGGCGAGGATGGTAAGTGTCCATGATAGCCCCTCCGGGGAAGCCAAAGACCACCTCCACACCCTCTCGCTCTAACATCTCCCAGACAATTTGTGCGCCTGTCCGTCTCATCTCTTCTCCCTCCTACGGGTCATCGAAGGCTAACTTACCGGAGTGAGCCAGCCGTGACGGGCGGGAATCTGCCCGCTGGTGATGCCGAAAAACTCGGTCTGCAACCGCTCGGTGACCGGGCCACAGTGACCGGCGCCGACGGTTATGCCATCTATAGAGTGAATAGGGGTGATCTCGGCGGCCGTCCCGGTGAAGAACACCTCGTCGGCCATATACAGAACCTCGCGGGGGATCAGTTCCTCCCGCACCCGGTAGCCCAGATCTTCAGCCAGGATAGTGACGCAGCGCCTGGTCACTCCTTGCAAGACGGAAGAGGCCAGAGGGGGCGTGAGGATGTCGCCGTTGTAGACCACAAAGACGTTCTCGCCGCTCCCCTCGCTGACGAAGCCGTTGGCATCCAGCGCAATCCCCTCCGTGTAGCCGTGCTCGGCGGCCTCCATAGCGATCAATTGCGAGTTGATGTACTGCCCGCCGATCTTGGCCGCAGCGGGGAAGGCGCCGGGAGACATGCGCCGCCAGGAAGACACCCCCACGTCCACTCCCTGTTCAATGGCCTCTGGCCCCAGATAACGCCCCCACTCGATGGTGATGATGGCCACTTCCACCGGACACTTTTGCGGGTCCAGGCTAAAGTTGTCGAAACCCCGGAAGACCAGGGGGCGAATGTAGCAGGCTTTGTGCTTGTTGGCTCTGACCGTCTCCACGATGGCCTGTTTGATCTCCTCTTTGGTGTAGGGAATCTCCATGCGATAAATCTTGGCCGAGTTGAAGAGACGGTCAACGTGTGCGCCCAGGCAGAAGATAGCCGGGCCGTTGCCCGTCTCGTAGGCCCGGATGCCCTCGAATACACTGGAGCCATAGTGCAGGACGTGGGCAGCGACATGCACCTGGGCCTGGTCCCAGGGGACCAACCGGCCATCGAACCATACGTGCTCGGTCTTGTTGATAGTCATGATTGTACTCCTCCTTTCGTATTTGCCTGGTAAACAAAAAACCCCCCGATTGGGGGGGTTTGGACTTGACTAAAACTTGTGGGTCTGGTGTTACCCTGCCTCCCTCCCAACCTCAACTGGCCCCTCAATAACGAGGAGCACGGACAGGACAATAAGGTTAAGGGAGGATGTCAGGGTTACATTCATCTCTGGCGAGTGCCTTTCTGCCGAACCAATTTGTGTTGACCAACTAATATAATTATAACTCGACTTTATCCATTTGGTGGACAAAAGCGCGGCAATAGGGTAAACTGA
>CAYPOY010000086.1:4186-17132 GCA_964412395.1 uncultured Anaerolineales bacterium | reverse complement strand
TCCTGACCTGCCCGCTCATCCTGCTCACGCTGGGCCTGTTCGTCCTGGTCATCAATGGCATCACGCTGTGGCTGGCCTCGGCCATCGCAGTCAACTGGCTCCACGTCGGCTTCTACGTGGACGGCTTCTGGTCTGGCTTCCTGGGAGCGCTCATCGTCAGCATCGTCACCATCATCCTCTCGGCGCTGGTCAAGGAAGAAGACGAGTAGATTTGCACAAGTCACGCGGTTTGTCCCACCAGGAGCCACTTTTCCACCGCCAGTTCTGGTTCAACAAAAGTTACAAAGCAGAAACGCACCTGTAACGCATATGAAACCCTCAAGACACCTGTTCTGAGGTATAATAGTTTTGTCTGAAGCGACCGTTTCCCAGCGGGGCACACCAAAAAAACCGGGACTGGTCGTGACAAATCTTCTTCTCTCTTGGCAGTGCCTGGGGGTCAGCCAACCCCGCCCTGGTGGGCTCCCAGGCACGCCGCCTTTTCTCCCACACCCCAACACTCTCCCACTCTCCACTTCTTGCATCCTGCCCCTTTTCTGCTATTATTCCCTCGATGTCTGAGCAACTCAAGGGCACCGTCGAGCGTGTCACCTACTACAGCGAGGAGACTGGCTACTCCGTCATCCGTCTGAACGTGCCGGGGCAGATTGGCCTGTCCACCGTCGTCGGCAACCTGCCTGAGGTCAACCCCGGCGAGAGCCTGCGCCTGGAGGGCACCTGGACGACCCACCCGCAGTACGGCCGCCAGTTCAAGGTCGAGCGGTGCGAGCAGATTCTCCCGGCCACCGTCGAGGGCATCAAACGGTACCTGGGCTCGGGACTGGTCAAGGGGGTAGGGCCTGTCACTGCGGCCCGCATCGTCCAGCGCTTCGGCACCGACACACTGCGCGTGCTCGATGAAGAGCCCCGGCGGCTGCGGGAGGCGCTCGGCGTGGGGCCCAAGCGGACGGCCGCCATCGCCAAAGCCTGGGAGGAGCAGAAACACATCCGCGAAGTAATGCTGTTCCTCCAGAGCCACGGCGTCACCACCGGCCTGGCCGTCAAAATCTACAAGACCTACGGCGACGATGCGCTGCAGGTGGTGCAGGAGGATCCCTACCGGATGGCCCGCGACATCTGGGGCGTGGGTTTCAAGACCGCCGACAAAATCGCCCGCGACCTGGGGTTGCCGCCCGACGCGCCATCTCGCGTGCAGGCCGGCGTGGCCTACGCGCTGAGCCAACTGGCCGACGAGGGCCACGTCTACGCACCGGAGGAGGAGCTGGTGATGGAGGCGGCTCGCCTGCTCAACGTCCCCTCCGACTTGGTCAGGGCAGCCATCGAGGACTTGGACGCCGACGAGGTGGTGCGCCGCGAGACACTGGTTTACCCGCCCCCCCTTCCCTCCCCCCCAGCAGGGGGGAAAGAGGGAGGGCTCCCCCCAGCAGGGGGGAAAGAGGGGAGGTCCTCCCCCCCATTGGGGGGGAAAGAGGGGGGGCATGCCGTGCGCGAGGAACAGGCCGTCTATCTGACGCCATTCTACTACGGCGAAATCGGCGTCACCCGCCGCCTGCAGGGGCTGGTCGAAAGCCCCACCACCCGCCTGTTCCCCTTCCGCAGTGTGGATTGGGACGCGCTGCTGGCGCAGGTCACCCGGGGCTCCGCCATCGAACTCTCACCCGAGCAGCGGGATGCTGTGCGTGCTGCACTCACCCACAAGGTGACCGTGCTCACCGGCGGCCCGGGAACAGGTAAAACCGTCTCCGTGCGCACCGTCATCGGGGCACTGGAGGCATTCCGCTGCCGCTACGCCCTCTGCGCCCCCACCGGCCGCGCCGCCAAACGTCTCTCGGAGGCGACGGAGCGCCCCGCCAAGACCATCCACCGGCTGCTGGAGTACTCCCCGCTGGAGGGATTCCGCCGCAACGAGGAGAACCCGCTGGGGGTGGACTGCCTCATCGTGGACGAGGCCTCTATGCTGGACCTCCTGTTGACCAACCACCTGCTCAAGGCAGTGGACCCGGCTGCGCACGTGCTCTTCGTCGGCGACGTGGACCAACTCCCCTCCGTCGGCGCGGGCGACGTCCTGCGCGACATCATCGCCTCCGGTCGCGCCGCCGTCGTGCGCCTCACCACCATCTTCCGCCAGGCGGCCGACAGCGGCATCGTCGTCAACGCCCACCGCATCAACCGGGGACAGATGCCTATCCTCAACCAGTTCGACGACTTCTACTTCTTCTCCAAAAAAGACCCCCAGGAGGCCGCCGACCTGCTGGTGGACATCGTGCAGCAACGGGTTCCACGCAAATTCGGCCTGGACCCCGTGGACCAGGTACAGGTACTGGCGCCGATGTACCGGGGGGCGTGCGGAGTCGCCAACCTCAACGCCCGCCTGCAGGAAGCGCTCAACCCCGCCTCCCCGCGCAAGGTCGAACGGCGGCTGGGTGGGCGGGCCTTTCGCGTGGGGGACAAAGTGATGCAGATACGTAACAATTACCTCCGCGACGTCTACAACGGGGACATCGGCCGGGTGGTGAGGATAGACCCTGTGGAGCAGACACTGACGGTGACGATAGACGGCCAGCCGGTGGTCTACGACTGGGGCGAGGCCGACGAACTGGTGCACGCCTTTGCCGTGTCGGTTCACAAGTCGCAAGGCTCGGAGTACACCGCCGTGGTGATGCCGATGCTGACCCAGCACTACCTGATGTTACAGCGCAACCTGCTCTACACCGGCATCACGCGGGCCAAACGGCTGGTCGTGCTGGTGGGGACGCGGCGGGCGATCGGAATCGCCGTGCGCAACGCCAAAGTGCGGGAGCGGCACTCAGGGCTGAGCGTGCGGCTGAGGGAGGGTTGATTTCAGTAACGCTGGGACGTGGAACCGGAAACAGGAAAAGCGGGGGCTGAATGGCCCCCGCTCTTCACCTTTCGCTGACGACGAGTCTACACCGCGTTCTTCGCCACCTCGACCAATTGAGCAAACGTCTCCGCATCCCGCACGGCGATGTCGGCCAGAACCTTGCGGTTCAACTCCACCCCGGCCTGTTTCAGGCCGTGGACGAAGCGACTGTAGGAAAGGTCGTTCTCCCGCGCCGCTGCGTTGATGCGCGTGATCCACAACCGCCGCAGGTCCCGCCGCCGCTGCCGCCGGTCACGATAGGCGTACCACTGCGCTTTCATCCACGCCTCGTTGGCCCGGCGGAAGAGATGGTGGCGCGTACCGTAGTACCCCTTGGTCTGGCGGATGACCTTCTTATGGCGATAGCGTGTCCTGGTCCCTCCTTTGACTCTCACCGCACTACTTCCCCTTTTCCCTCAGATATGGTGCCAGGCGGCTCACACGCCGCTGCACACCCTTCGACTCGACTGGAAGCATGTCGTCGTAGAGGCGCTTGGCGCGCGCACTCTTTTTGCGCCGCAAGTGGGATTTACCCAGCTTGGTGCGCATCAACTTACCCTTGCCGCCTTTCGTCCGGCGGAAACGCTTGGACGTAGACTTGTGAGTCTTGATCTTCGGCATTCTCCTACTACCTCTTCGCGCCTTTCGTCCTTACCGGCGCCAAAACCATCAACATCGTGCGTCCCTCCATGTTCGGCTTTTGCTCGACTACCGCCACATCGGAGAGCCCCTCAGCGATCTCTAACAGTTGCTCATGGGCGATCTCGGGATAGGTGATCTCACGGCCCCGGAAGCGGACGCGCACCTTCACCTTCATCCCATCTTCCAACCAACGCCGGGCATCACGAACCTTGAAAGATTTATGATGATCGGTTGTCTTTGGGCGCAGACGGATCTCTTTGACCTCGATCTGCTTCAGTGCCTTGCGTGACTCTCGTTCCCGCTTTGACTGCTGGTACAGGAACTTTCCATAGTCCATAACCCGAGCCACGGGAGGGTCCGCCGCCGGCGACACTTCCACCAGGTCCAACTCACGACCATGTGCAACTTTCAAGGCTTCAGATAACGACACAACCCCCACGTGAGTGCCATCTGCATCAATGAGCCGAACCTGAGAAGCCCGGATTCGATGGTTCACACGATACTGCTCTCGCTTGTCAGGATGATACTTCCTTTTCCTAATTCGGTCTACCTCCCCATATATGAGCCAACCTGATGTGCACGGAAGAGATGATAACACAATTGTAAAAAGGTGTCAAATCGCTCCCGGTGTCTACCGGTCAGAGCAGTCGTCTCTCCGCCACTGCATCCTGCGCCAAGGCGATGAAATCATCCACAGACATAGCACCGGGCACGTTCCCATCACGCATTCGCAGGTTCACCTGCCCGGCCTCCATCTCCCGGTCACCGATGACGAGCATATAGGGAACCTTATGCATCTGAGCATTGCGGATCTTGGCCTGCATGCGCTCGCTCGAGTCATCCACCTCCACCCGCAGCCCTGCCGCTCGCACTTGCTCGGCCACGGCATGGGCATACTCCACGTGACGGTCGGCGATGGGGATGAGGACCATCTGCACCGGCGCTAACCACACCGGGAAAGCCCCACCGTAGTGCTCCACCAGCACGCCAAAGAAACGCTCCAGGCTCCCCAGCAGCGCCCGATGAACCATGTAGGGGCGGTGTTCCTTGCCATCCTCCCCAACATAGGTCATGTCGAATCGGTCTGGTAGGTTGAAGTCGAACTGAATCGTCGTCAACTGCCATGTGCGGCCCAGGGCATCCTTGACGTGGATGTCAATCTTGGGCCCGTAGAAGGCCCCACCCCCCTCGTCCACCTCGTAGGGCAGCCCTTCCACCTCGATAGCCTTGCGCAGGCTCACCTGAGCCTGCTCCCAGCGCTCCGGCTCCCCCACGTGCTTCTCCGGCATCGTGGAAAGGTAGACCTGGAACTCGGAGAAGCCAAAGGCCCGCAGCAGGTCCAGCGAGAATCGCAACACGCGCAAGATCTCGTCCTCAATCTGCTCCGGCGTGCAGAAGATGTGAGCGTCGTCCTGAGTGAAGCCGCGCACCCGCAGGAGACCGTGCAACACGCCGCTCCGCTCGTACCGGTAGACCGTCCCCAGTTCCGCCCAACGGAGCGGCAGCTCCCGGTAGGAACGGAGGCGGGTCTTGTACATCAGGATGTGAAAGGGGCAGTTCATCGGCTTTATGAAGTACTCCACCCCCTCGATGTCCATCGGGGAATACATACTATCCCGGTAGAAGTCCAGGTGCCCGGACTGATCCCACAGTTGCGCCTTGCCGACGTGGGGAGTGAAGACGATTTCGTAGCCCCCCTCCCGGTGACGGGCCCGCCAGAAGTCCTCGATGACCTGGCGGATGCGACCTCCCTTGGGATGCCAGTAGGCCAGCCCTGCGCCGCCCTCCTCGTGGAAACTGATCAGGTCCAGCTCCTTGATCAGCCGCCGATGGTCCCGCTTCTCCACCTCCTCCTGCCAGGCCAGGAACTCATCCAGTTGCTGGGCCGTCTCCCAGGCCGTGCCGTAGATGCGCTGGAGCATCGGCCTCCGCTCATCCCCGCGCCAGTAGGCCCCGGCCACACTGAGCAACTTGATCGCGTCGGGGTTGATCTCCCGCGTACTACTCACGTGCGGCCCCCGGCACAGGTCCACGAATGGGCCGCTTCGATAGATCGAGAGTTTGGGCACCTCCCCCAGATGCTCACCGTACTCATCCGTTCCGGCAGAGAGGATGCCATCAATTAACTCCAGCTTATATTGTTGATCGGCGAAGATCTGGCGTGCTTCCTTCTCGTCAATCTCCTGGTAGACAAAATCATACCCTTCGGCGATGATCTCTCGCATGCGGGCTTCGATCTCCTCCAGGTCCTCCGGCGTGAGCGGCCGGGGCAGGTCAAAGTCGTAGTAGAAGCCGTTTTCGATGGGCGGGCCGATAGCGACCTTGCCCTCAGGAAACTTCTCCAGCACCGCCTGGGCCATCACGTGCGATACCGAGTGGCGTAGCCTATAAAGGTGACTTTCCTCATATTTCACTTTCTCAGCCATTGTTTTCCTCCTCACAGGTGATCGGATAGGTTGTATACCAAAGTGTGCCAGTAGTTCCAACGTCGTCGTCGGTCATTTCGATCACCTCCTTAATCAATAGACCCCGACTCGCCTCCTTGTACAGCACATCAGTGAGAACATCCAGCAACTGCCAAAAGGCCCCGCGATACATTTCTCCCTACAAAAACAGACCCCCGCGCCCTGGGGCGCGGGGGTCTCCCACGCGGTTCCACCCAAGTTCGGCAGCGGGTCTTTCCGCCGCCGCACTCAGAGGCAATAACGGGCCTTACCCGGAGCCCCATACTCTCGCACCACTGCGATTTGGGGGACCCACTCCCGGGGGGTTTTCCCAACCATCCGGCCAAGGGGGCTTACAGCCAGCGACCCCCTCTCTCTTGGACCCTCTCAGGCCGGTACTCGTCCCGGTCAACGCGTTAACATAGGATAAATTGTATTAATATTATAAACCGGTTTCCGGCTGCTGTCAACTCCGACACGGCACGTGGATCCACGGAACGGATGATGCGGAGAATCCGCAAGAGGATTGGCCTTCTATCCACCTGCCGCCCAGCCCAGGCTCTCCAGGCCGATCTCCAGGGCCGGGCGCCAGAGGGAAGGAGAGCCCAGAAGCATCCGCAGGTAGGTCAGCGCCGGGCCGGGCCGCAACGCCCACGAGCGGAAGGCTCGCTGTGCCCACCGCTCCAGTTCCTCCGCCCGCAGGTGGGGGTAGTCCAACACCGTCGAGCGATCCATATCCACCTGCTCCCAACGGATGCCAGGGCGGAACCACCCTTGCTCCACCACCTCGAAGAAGAAAGGCGAACCTGGGTACGGCGCGGCGATGTGGAACAGCACCAGGTCCAGCGGGAGCCGTTTGGAGAAGCGGATGGTCTCCTGGATAGTCTCCTCCGTCTCCCCGGGCAGACCGATGATGAAGTAACCCCAGTTGTGGATGCGCGCCTCCCGGGACCAGCGCAGGGCTTGCTCCACCTGCTCCAGCGTGATCCCCTTCCGGGCACGCCGCAGCACCTCCTCGCTACCCGATTCAATCCCCCAGGAGATCCAAGTGCAGCCAGCCCGACCCATCAGGCGGAGCATCTCCGGGTCCACGAAATCCACCCGGCTGTTGCACGTCCACGGCATCCGCAGTCCCCGCTCCAGGATCAATTCACACAGTCCCATCACCTGCTCACGGCTCACGGTGAAAATATCGGCGTACATGTGAATGGAACGAACCCCCCGGCTGGCCAGGAGTTCCATCTCCGCCAGGATGCTCTCGGGCGAGCGGAAGCGGACGGAGTTACCGTAGGAGACGTGCTTGATGCAAAAACGACACCCACCCGGGCATCCTCGGCTGGTGACGACGAAGGCGTAGGGGCTGGGCACCAGAGGGGCTCGATATGACTCCAGGGGCAACAAGTCGTGGCGGGGCAGCGGCAGATCGTCCAGGTGACGGATGAAGGGGCGGTCTGGATTTACAACGATCCCATCCCCGTCGCGCCACACCAGTCCTTTGACGGGCTTCAAGTTGCAGGTTCCAGGTTGGAGGTTCAACCAGGCAGGTCGCCATTCAGAGTCGGCGTCGGTAAACAACTTGCGCAACCGTTCCCTAAACTCCGGCTCCATCCCCGGCCACCAGATTGGAGATTGGAGATCGGGGATTGAAGATTTGGGGTTTACCCTTTCTAGCGTATCTATTAGTTCTCGCAGGGTCAATTCCGGCTCTCCCCGCAGGACGAAGTCCAGGCTGGGGAAGGCACGCATCGTTTCGCGGGGAATGGGAGTGACGTGGGTGCCGAAGGCGATGGTCGTGGCCCCCAGGCTGCGGGCCAGAAATGCGCCGTACATGTCGTTGCGTAGGGTCGGGGCGGTGACCTGGGTCACATAGTAGTGGGGGCGCTTCTCCTCTAGCAATTGCTCGAACGCGGCCCAGCCCATCCGGAGGGGGATGGCGTCCGCCACCTCCACCCGGTAATCGGGGAACAGTGCTGCCATCTGGGCCAAACCGATCTGGTGCCAGATCATCCCCTCCCTGGAGCGCCGTCCCACCCGGTGCTGGCTGCGGATCCAGATGCCACCGTCGGGGGCTGGAGGGTTGACGAAGAGGATATCCACAGCGTCTTCGGGCCGGGCATCCAGCCCGGCCCGCACTACCGCATCAGCATCGGGAAAGCGGGGCGGCGGGACTCTCTCCCGCATCCCCGCTCCGCGGTTCACGCCTCGCACGGTTGCCCCTCCAGGTCCTGAGTAATCCGCATCTCCCGCTGGCTCAGCTCATCCAGCACCCGCATGATAACCCAGAAAACAGTCAATTGCAACCCTACCACCATCAGCATGGCCACGCTCAACAAATAGAGCCAGAGGCGCTCAATGGGCCACCCCTCCAGCGAGAGGGTGAGGCTAATGACACCAACCACCAGTCCCAGGCCCATTGCCACCAGCCCCATCCAGCCAAAGTGCCGCTCCAGAGGTCGTTCGAACACCGGCTTACCGAAGAGACCCTGGTGGACGGGTTGCTTGTGGAAAAGAGAAACCAGGTAGTTGAAGGTCGCCCCCAGGGAAAAGAGCGTTACCCCGGAGACAGCACAGAGGCTGGCAGCGAAAACGCCCACTACCCCCCAGGGATCCAGCCGGGTGATGCCGGAGAGCCGCATCCCCACCACGACCGCAGCGATGATCCCGGCGATTACCGCCAACCCCAGGCCGATACCGCCCAGGACGCGGACCGGGTTGTAGTTCAACGCTGTCCAGATGATGGTGTACAAGAAACGCGTACCGTCCCGGACGACGCTTAATTTCGAGCGCCCCACCCGCTCCTTGTAGGGGATGGGCACCTCCCGCCAGCATATCCCCTCATGGAGGGCACGAGTGCTCATCACAGGGGTAAAGTTGAGACCATCAGGGAGGGGATATAGGCGGGACAGAGCCTCCCGGCGGATGACCCGCATACCGCTGGAGCTGTCACTGACGCGGTGGTTGCCCAGCAGACTCACCAGGTTGGCGAAGATGAAGTTGCCGATGCGACGCACCAACGGCATCTCGCTCTCTGTGCCCGACATCCGGGAGCCGATCACCAAGTCTGCCTCCTCGGTCAGGGCCACCCGACACAGGTCCGGGAAATGATCCGGTGGATAGGTACCGTCGGCGTCCAGAAAGCCCAACAGGTTCCCCTGCGCCTGGCTGAATCCGGTCTTCAACGCCGCCCCATATCCCCGGTTGACCGGGTGGCGGATAAGGCGGACCTGGGGATAACGTGCGGCGATGTCCGCAGTCCTGTCGCGAGAGCCATCGTCCACCACGATCAGTTCCAGGTCGTCCACACCTGCATCCACCAGCCCGGGACGGACGGAAAGCACCCGCTCAATGATCTCGGCGATGCCTCCCTCCTCGTTGTAAGCCGGAATCACCACTGAAAGTACGTTCATTCCCCCGTCCGCCAGTAGACAGTCACGGCGACGTCTATATGAATCAACTCCGACCTCTCTGTAGGTCGGAACCGCTGCTGCAAGAACACTCATATCTTCCTCCTCAAGTTGACAGCCACGGCACGGAGCCACTCCCCGTCCTCCTCCTCGCCGCCCACAGCCCCGAAGACCTCGTTACGCATCTCCTCTGCATCCAGTTCTATATCCAGCCACCGCACCACTCGCGCTGGCACACCCACCGCCAGGGTACGGGGCGGCACGTCTTGCGTGACCACTGCTCCGGCCCCCACCACCGCCCCGGCCCCCACCCTGACCCCATCCAACAGGATTGCCCCCGCGCCGATCCAGGCCCCATCCTCCACGACGATCCCCTGCGCAGTGATCCCCTGCTGTATGACCGGCCGGGAGGGGTCGTCAAATAGATGGTTCACCGCCAAGATCTGAACCTGGGGAGCCAGAAGGACGGCGTCGCCAATGTGCACCCCACCCTGCCCACGGACCATGCAGCGTTCGCCGATGAAGCAGTTGCGGCCCACCCAGATACCGGCGTGGGGTAGGTCCCTGAAGTTGTACACGTGCAATACGCTGCCGTGCATCACGAAGGTCTCATCGCCGATGAAGATGCCCTGGGAACAGGCGTGGAGATAAACACCGTGGTCCAGGTACACCTGGCGGCCCAGGTGAATGTTGGCCGGCTGGCACAGGCGGACGTGATCTTCCACGACCGGGAGACCGTCGCTCCGCAGGATTAGGCGGTAGGCCAGAGCCCGCAAGCCGATACCAACCAGACTCGGAATGCCCCGCAGGAAAAAGAACAGGGTCTGCTCCAGGATGTAATGACCCAGGTCGGTGGACTGGCCCTCGATGTAGTAGCGCAGGCGCCCCCGCTGGGCGGCAACCGCCGCCGCGTCGGGCACTCGCGAGACGAGGTGGTCTTCGCCAGCGGTCACCGCCCCCCTCCTACCCCCCCCGGCCCCCCCGAAGCGGAGGGGAGAACACCAATACAAATGGGGTTCAGAAAGCGCCGCCCCCCCCTTTCATCCCCCCCGCGCGGGGGGGACAGAGAGGGGGCACAGCGCAGGATGGCGTTCACTGCCGCTCCCAGGTCCCACACTACCGTGAAGCCCCGCTCGCCGTGAAGCCAGCAGCGGATCAACTGCTGCCAGCCCCGGCCGGTGAGCACCAGATAGCGACGGCATCCCGCTGCCCGGCCAGCCTGCATATCCGTTTCCGCATCCCCGATAAGATGCGATCTGGATAGGTCTAAGCCCAGTTCCTCCGCCGCCATCAGCAGCAGCCCGGGCTGTGGCTTACGGCAGGGACAATGCTCGTCAGGCCGATGGGGGCAATACATCACCCGGTCTATCCGGCCCCCTGCTGCCTCAACGGCCCGCACCATGCGGGCGTGGACGTCCTCTACTACCTCAACGGGAACTATGTGCCGGTTGATGATCGCCTGGTTGGTGATGACGATAATGTACAGGTCCAGGCGAGCCAGCCAGGCCAGGGCTTCCAGTGCACCAGGGAGAAAGACAAACTCGTCCCAACTCTTAACGTGATCATTCCGGTTGCGACAGATCACTCCGTCGCGGTCAATGAAGACAGCTCGACGCATATGTGACCTCAACGATATCTCGCGGCGGCGGTCGGGAGACCTTGCCGAATGGGGAAATCGAAAGCTCTCGTTACAGGCGCATCCAGCGCACATCCAGGATCACCGACGGCCTTCACCCTCCCGCGCCGCAAACAAGGGAGGCGCCAGGACAAGTTGCGGTTCCCCCCTCTGTCCCCCCCGCGCGGGGGGGATGAAAGGGGGGGGCAGTGTCCAGCATCAGCGAAACCGGTGGCTCAATCCTCTGCAACCGCTCGCGGAGCACCGTGGAGATCAGGTGACACAGGGTGACGTGCACGTCCTCGATTTGCTCCATACAGTCATTCGGCACCACGACCGGCACGTCCACCAGTGCGCTCAGCCGCCCGCCGGCGAAGCCGGAAAAGCCAATGGTGATCCCACCCATGCGGCGGGCCAGTTCCATCGCCCGCAGGACGTTGGGTGAGTTGCCGCTGCCGCTGAAAGCGACCACCACGTCTCCCCGTCCTATAAGGCCGCTCAACTGCTCGGCAAAAACGTCCTCGTAGGCGACGTCGTTGCTCCAGGCCGTTATCAGTGGCACGTTGTCCGTCAGGGCCACCGCCCGGAAGCGCGGGCGACCCGGGGCAATGGTCCCTTTCGCCAGATCACACGCAAAGTGAGATGCTGTGGCTGCGCTTCCACCATTGCCAAGAGTGAAGACCGTGCTGCCCACATAGTTGGCACTCAGAAGTACGTCTACTACATCCTGAATGCACTCCAGCGGGAGCGCGGCCAACGTGTGTCGCACCTGCTCTAGATACTGCCAGATACTTTCCAATTTTTCCTCCTTCAACCAAACTCGCCACAGGATGCGGCAAGAAACTATCCAGCCCCTACCCGAACCCCTTCCATGACAAGGGGAATGTGATGTGGCACGTCTGGTCGCGCCCAGGGTACCACCTGCATCACCTGCACCCCCTCACTCTCCAGCATGAAGAGCCGGCGCTGCAGTCCCAGTTCCGTCAGCGCCTCCGTGACGGCCTCTTGCTGGTCTTCAGGACAGTAGAGCATCAAGAAGCCACCGCCGCCAGCCCCGGTCACCTTTCCTCCCATCGCCCCGCTCTCCCGCGCCGCCTGGTAGCATTGATCCAGAAATGGATTGGTGATCCCCTCCGTTAACCGGCGCTTCTCCATCCAGGAGCGATGGAGCAGCTCGCCGAACGACTCCAGGTCCCCCCGCTCCAGCGCGGTGCGAATCTCCAGCCCCAATTCCTTGATTGCCTCCAGCCTGCGGACCGTCTCCCGGTCCCCCTGCTGGCTAGCCTGCTTCTGGCGCCGGAGGATGGTGGAAGACTGGCGCGAGGTGCCGGTGAAGAAGAGCATCAGCCCCTTCTCCAGAGCCTCGCGCGTCCCAGAGGACACCCGCAGCGATTCAACGGCCACGCCGTCTCGGGAGAAGGTGATGCAATTGAGGCCGCCGAAGGCCGCCGCGTACTGATCCTGCTTGCCGACAGGCATGCCCAACTTCTCAATCTCAATGTAGCAGGCCAGCTCTGCCACCTCCGCTGCCCCCAGGTCCAGGCCGCACCAGAAGGCAAGGGCTTTGATCATCGAGACCGCCACACTGCCGGAGGAGCCTAGCCCGGTGCCAGGAGGGACCTGGGAGGCCAGGAAGATGGTCAGTCCGTCGCGGAGGTTGAAATAGTAGGTGATGGCCTTGGGCAGGCGCAGGTCGCCGTCCCAAATCAGGTCCTCGCAGGTAGGCCGCTGGCAGAGGGCCCGGTAGTCAGCGGAGATGATCTGCACCCCGTTCGGCCAGCCAGGGGTGAGGATAGTATAGACGTAGTGACTGATGGTCACGCTGACCACTAAGCCACCGTACCGCTCATAGTAAGCCGGCAGGTCAGTTCCACCCCCTCCAAAACTGATGCGCACCGGCGCTCTTGCGATCAGGACCATTTCCACACCCTCCTCGCAGTCATTGCAAGAAACTCGTCTC
>CAYPOY010000086.1:0-4176 GCA_964412395.1 uncultured Anaerolineales bacterium | reverse complement strand
AAGCCCCCCGCCCTATGAATACCGCCCAGACAGTGTTGAACACCAACTTCAGATCTGTCCAGATGGTGTAGTTGCGGATGTACTGCATGTCCAGCCGGACCCGGTCCTCGTAAGAGAGGTCAGCACGCCCACTGACCTGCCACAGGCCAGTCAGCCCTGGCTTGACCGTCAACAGGTTGTGCTGCCAGCGGCCGAAGTGTCTCAGTTCCGGCGGGGTGATCATCCGCGGCCCGACAAGGCTCATCTCCCACATCAGCACGTTCAACAGTTGCGGCAGTTCGTCCAGGCTATAGCGGCGCAGGAACCGCCCTACCCGAGTGACCCGGGGGTCATCCTGGATCTTCCCGGTCCGATCCCACTCCTCCTCCAACTCTGGGTGCGCCTTCAAATAGGCATCGGCGTCAGTGATCATGGTGCGGAACTTGTAGGCATCGAACCTCCGCCCGTATAATCCCACCACCCGTCGGCGGTAGATGATCGGCCCCGGCGAGTCCCACCAGGTCAGGAGGGCAATAATCAGGAACACAGGAGCCAACAGAACGACGCCCACCAGCGCCCCCACGTAGTCCAGCGCCGTCTTCATCAGCGCATCCATCCCAGTGATGCGAGTCCGGTTGAGGCTCACCATGGGAACGAAACCAACCTCTCTCACCTGGGCGCCGGTGGTGAAGAGTTCGTATAGACCGGAGGAGAGGCAAATGCGCACCCTTCTGTCCGTCCCCCAGTCCCGGTAAATATCCAGCAGTTCCTCCCGTCGCAGGGCGGTGGGAATGACAATGAGTTCCTCCACCTCCAGGCTCCGAATGAGGCTGTCCAGCCTGTTGAGGCCGCTCAGCACAGGCAGCCCTTCCACCCGCACCCCTCGATACAGCGCCGGTTCCACAAAGCCTACCACCTCCACCCCCGCGGTCGGTGAGGCGCGCAACTGGGCCACTACCGCCCGTCCCTCCTCATTGGCACCCACCACCAGCGCCCGCCGAACGAACAGGCCCTGCCTCCGCAGGTAGTAGACCAATCGCCGGTAACCGAACCGGGTCAAAGACACGCTGGCGACGGATAAGAACCAAACCATCGCCAGCCACCCCCGGGAGATGTCGTACCCAAAGCGCCGACTCATGAAACTATAGAGGATCAATCCAACCAGGCCAGTGGTACAGGCGTTGACCACATTGACATATTCCCGCATGCCGCCGAAAAGGTAATCCGGGTGGTACAGCCGATAGAAAGCAAAGATGAGCAGCCACATCGGAATGGCAATCCAGGCAAGATGGACGTAGAAAACTTCCGATAAGGAAGCATAGTACTCCAGCAGTTGGAAACGCAGTAGGTAGGCCGCTGCCATACTGAAGACAATGCACACTGCGTCCAACAGGAACAACGGTATCACTGCCCAGCGGGTGGAGAAGCGCCGCCTGGCCCAGGGCCGCCTGCGCACAGTCGAGAAGGGCGGTACCCCCACCGCTGCCGAAAAGAATCGCTGTTGACCGATCCCAATTGTCATCGTCAAGTTCCTTCAAAGTTCCTAATCACAGATTCCCGACTCTCCCGTAGGGCACAGACGAGCCGTGCCCCTACGCAGGAAACCCTTCCCGTGTAATCGAAAACCCACGGTAGGATCAACCATAGAGCTTTTGACCGCTGGTTATCATTGTAAGGGACTATCGTTAGAGTCCGGTAACAAAGTTCTTGAAAATTGACTAGAGATGCGAGCAGGAGTACAATATTCTCTGTTATCCCTAGCCTTTTTCTAGGATTCTCGTCACTATAAACCAACCCCCAGCCCGTAGAATAATGGGAGAAGGGCTCGGTCGGGAGACCTTCGCCCAACGTCGGGAGAACAGGGGAGCCTATGTAGATATGCCCATAGAAACTTTGATCCGAGCCTACATTCTAGAGAACTTTCTTTTTACTGACGACAACGGGCAGTTGCAGGACGATGCCTCCTTTCTGGAAGAGGGGATTGTAGACTCCACGGGGGTACTGGAACTGGTGATGTTCGTCGAGGAGACCTTCGGCATAGCGGTGGAGGACGAGGAGATTGTGCCGGAGAACTTGGACTCAGTGGAGCAGTTGGCGCGTTATGTGCGGCTCAAGGTGGGAGAAACGGTGCCCGATGCAGGTGAACGACCTCCTGTAGGATAGCGCGGAATGGCTCTAATCATGCTACCGGCTCCCGGGTTGTGGATATGTCCGAGACAGAGACTGTGCCCGCAGGGAACACGCCAGGAGGCCTGAGGTTCAGGATGCTCAACCGGAGACTCGGTGCTCACCAAGGGGTGGTCTACTTGTCGCTGGCTATGCTGGTGATCCTTTTCTCGATCTCAATCATCGCCTGCCAAAGCTCTCCCACAGTGACTGAGCAATGGACACCGCCCTATCTACAACTGCACCTGTGCGCGGGAAAAGCGCAGTTGCAATGGCCGGACGCCTCCGAGCGAACGACGATGGAAGACCAAGCAAGTATCACTATCGAGGAGAGGTGCCAAATCATCGCAGACGCACTAGAAGGAGCCCTGTTCTGCCTGGGCGATGGCAGCACGCTCGAACTGGCTTCTGAAGCCGTGGTGGATGTACAGAATCCGCACACCTTTCCCCGCTTGCAGATAACATTGCAGGACGGGAGTCTTCTGTTTGTCGCGCAGGAGCCCTCATACGAGTTCATTATGCCTGCTTGCTCCGTGACGCTTTTGAGCGTCCCTTCAAGGATCAGGGTCGAGATTAACGGCGAAACAACGCGCCTGGCGGTCGAAGAGGGGGCAGTGACCTGCGCGCTGGAGACAAAGACACTCACACTTCCCACATGCCGGGAGATGTACGTAAGGCCAGGGGAGGAGCCGGAGGTCACCGAGTTCTGCATAGCCAGTACGGTGGTCCCTTCCCCTACTCCAACCCTTTCGCCGAGTTCTACCCCGTGGGAGCTTGAGCCAACCGCGACGTCATTCCCTCTCCCCACCCCAACACTCACGCCCAGAAGAGTGGTACCAACGCCCACGCGCAGGAGAATAGTGCCAACACCCACGCACACCCCGGTGCTACCGGCCGACACACCACCACCGCCACCACCGCCTCCCGCGAACACACAACCACCGCCTCCCACGAACACGCCGGCACCGCCACCACCGCCTCCCACGAACACGCCGGCACCGCCACCACCGCCTCCCACGAACACATCGGCACCGCCACCACCCCCAGACACACCACGGCCCACGCCGGCGTCGCCCCGGCCCACGTCAACTCCTGGTCTACAGTAATCTTCCTGGCGCTCGCTCCAGAGCCCGTCCGACTCAACTCGAACAGGCAAAAGAGCCCGCATTTGTACAAGGTTAAGAACTCTCAAGCTCATAGCCACCCACTGGGACCTACTACATAGCGGGAATGAGGTGAAGTGTATAAAAACGAAACAAGGCGAAAGAAAATGGACAACAAGAGAATTTTCAGTCAACTTCTAGCCGCGCTTCTGATCGGACTCACTGGTGTAGTAGGCACCCTGTTGCTGTTATCCCAGGGAGCCAGTGCCAGACCGATGCTTCAAGAGCAGGTCAATCTAGCAGTGTACAAGTCTGACGACCCAGACCCGGTGATCGCTGGCGAGTCCCTGACCTACATACTCACCGTCACCAACAACGGCCCCTATTTCGCCTGGAATGTCATCTTAACCGACACACTGCCATCCGGCGTGACCTACGTCTCGTCTACGGCTACCTCGGGCGACTGCAACGAATCAAGCGGCACTGTCACCTGCACCCTTTTCCCCCTTGGCACCCTGGCCATCCCCACCGCAACGGTTAACATATTCGTCACCGTCGCCTCGCCGACCACGGGGACGATCACCAACACGGCCGAGGTGTCCGCCACCCATGTGACTGACCTCGACCCGTCGGACAACACGACCGACGAGGCCACCACGGTCAATGCCGAGGCCGACCTGGCAGTCACCAAGACCGACGACCCCGACCCGGTCGTCGCCGGCAACACCCTGACCTACACCCTCACCATCACCAACGACGGGCCTTCGGACGCCACCGGCGTCATCGTGACCGACACCCTGCCAGTGAGCGTCACCTTTGGCTCGGCCACCCCCAGCCAGGGCGGCCCCTGCAACGAGACAGACGGCACCATCACCTGCCCCCTCGGCAGCCTGGGGGGCTCGGTCGGAGACCTTCGCCCAACGGTCAC
>CAYPOY010000085.1:0-17166 GCA_964412395.1 uncultured Anaerolineales bacterium | reverse complement strand
TCCCCGTCAATGACCAGGACCAATCCCAGCCCCCTGGCCTGGCCCAGCGTCTCTTCGGACACGTGAGCGACGACCACACGACAACCCATCAGATCAATTTTGCTCGTGGTGTAGAGCATGACGCGCACCCCTCGCTCGCTGGCTTCCTCCAGCGTAGGTCGCAATTCCTGGCACATAGTCGGCACGAGGGCCAGGTAGATGCGGGACCTGGCCTGGCCAATCATCTCTCGCGCCTTGGCCATGATGTTCTCGTGTCCCTCGATGTTCCAGACGTATTCCAGGTCGGTGGGCGAGGCCAGAGTTGCCAGGTCGTCTTTGAGAGAGGTAGTAAGTTCCTCGTGCTCGCGGCGGAGCTGGTCGAGAAACTCATCCGCCGGAACCGGCGCGTACTGGGTCGAGTCGCCCTTGCGCAGCGTCATCGCCGCGCCACGAGCGGTGAGCTTGCCCAGGACTTCGTAGATCATTGAGCGAGGAACGCCGGAGGTCTTGGAGAGTTGGTAGCCCGTGACGGGGCTCTCCCTGAGTAGGGCGACGTAGGCCTTGGCCTCGTACTCCGAGAAGCCGATCTCTACCAACTTATCAATAGGGCCATCATTCATTTTCCCTCCGCCCTTTAGGCGTTAGCGTCATAACTTAGACGTTAGGCTCATAACTACGCCACATTATACTCCGATTCACCCGGTTTGTCAAGTGCCAGAACCTTAAAAAAGAGGGCTCATGTTCAAGCGGGCAAGGGTCTGGTGGGTTGGTGGACTGGTGGAAAAGGAACAGATAGAGTAAAATAGAGCACGCGGCAACGATCAGGGGGGCGAGCGAGGGACTCTGTTTGTGTTCGCGCCACCGACGTCATCAAAAGAACGTGATCCTGCCCTCGCTATCAAGAAGCAAGAGGTGAACAGGAGGAAGAGCAAGATGGCGAGCCAAAAGCTAACACGACGGGAATTTTTGAAGAAATCGGTGGCAGCGGCGGCCGGAACCCTGGCTGCTGGCCCGTTGATCAGCGCGGGCTGCGCCCCACAAGCACCTACTCCGGTCCCCCCCACGCCAACCACAGTCAAGCCCAAGGAGCTCGTCCTGGCCATCCAGGATTTCGCTCACGATGCCATGAAGCCGGTCCTGAAGGCCTGGGAGGACAGGACGGGTCACAAGGTTCGGCTCGAAAGTGGACCTGCCACGGGCACGGAGATGGTCACCAGGTACGCACCTGCCTTCTCGGCCGGGACGAGCCCTGTGGACGTCTTCAGCGATACCGACGATAGCTCGCTTACATTCATGCGCGCTGGCTGGCTCGAGCCATTGGATGACGTCATCTCCCAGGAGACGTGGGACGACTTTCCCGAAGGCTTCAAGTCCCACATTGAGACCTGGCACAGCTACGAGGGGAAAAAGTACCGGGTGCCCCACGAGTTCGCCATCAGCTACTTTTGGCGCCGTAAGGACTGGTTTGATGAAAAGAACCTCAAGCCGCCCCAGACGTGGGATGAATTCGTCTCCATCGGCAAAGAATTCACCGAGGACAAGGTGTGGGGAACGTTGGAGGCGCTGATCAAGCCGGGCCTGATGTACGTCTACCTGGCCTATATCACTGCGCAGACGGGGGGCAAGATATTCGAGTTTGATGAGGCTACAGCCACGGCTTTCCAGTTCGTCTATGATCTGATCTACACCCACAAGATCATGCCCGAGACCGCCATGAGCCAGGACTATACTATGATCAACGACGAGTACATGAAGGATCGAGTTGCCATGATGCGCCAGTGGCCGTACTTTTGGAGCGTGACACGCGAGAACGAGGCATGGTACAGGACAGTTGCAGCAACAGGCGGCTGAACTGGAAGCAGCCAACGCGGAACTCTCCCAGTACGCCTACGTCGTCTCCCACGACCTCAAGACACCCCTGCGGGCCGTTCACAACTATGCCGACTTTTTGCGGGAAGACCTGGAAGCGACCCTCGACGGCGACCAGAAAGCGTACATGGATGGCCTCGGCCGCGCAGTCCGGGAGGCAGAAGATTTGGTTGAGGACCTGCTGGAACTCTCGCGGGTCGGCCGGCGCAGTGTGCCCGTCGAGACGGTTGACGTTGGCGCGTTTCTGCGGGAGTTACTCGCCATTCTCAGTCTACCGGCGGAGGTAGAGATCGTGATGGCGGATGACTGGCCCACCATCGTCGTTGAACCGGTCTCTTTGGGGCAGATTTTCCAGAACCTCATCGGCAACGCGGTCAAGTTCAATACTTCTCCCCACAAGCGCGTCGAACTCGGTTGGCAGCCTGCTCCCCTCCCCTGTTCCGACGGGGGAGGGGCCGGGGGTGGGGGCGTGCAGGCGTACGAATTTTTCGTCCGCGACAATGGCATCGGGATTGACCCGCATTACCACGAGCAGATCTTTCGCGTGTTCGAGCGGCTCCACACCAGTGAAGAGTACGAGGGTACCGGCATTGGGCTGGCCATCGTCAAAAAGGCGGCCAGCAAATTGGGTGGCTCTGTGCGCGTGGAATCAGAACCGGGTGAAGGGAGCACCTTCTTTGTGACCTTGCCCAAAACGCAAAAAGAGTAGAGCATAGAGCATAAGAATCCTTTCGCGCATCACGCATCACGTTTCACGCATCCCGATGTTCTACCATTGGTTTAACGGAGGAATAAATCATGACAAAGCAACCTTTCGTCGTTCTTATGGCCGAGGACAACGAGCACGACATCCTGGCCACCAGGCGGGCCTGGAAAAAGTGCAACATCGCCAACCCGCTCCATATCGTCCAGAATGGTGAAGAATGCCTGGATTATCTCCACCATAGGGGAAAGTATAGTGAGCCGGGCGCTGCCCCCCGGCCGGGCATCCTTCTCCTCGATATCAAGATGCCCAGGATGGACGGCTTGGCCGTCCTTAAGCACATCCGTAAGGATGAGGGGCTTCGTCGTTTGCCGGTCGTCATTCTCACCACGTCCAAGGACGAAGAGGATCGAGTCAGAAGCTACGATCTGGGCGCCAACGCCTACATCATGAAGCCCATCGGATTCCAGAACTTTTCCGAGGCGGTGAGGACGATCAACCTGTTCTGGGAATTGGTCGAGCTACCGGAGTGGACAAATGGACTCAAATAACACATCTACGCCCCTGCGCATCCTGCTGGTCGAAGACAGCGAACACGACTGGCTGGCCTTTCGCCGGGCCTTCCAAAAGAGCCAGGTTGCCAGCGAGATCACGCGCTATGTACGGACCGAGGAGGCCCTGGAACGGCTTATCGCTGGCCCTTCGGCAGGCTCAGGGCAGGCTCCTTCGACCCTTCGGCTACGCTCAGGGCAGGCAGGCCCAGGGTTCGATCTGGTCGTCACCGACTATAAACTGCCCGGCATGTCCGGCCTGGAGTTGTGCCGGGAACTGCTCGCACGCCAGGTTCCCTTGCCCCTGGTGCTTTTGACCGGAACGGGGACAGAGCACCTGGCTGTTCAGGCACTCAAGGCGGGTGTGGATGATTATTTGATCAAGGATCCCGGCCAGGGCTATTTGGACCTGCTGCCAGTGGTACTCCCAGACGTGGTGCGGAAGTATAGTGATCGCCTGGCTCGCCAACAGGCAGAGGAGGCGCTGCGGGAGAGCGAGGGGCGGTTGCGCCTGTTAGTCCAGAACATGCCAGTTATGATAGATGCTATCGATGCCGAGGGGAACTTTGTCCTGTGGAACCGGGAGTGTGAGGGGGTGACCGGCTATAGCGCAGATGAGATCATCGGCAACCCCAAGGCTATGGAGCTACTGTATCCGGATCTGGATCGCCTTGAGCGTGTGACGGAGGAAGTGGCCGAGCATGCTGCCGACTTCCGCGATTTCGAATGGGATATCCAATGCAAGGAAAGTGTCAAGACGGTGGCTTGGGCCAACATATCGAATCAGGTTCCCATTCCTGGCTGGTATCAGTGGGCCATCGGAGTGGACATCACCGAGCGCGCGCGGGCGGAGGAGGCGCTGCGACGGCGCAACCGTGAACTGGCACTACTCAACAATGCGAGCCAGGCGTTCACTGCCACGCTAGACCTGGACCAGGTGCTCGTCACTGTCCTGGAAGAGATGCGCGGTCTACTGGATGTGACCAGCTCCTCGGTCTGGCTGAACGACCCTGAGACCAACGAACTGGTTTGCCATCAGGCCATTGGCCCTAAAAGCGAGGCCGCGCTCGGCTGGCGTCTGGCGCCGGGAGAGGGGATTGCCGGCTGGGTGGCTCGCAGTGGCGAGAGCCTGATCGTGCCAGACACGCGGGCCGATAAGCGTCACTTTAAGGGTGTGGATCAGCAAATTGGGCTGGAGATGCGCTCCATCCTCAGCGTCCCGCTGCAGGTCAAGCAAAATGTGGTCGGCGTGCTCCAGGTGGTGGATACGGACGTTGATCGCTTCAAGCCAACAGACCTCAAGTTGGTGGAGTCGTTAGCAGCGACTGCGGCCATTGCCATTGAGAACGCCTGGCTGTACCAACAACTGCGTAACTACGCCGGGCAGTTGGAGCAGCGGGTGCAGGAACGCACCACTCAACTGCAAGCCCAGTACGCCCGGCTGGAGGCGATCCTGGGCAGCGCATCCGACGGCATCGTCGTCACCGATGGACAGGGTCAGATCATCCAGGCCAACCCCGTCACCCAGACCTGGCTCACCCGCACCCTGTCGCCAGAGGATGCGACCAGGCTGCGGGAGGCGGTGCGAGACCTAGCGATGCGGGACCATGAGAGGCCGGAGTCGGTGTTGGAACTGATGGGACTGGACCTGGAACTGACGGCCGCACCGATCTCCCTCCCCCAGCCCCCCCCGCTTGCGGGGGGGGGGAGAGAGGGGAGGGCAAGCCAGCGGTGGTGAACATCCACGACGTCAGCCACCTCAAGGCGCTGGACCGGATGAAAACCCGCTTCGTCACCAACATCTCCCACGAACTGCGCACGCCAGTCACGACGTTGAAGTTGTACGCAGCGCTGATGCAGCAAACGCCGCCGGCGACGTGGGTGAAGTACGTGGACTCGCTAGCGCAGGAGACAGACTGGCTGGCGCAGTTGGTGGAGGACATTCTGGAGATCGCGCACATAGACGCCGGTCGGCTGGAGTTGAAGCTCCGGCCGACCCCTCTAAACGAGTTGGGCGAGATGACCATCATCAACCACCGGACACTGGCGCGGAGCCGGGGGCTGACGTTGGAACACCAGCCGACGGAGCCGGGACCGGTGGCACTGGTAGACCCGGAACGGATGATACAAGCACTGAGCAACCTGGTGGGGAACGCGATCCAGTACATGCCGGAAGGAGGCACGGTGGTGGTCTCCACCGACGAGCAGGAGGCAGATGACCGTGTCTGGGCCACGACGACGGTGGCGGATACGGGGATGGGTATTCCGGAGGAAGAGCTTCCGCACATCTTCGACCGCTTCTTCCGGGGCGTGGAGCCACGGTCAATGCAGATATCCGGGACCGGCCTGGGGTTGGCGGTTGTGAAGGAGATCGTGGAACTGCACGGGGGACGGGTGACGGTGGAGAGCCAGGTGGGGGAGGGCACTGCTTTCACCGTATGGCTCCCGCTTGCCGACTAGAAGTGAGCAGCATCACCCAGGCTCAACCGCCAGCCGATCCACCTCCATCCACTGGCGTCCTGGCGTGTCCAGCAGGCCCCAACCCAGCCGCCCCCACGGCGTGGCCACCATGTACTGGTTGTCCAGCCACATCACGAAGCCCAACGGCCCCCGGGGCGAGGGGGCGTCCTCCAGCACCGGTTCTCCGTCCACGCTGAAGTGCGCCTGCTCTGCCCCCCACTCGATGACGTAGGTGTGCCACCCGGTCATCTCCACCTCGACCATGGCCTCCCGCACGTTCAGAGCCCGCTGGATGGGGGGCCACAGGGCGCGGCAGAGGGGACGGAGGTTCATCACCAGCATCGCCAATGGTGCGAGAGGGGCCAGGAGAAGAGCGGCCGGGCGCAGGGCATCTATCGTGGCTGCCTTCCAGCCGTGGCCCGCCACGCGCAGGTCCAGTTTCATGTCCGAGGGAGGCGAACCGTAGAAGAACCAGAGCGCGCGGGGGAAGGTCGGCACCCGCGCCCCGGTCATCAGGAAGGGGTCGTTCCAGAAGCCGAAGCCGGCCGTGCCTCGAAGCCCCGTGGTGAACCCTTCGGCGGAGTTTACAGTGAGCGAAGCCGAACTGCTCAGGACAGGCCTCGTCGAACCATCCCCCGCCGGGTGGGAGAAGCGGGCACGCACGGTCAACCTGAGCGGCGGACGCCACGGGAAATGACGGCGGGGCAATCCCTGGTAGTCGTCTATCTGGGCGTCGGAGTATCTACGGGAGGTGGCGTCGGTGGTGACGAAGCGGAGGGTGGAACCGGTGGGCTCCAGCGCCCCGTTGCCCACGATGTGCCGCTGCCAGCGGGGGCCAGGCTTCCCGGTGAAGTCCTCGTGAACGATATCCATACGCTATTCTCGAAAGTCGCAGCAGGCGTTGAAATCGAATTCGCACGTTCACACGCCCGGCGGCACGGTCAGTGATGTCATAAACCGGTGGACGTGCTCCATCGCTTCCCGAATCCGCTCCGTCGGCGCAGTAGCGGATAGTCGCACACACCCCTCGCCGGCATGGCCGAAGAGCGAGCCTGGGGCCACCGCAACGCCCGTCTGCTCCAGCAGTGCGAGCGCGAATTTCTCCGACGATGCCCACCCCGACGGCACCCGCGCCCAGGCGTAGAGCGTCGCACGGGGGCGGGACGCCTCCATGCCCACCGCATTCAACCTTTCCAGTATGATCTCCAACCGTTCCCGGTAAACCTCGTTGCGCGCCGATAGCCACTCTGGGCTGGCGGAGAGCGCCCGGATGGCCGCCTCTTGCAGCGGGCGGAACAGCCCCGAGTCCACGTTGGATTTGACCTGGGCCAATGATGCCAGCGCGTCAGCGTTGCCTACCGCCATCCCTACCCGCCACCCCGCCATGTTGCACGTCTTGGAAAGGGAGTTGAACTCTATTGCCACCTCCGACGCGCCGGGCACCTGCAGCAGGCTGGGGGCCACGTAGCCGTCGTAGGTCACGTCGCAATAAGGTGCGTCGTGGCAGAGCAGCAGGCCATGGCGTCGCGCATAGCCCACTGCCTGCGCAAAGAACTCCAGGTCGGCCGTGGCACCGGTGGGATTGTTGGGGTAGTTCAACCACATCAGGACAGCCCGGTCGGCTATGTCGGTTGGGATAGCGCCGAGGACTGGCAGGAAGCCACGCTCAGGCAGCAGCGGGAATGCGTAGACCTCCGCGCCGGCCAGGGCTGCGCCCATCGCGTAGGGCGCGTAGCCGGGGTCGGGCACCAGCGCCAGGTCGCCAGGGTCGAGGCAGGCCAAGGCCATGTGGACGATGCCCTCCTTGGAGCCGATAAGCGGCACGATCTCGGTATCGGGGTCGAGCACCACGCCGAACCTGCGCTCGTAGTAGCCAGCGACCGCCTCGCGCAGGGCGGGCAGTCCCCGGTAGCCAGGGTAGCCATGGTGGTCGGGTTGGCGCGCGGACCAGCAGAGCGCCTCGATGACGTCTTCGGGCGGCGGCATATCGGGGTTGCCGATGTCCAGCCGGATCACGCCCACACCCTGTCGCCGAGCGGCCTCTACGTGGGCTGCCCAGCGGGCGAAGGGGTAGGGTGGCATATTCAACAGACGACGAGAGTGTTTCATCGTACTACCCCCTCGACCCGGTCGGCCAGATAATCCAGCAGCGCCGTCAATCCCAGCAGGTAGCTGCGCCAGCCGAAACCGCTGATCTGTCCCACGCATACCGGCGCGATGAGCGACTTGTGACGGAACGACTCGCGGGCGTAGACGTTTGAGAGGTGCGCCTCTACCGTGGGAATTCCCACGGCGACGACCGCGTCCCGCAGGGCGACGCTGGTGTGGGTGTAGGCACCGGGATTGATGAGTACGCCGTCGGCCCAATCCATTGCCTCGTGCAGCGCGTCAACGAGCACACCCTCGTGGTTGGATTGCACGATGCGCAGTTCCGCGCCGCGCTCGTTCGCGGCTTCGCGCAGCGCCGCGTTGATCTCGTCCAGCGTCACGCGGTCGTAGGTTTCGGGCTCACGTCGCCCCAGCAGGTTGAGGTTGGGGCCGTGGAGGACGAGAACCCTGGAATTGCGAATGGCGAATGGCGAATTACGATTAGTCATTTGTCTCACCTCGCGCCTAAGCTGTACAGGATGGACTTTACGACGTCGGGCGGGACGTCCTCGGCGATTTCCACTTCGCCGATGGCGTGAGGGAGCACCCAGCGTAAGGATCGCCCCCGCCGCTTCTTGTCGTGCGCCATTGCTTCCAGGATGGCGTCGGCATCGAAGGGTGGGCACCGCACCGGCAGCCCCCAGGCCGAAAGAACCCCTTCGATACGGCCGGCAAGCAAGGGGACGGATCGGCCCAGTTCGCCCGCGATCCGCGCCGCAGCCACCATCCCGATGCTCACCGCTTCGCCGTGGCGCAAGGCGAAGCCGCTCAGTCGCTCCAGCGCGTGGCCGACGGTGTGGCCCAGGTTGAGCACGGCGCGACGGCCCTGCTCAAACGGGTCCTCCTCGACGACCTCGATTTTGACGAGAAGCGAGCGCGCGATCCAGGCCGCCCAGTCTCCTTGTCCCCTTGTCCCCCTGTCTCCCCCTCTCCTCTCCAGTTCAGCGAAGAGATTCGGGTCACCGATGACGCCGTGTTTGATCACCTCGGCCAGGCCGGAGCGGATTTCCTCATCGGGCAGCGTCGTCAGCACGGTGGGATCAACCACTACCAGCGCGGGTTGCTTGAACGCGCCGACCAGGTTTTTGCCCTGGGGGAAGTCAATGCCCGTCTTGCCGCCCACGCTGGCGTCCACCATCGCCAGCAGCGTCGTGGGCACCTGGGCGAAGCGGACCCCCCGCATAAAGGTCGCCGCCGCAAAGCCGGCCACGTCGCCGGTCACGCCGCCGCCCAGCGAGACCACCGTTCCGCTGCGGTCCAACCCACCAGCGAGAAACTGGCCGTAGAGTGTGGCTACGGTGGCGAGCGTCTTGTGCGGCTCTCCATCCGGGATGGAACAGGCAAAAGGCTGCAACCCCGCCGACCGCAGGGCGTCCTCAACCTGATCGCCGTAGAGCGGCGCGACGACGGGGTTGGAGACGACAGCGACGCGGTCTCCCTCGGGCACGCTCGCCGCGCGCAGCGTCTCGCCGACGTACGCCAGCAACCCGTCGCCGATGTAGATGGGATACTTGCCGCCGGGATAGTGGACGGGGAGAGTGATGACATTGGCGATTTCGATCACCCGCGCGGCCACCTCCTCAACCGAGAGGCAGGTAGTGTCAATCTGCCAGAGAATGGCCCGGTATGCCTCGCGGCGCACCTCTAGCAACTGCTCAATCTCGGCGCGGGGGTCGGTCACGTCGAGTAGCGGCCGATCCGGGTCGCCACCCGCATTCACCCGCCGCAGGATCTCGTCCACGTCGCAGGTCAGGCAGACGACGGTGCCGCTCTTCATCATCCGCACCCGGTTGGTGAGGTCCAACAGCGCCCCGCCGCCGGTGGCGATCACCAGCTCCTGCTGTGTACTCAGTTCCTCGCAGAGTATGGCCTCCATGCGCCGGAACGCAGCCTCACCATCCTCGGCAAAGATACGCGGGATAGGCTTGCCCGCCCGCGCCTCGATCTCCGCGTCCATATCCACGAACGGCCGCCCCAGCCACCGGGCGACCTTCTGGCCGACGGTGGTTTTGCCCGTGCCCATAAACCCGGTCACGACGACGTTGCTCATCGCGCCATCTCTGCCAGGCTATCGCCGCCCAGTTTCTCGATCAAGGCGTCCGCCAGCACCCAGGCGACCATCGCCTCGCCGACGACGGACGCAGCAGGCACGGCGCAGACGTCGGAGCGCTGATACTGGGTCTTGACGGGTTCGCCCGTGGCAAGATCAACCGAGCACAGCGGCGTGAGGGTGGTCGGGATGGGCTTCATCGCCGCCCGTACCACGACCGGCGCGCCGTTCGTCATCCCGCCCTCGATGCCGCCGGCCCGGTTCGTGGTCCGCGTCACCCCGCCCTGGTCATTCGTAGTAGCGACTTGAGTCGCTTCTCTGGGGTAGAGCTCATCGTGCACCTGTGTGCCGGGGCGGCGGGCGTTCTCGAACGCCGGCCCAATCTCTACCCCCTTTATGGCGGGGATGGACATCACCGCTGCGGCCAGCCGCGCGTCGAGCCGCCGGTCCCGGTGAACGTGGCTGCCCAGGCCGACCGGTACGCCCGTGGCGACGACGAAGAAGACACCGCCGAGGGAGTCGCCCGCCTGGCGTGCCGCGTCAATCGCCGCCCGCATCCGCACGGCGGCCTCCTCGTCGGGGCAGCGGACGTCGCTTTCTTCGGCCAGCGCCCAGAGTGTCTCCGGTGGCAGGTCGGGCACCGTCGCGACGACGCCCCCGATCTCGGTGACGGTACTGCCGACGGCGACACCGAAGGCGGCGAGCAAAAGCTTTGCCAGCGAGCCCACCGCTACCCGCGCCGCCGTCTCCCGTGCGCTGGCTCGCTCCAGCACTGGTCGCGCGTCGTCCAGGCCATATTTGACCATCCCAGCGTAGTCGGCGTGGCCGGGCCGGGGCACGCTCAGTCGCGGCAGGTCGCCCGCGGCCCAACGGCTACGCCAGTTGGGCCAATCGCGGTTCTCGATACGCAGCGCGACGGGTGCTCCCGTCGTCTGGCCTGCGATCACCCCACCCAGGATCTCCACCCGATCCCGCTCGATCCTCATCCGCCGGCCTCGGCCGTAACCGCCCTGCCGACGGGCCAGGTCACGGTTGATGAGCTCCACGTCCACCGCGAGGCCTGCAGGCAGCCCTTCAACGATGGCGGTCAGGCAGGGGCCGTGGGATTCGCCAGCGGTCAGGAATCGTAACATGTTCGCCTCACTAGCACACTCATCCGTGAACAGTACATAGAAGACCTTTCCTCGTAAATGTCCGGGATTTCACAATCAAGCCAGGCAATCTAGGAGCAAAGAAACTGCCAGCACATCACTGTGCTTGACGCGGCTGAACTGTATCTTTCAGAACACGAGCCTCTTGCTCTGTGAACTATCCTTCCTTTCCTTGAGCATACTCTCGCAGGCCGCACGCATCACCTCGATTGGAGCTTCCTCCCCGGTCCACATCTCGAATGCCAGCGTTCCCTGCCGCACGAGCATCCCCAGCCCGTCTATGGCGCGTGCGCCCGAACCCCGCGCCTGCCGCAGGAGGCGCGTCTCCAGCGGGTTGTAGACCAGGTCGAACACGGTCAGGTGGGCTGGGATGGGCACGCCTCCGGGCCAGATGGAGCCGTTCACGTGGGGCCACATCCCGACGGTCGTTGCGTTGACCAGGAGGTCAGCAGCGCGGGCGGACTCTACCAGCGTCTCCGGTGTGAGGGGCAGGGCGCATAACCTAACCCCCCGGCCCCCTTCCCTACGAGGGAAGGGGGAGTCTCCCCTCCCCGCTTCGGGGAGGGGTTGGGGGAGGGGTCCCAGGTCTGAGACGAGCGCCCGGCCTCGCTCCAGAGTCCGGTTGAGCACCACGATCTTCCCAATGCCCGACCACAGCAAGCCGAAGACCACCGCCCGTGCCGCGCCACCCGCACCCACGACGACGACGTCTCCCCCTTCCTCCGGTTCAAACCCGCCCTGCCGCAGCGCGCCGACGAAGCCTTTGTCGTCGGTGTTGTAACCGCCGATGACCGGCGTCCCGTCCGCGCGCCGGCCGACGATGAGCGTGTTGACTGCGCCGAGTGCCCGTGCGCTGGGGCCAATAGTATTGAGCACGGGCATCGCCGCCTGCTTGTGCGGCACGGTCACGTTCGCGCCACGGAAGCCCAGCGCGACCAGCCCGCGCATGGCGGCTTCGACCTGCCCTGGCGGTACCGGCAGCGGGACGTAGCGCCAGTTCAGCCCCAAGGCGTCGAAGGCGGCGTTGTGCATCACTGGCGAGAGGCTGTGCTCCACCGGCCAGCCGATTAGCCCAACTAGTTGTGTGCATCCATCAATCGGGGGAAGTGTCATCACTGTACCCAGGCTCGTTACCTGACTGGCGTGAAACGTGAAACGTGACCATCACGCATCACGTTTCACGCATCACGCAACACGGTTTCCCGTATCTCTGTGGTTAAACACTGCCGCTCCTAGCCCGCACATCAACGCGACAAAGCCAGGGAAGGAATCGTCAATACAGTCCGCATTCTCGATCACAACCTCCCCTTCCGCGATCAAACCAGCCACGGCCAGGGCCATCGCCAGCCGGTGGTCGCCGTGGCTGTCCACCACCGCGCCGTGCAGCGGGGTCGGCCCCTCTATTATAAACCCATCGGGGAGCGGGTCAATGCGCGCGCCCAGCGCCCGCAGTTCAGCGATGACAGCGGCGATGCGGTCGGTCTCTTTGACGCGCAGTTCGGCCGCGTCGCGCACGACGGTAATGCCAGAGCCTTGCGTCGCGGCGACCGCCAGCACCGGGAACTCGTCAATCATCCGCACCACCGTGTCGCCTCCGATCTCCACGCCCACGAGGTCCGACGCCCGCACCGTCACGTCGGCCACCGGCTCGTTCCCCTGCTCGCGCTCGTTATCCAACGCGATTTCGGCCCCCATTGCCCGCAGCACGTCCAGCAGGCCTGTGCGGGTGGAGTTGACACCCACGCCTTCGACGGTGACCTCCGAGCCGGGCACCAGCGCCGCCGTGATCAGCGGGAAGGCCGCCGACGAAATGTCCCCGGCGATGGTGAGCGAGAAGGGGGAGAGTGATGAGGAAGGGTGCAGGATGACGGTCAGGCCGGTCGTTTCGATGTCGGCTCCCATCGCGGCGAGCATGCGCTCGGTATGGTCGCGGGCAGGGCCAGGCTGGCGGACGGTGGTAGGGCCGTCGGCGTACAGGCCGGCCAGCAGCAGCGCGCTCTTGACCTGGGCGCTGGCGACGACCAGGGTGTGGTCATAACCATGCAACCGCCGCCCACGAATTGTGAGGGGGGCGTGGCTGCTGGTGTCCTCGATCTCGGCGCCCATCCGGCGGAGCGGCTCGACGACGCGGCGCATCGGGCGGCGGAGCAACTGCGGATGGCCGGTGAGCGTGCTCGCGAACGGTTGGCCCGCCAAGATGCCCGCCAGGAGGCGCATCGTCGTGCCGGAGCGGGCGCAGTTCAGCGGCGCGGCGGGCGCTCGCAGCCCACGCCCGTGGATAACTAATGTGGTGAGACTCCCCTCCCCCCCCTCACCCCCCCCAACGGGGGGGGCAGGTGGGTGGCCAACGGGGGGGGCAGATGGGTGGCCAATGGAGGGGGCAGGCGGGTGGCCGGGGATGGGGGTCGCCTCAACACCCAGCGCCCGGAGGCAAGTTAGGGTCGCCAGGCAGTCGCCGCAGGAAAGGAAGCCGCGGATCTGGCTGACCCCGTCGGCCAGGGCCCCGAGCAATAGCGCCCGGTGGGAGATGGATTTATCGCCCGGCACACGCACGCGCCCGCGCAGTAGTGCGCCTGAATGCACGGTCAACCGGCTCACGTGAACAACCCCCTCCAGGTCTCGCGGGCGGCGGTCAGCACAGCCCACAAGCCTTCTTCGTCACCGGATTCTACAAGGCGGGCCAGGTCGCGCAATTGCGCTCCGCAAGTACCCAGCGCTCCCAGCACCGCCTCCCGGTTGGTCAGCAGGATGTCAAGCATCATCGTCACGTCGCTGGCGGCCAGGCGCGACGTATCGCGAAAGCCACTGGCTGCGATCTCCCACACCACTGGGTCGGTGGACGCCGTTATCTCTGCCGTGCCGACGAGTGCGCAGGCCAACAGGTAGGGCAGGTGGCTGATCGTCGCCACCAACTGGTCGTGGCGCTCCAGGTCGAAGGTCAGCGGGTGCGCGCCAACGGCCTCGACCAACGCACGGCCCAGCGCCAGCGCCGCCTCCGCGGTGCGGGGCAACGGGGTGAGGATGAAAGTATGACCCCGATAAAGCGTTGGGTCTGCTGCCGTGATCCCCGAGACTTCCTTGCCGCACATCGGGTGTCCGCCAAGGGGCTGTACGTGGCCAGGGAGTCGTGCCATCTCCGCGACGATTTGCGCCTTGGTGCTGCCCAGGTCCATCAGCAGGCACCCTCCAGGCACGAGCGGCCCAATCTCGGCCAGCAGGCGCAGGATGACGCGCACCGGCGTTGCCAGGACGACCGCGTCTGCCTGGCGCACGCCGCTCGCCAGATCGGTGGTACCCCGGTCAACCAAGCCACGTGCCAGCGCCGTCTCAACCGTCTCTGCCCGTCGCGCCACGCCGACGACAGCCCGGCATTGGCCACGCAGCGCGCCAGCCAGCGAGCCGCCCATCAACCCCAGCCCGACGATAGCGACTTGCGCGTCGGTCAACTTCTTCACAGCGTCCTCCCGACCGCTTCGGCCACGGGTCGCAGGCTCCGCATCAGCGCGGCGAAACGGGCCGGTTTGAGGGACTGCGCGCCATCCGAGAGGGCCTCTTCTGGATGAGGATGAACCTCGATGATCAGCCCATCTGCTCCAGCGGCCACGGCCGCCCGCGAGACCGGCTCCACCAGTCTCCACTTGCCCGTTCCGTGGCTGGGGTCCACGATGACCGGCAAGTGGCTGAGTTGTTTGAGCAACGGCACAGCGCTGATGTCGAGTGTGTTGCGAGTGTAGGGTTCAAACGTGCGGATACCACGCTCACACAGGATGACACGGTCGTTGCCGTGCGAGAGGATGTACTCGGCCGCCATCAGCAACTCCTCGATAGTGGACATCATCCCGCGCTTGAGCAGCACCGGTCGCTGCGCCTCGCCGATGGCGTGCAACAAGGTGTAGTTCTGCATATTCCGTGCGCCGACCTGGAGGATGTCGGCGTAGGTGGTGACCAGCGGCACCTTATGGGGATCCATCACTTCGGTGACGACTGGAAGCCCTGTCTCCTCGCGCACTGCGGCCAGGAGCCGCAGCCCTTCCTCGCCCAAGCCCTGGAAACTGTAGGGGGAAGTGCGCGGTTTGAAAGCCCCGCCACGCAGCACGCAGGCCCCTGCCTCCTTCACGGCGCGCGCGGTTTCCAGCAGTTGGTCATGACTCTCGACGGCGCACGGGCCTGCCATCACGACCAACTGTTTGCCCCCGATCGTCACCCCGTTGATCGTGACAACGGTGTCCTGGGGGTGAAAATCGCGGCTGGCGAGTTTGAATGGCCGCAGAATGGGCACTGTGCGCTCCACACCATCCATCCGTTCGAGTTGCTCGCGATCCAGCGGGCGTCCATTGCCGATGATGCCGATAATGGTGCGCTCTTCGCCTTCCGAGAGGTGCACCCGGCAGCCCGACTGCTCGATGCGGGCGGTGACGTTGGCGATCTGAGCACTGGTCGCACTTTGCTTCATTATGACAATCATTGTGATCTCCCCTCCTGTGCGTAGCTTACCCTAACGCCATAACTCCGTTATCGGGAACAGGTGTCGTTGCGGCCGGGTAGGAGCCCAGCAATTTGATGAACGAGGAGCGCCGCAGTAATCCCATGATAGCCGCTTCGCACTCCGGGTCCTGGCAGTGTCCCTCAAAGTCCAGGTAAAAAATGTATTGCCATGGCCGGTTGAGGCGCGGGCGCGACTCGATCTTGGCGAGATTAATGCGCCGCCTGGCAAACTCTCCCAGGCACTCATACAGCGCCCCTGGTTGGTGAGAGGTGGTGAAGACGAGAGACGTCTTGTTTCGCTGTGCGCGGGGTGGACCTTCCAGAGCAAGAACAAAGAAGCGTGTGTAGTTGAAAGGAAAGTCCTCGATGTCCCGGTCGAGGATTTCCAGGCCATATAGTTCGGCGACTAATTCGCTGGCGATCACACCGATGCCAGCTTCCGGGTTGGCCGCCAGGTCACGGGCACTGCCAGCCGTGTCGAACGCAGGCTCAGGCTCCAGCCCGTGGCGTACCAGGTAGCGCTGGCATTGAGCCAGCGCCTGTGGGTGCGAGCGCACGCGCTTCAGGGCGGAAAGCTGAGTCCCAGAGCAGGCAAGCAGCATATGCCGCACGCGCAGGATCACCTCGGCGTGGATGCGCAGGTCGTGTTCCATGAGCAATTCATAGGACTGGTTCACGGAGCCAGCGACAGCGTTCTCCACCGGCAGCATCGCATATTTGACATCGTGGCTTTCCACGGCAAAGAATATGTCGGCCAGCGTTCTGCAAGGCACACTTTCTACCTCTGGGCCGAAGAATTGGCGGACGGCCTGCTCCGAATAGGCCCCTGCAACGCCTTGAAATGCAACTCTGGTCATCCTCCTCCCTTGCTCTGCTAAATCGGGCCGCAACACACGGGCTCTGCCCAGGTACACGTGCCGGATCTGATCGGGAGGCAGGTCGGTGTTCCAGAACACCAGCACCCGGACGCAGCGCGGTAGACTGCTTGCGACGGCCATCTCCTGCATACACAGCAGTGGTACGTGCACCCAACCCATCTCGCGGGCGGCGCGCGCCGGGTAGGCCGCATCCAGATCGGGCGTGGCGGTAAAGATCACGCCAGCCATGTCCTCGACCAGCAAGTCGTTGGCGGCGACGATGTGTTCCAATAACTCGCGTGTCGCCGTGATGATGGCATCTGCGTCATTGGCATCCACGCCGGTGGCACCACGAATGCCACGACAGGTCATCTTCACCCTCCCTCATTCATTCTCCCCCCACAGGTAAAAAAAATGTGGAGCGGGTTGCTCCACGTCCTTGTGCCATTCTCGGGATTTCGTCTATCCTACACCGACCTCCACCCGTCGTGAAGCAACCGTCCCGCAGACGGGGCAAAATAATAGTAGCAGGAATAGGCGAAATCGGCTTTATGCTGACAGTGCATCATCTGCATCATTCAGTCCGGTAAGAATCGGCATAACCTCACATAGTTCGAGTTCTCGGGGCAAATGCAATAATACTCGCTCTGGCCCGATTTGTCAAGTCAGGCGAAGAGCATTTTTCGGATAGGCGCTTAGCCGATCATTATCGCTCAATGCCCTTGCGCGCCACCACGCCCTGCTGGTAGTAGTGCTTCACCTCCCGCATCTCCGTCACCAGGTCGGCTCGCTCGATCAGTTCCTGGGGGGCGCGGCGACCGGTGAGGATCACCTCCACATGCTCCGGCCGCTGATCCAGAAACGCCAGCACCTCCTCCACGGCAAGCAGCCCGAACCAGATGGTCACGTTGAC
>CAYPOY010000084.1:0-17392 GCA_964412395.1 uncultured Anaerolineales bacterium | reverse complement strand
CTGGGCGCAGGAGAAACTGTTCCAGATACTCAACTATCGCTACAATGCTCGCCTGCCCGCCGTCATCACCACCAACCACGAGTTGGAGGAGATCCCACTGCGGCTCCGTTCCCGCCTGGTGGACCCCGACCTGGCCCGGATCGTCTCTATCACCGCTCCCGACTACCGCCTGGCAAGCACCCCGCACGATCAGTCGGACCTGAGCAGCCTGAGCCTGCATAGCCATCAGACCTTCGAGAATTTCGACCCGCGTAAATGGGAACTGCCCCGTGAGCAAGAGGAGAACCTGAAGCGTGCCTTAGACGAGGCCCGCGCCTTCGCCGAGAACCTCCCCAACGAGTGGCTGGTCTTCACCGGCACCTACGGCTGCGGCAAGACTCACCTGGCTGCCGCTATTGCCAACTACCGCGTAGAGCAGGGCTATCCGGCCCTGTTCATCGTCGTCCCCGACCTGCTGGATCACCTGCGCGCCACCTTCAACCCCCAGAGCACGGTCTCATTCGACAAACGCTTCGAGAAAGTGCGTCGCGCCCCGCTCCTCATCCTCGACGATCTGGGCACCGAGTCGGCCACGCCGTGGGCGCGAGAGAAATTGTACCAGATCTTCGACTATCGCTATAATGCCCGCCTGCCCACCATTATTACCACGGCGGTAAACGTTGACGAAGCGGACCCGTACCTGAGGACCCGGATGCTGGACATAGCTCGCTGCACCATGTTCGAGATTCTGGCCCCCGCCTACCGAGGTGGTGCCCCGCGCCGGAAGAAGACCACCCGCCGGGGGCGCAGGTAAACGCCCGCCCCAACCCTATTGACACTACCGTGTAGAGGAGTATAATCATAGCGTGGCTGAGCCACAACCAACATAGGACAAGATGGCATCTTGTCCCACAAAATGCCTGTGGACAACGCAAATCCTGTAGGGCAATTCTATAACACCGCCCGGTCAAATAAAATCTCGAAGTCCTGGAATGGATACAGCCTACGTCTACGACCCAATCTATCTCGAGCACGACCTGCCTTCCCATCCTGAGAACGCCCGTCGCCTGAAGCGCATTCTCAGCACACTGGAAGACGAGGGAATGTTGGAACGTCTGAGACTCCTGGAGCCCCGCCCGGCGACAGCCGAGGAACTGCAGCGCGTGCACACGCCAGCGCACATCGAACAGGTCCAGCGCGTGGCCCAGGCTGGCGGTGGACACCTCGACCTCGACACTTATGTCTCACCCCACTCCTTCGAGGCAGCGCTGATGGCCGCTGGCGGGGTTGTGCGAGCGGTGGAGGCAGTGCTGGCGGGCGAAATCGCCAATGGTTTCGCCCTGGTGCGCCCGCCGGGACACCACGCTACGGCCACGCGCGCGATGGGCTTCTGCCTCTTCAACAACATCGCCGTGGCCGCACGGGCCGCGCTGTCGTCTCCCTTCCCCCTCGTAGGGGGAAGGGCCGGGGATGAGGGTCGAGTGGAACGCATCTTCATCGCCGATTTTGACGTCCACCACGGCAACGGAACCCAGGACGCCTTCGCCGGTGATCCAGCCGTATTCTACTTCTCCACTCACCAATACCCATACTACCCAGGCACCGGCCTCTGGAATGATACAGGACACGGCGCTGGCGAGGGAACTGTGCTCAACGTGCCATTGCCGACCCAGGTGGGGGATGCAGGCTACGCTCAAATCTTCACCGAGTTGGCCTGGCCACTGGCGGAGCGATTCCGGCCCGACCTGATCCTGGTCTCGGCCGGTTACGACGCTCACTGGAGCGATCCACTGGCACAGATGAACCTCTCGCTGACTGGTTATGCCTGGCTGGAACAGGAACTGGTGCGCATGGCCGAGCAGTTGTGCGACGGACGGATCGTGTTCGTGCTTGAGGGCGGCTACCAACTGGACGTACTGGCCTGCGGCGTGCTCAACAGTTTCTACGCTATGCTGGGAGAGAATACCATCGCCGACCCCTTAGGCCCTTCCGCTTATCCCGAACGGCCAGTGGACGCACTGGTCGCACGCCTGAAAGGAGTGCATGGTCTGAGTTGACTTTTTGTGCAAGACGTTGCATAATCTAAATTCTCTACCGTACATTTTCACCGAACTGCGCGGGTTGGAAGAAGAAGTACACGTCAAAAGGCAACCCACGTTTCAACACGTGCTTGAGCCAGTCAAGACCAAGACGAAACAAGCTCTTGTCAACCCGGTCGGTGCAGTCAATGAGCCCGGTTTTGCCCCGAGCAACGACAAACAAACCAAAGCATATCATCCAGATGTAGGCCAGGCACGCCGCAATCAAGAGCCGACTGACGCGGATGGGGTCAGAGAGATGACTTTTGTTAATGTGAAAACCACGACTTTTCTGGTCGGAGAAGAAGGTTTCGATACGAAAGCGGCGCTTGTAGAACCAGCAGGCCCGGCCCAGAGTTTTGTCAGTCAATCAGGTATCCGACCTGTATCTAAGTGGGAAAGGGGAGAACAATGACCGAGATTTCCCTTCACGAATATTGTGAGCAGATCGAAAACACGATTGAACAAGGCCGGTATGCAGAGGCCATGGCCCACGGGAAGCACATCCTGAAGCAATACCCCAAGCACGTGATGACCTACCAACTGCTGGGCAAGGCGATGCTTGAAGCCGGTCAAAGTGAATACGCTGCCGACATGTTTCGCCGTGTGCTCAGCGCTGACCCCGAGGACATGGTCGCCTGGGTGGGGATGAGCGAAGTGCACAACCAGCGCGACGAGCTCGACGCAGCCATCTGGTACCTGGAACGGGCGTTCGAACTGGCCGCCAACAACGAAATAGTGGAAGAGGAATTGCGTCGCCTCTATGGCCGCCGGGAGGGCGCTGAGCCTCAGCAAGTCCAACTTACCCGCGGTGCACTGGCCCGGCTCTACCTCAAGGGCGACCTGCTCTCACGGGCAATCAGTGAGTTCCGTGCCCTGCTATCTGAGCATCCTGAACGGGTGGACCTGATCGTCGCGCTGGCCGAGGCACTCTGGCGCAACGAGCAGCGATTAGCGGCCTCGGAAGTCTGCCGGCAGGTGTTGGATATACTGCCCTACTGCCTCAAGGCCAATCTGATCCTGGGAGAGATCTGGATCAACAGCGGTCGTGAGGAAGGAGAGGTATATTTGCGGCGAGCCGAGGCCCTGGACCCAGAGAATCAGATGGCGCAGGGACTCTTCGGGGCCACATCGCCGCTGCTGGCACGGGAAGCACAGATTGCTCCCCTGGAGTATCAGCCTCCAACCGAGGAGGAGCGCCCGGCCTGGGTGGCCGAGGTAGAGACCGTCTCGGCAGAGGAACCACCGCTGACCGAGAAGGAAGCTGCTTTGGTTGACATCACTGCAGCGCTGGAAACACAAATCGAGATCCCTTCCTGGCTAGAGGAGGTTGTTAGTGAGGAGGCCCCTGCAACTGTGCCGCCCATTCCCGCTGCCGCTGAGCCGTTGGGAGAGCAACTGCCAGAGGAAGCGGCCCCCACTCCAGCGGAGGAAGTACCCGAGTGGCTGACAGGCATCGGTGAAGAGTTTGCCGAACAACCAGCCGAGCTGGGGGTTGAGCCCACTGGCGTGGAGGAAGCACCAGCCGTCCCGGGAGAGGAGGAAGCCCCAGGGTGGCTGGCTGAATTAGGCGTTGAGGCAGCCGGCGAGGAAGCAGCCCCTTCCGTCCCGCCAGCAGAACAACCTCCAGATTGGTTGGCCGGCATCCGCGAGCAGTTCGCCGGGGAAGTGGGAGCGCCGGAGGAGGAAGAGGTGGAGGCCCCCACTCCAGTAGCAGAGGAGGTACCCGCACCGGAGTGGCTGAAGGAAGAAGAATTGCCCTCCGGCGACGAGGCGCTGGCCTGGCTGGAACAACTGGCGGAAGGCAAGGAGGAGGAACTGCAAGCCCAGGCCCAAGCGGATGCCGAGGCTCGCCTGGCCGAGATCATGGGCCGCCCCGCGCCCACAGAGGCCCCCACGGTCGAGGCCCCACTGGAGGAACCGACCCTCGCAATGCCCACACCTGCCCCGGCCGAGATCCCCGACTGGCTGCAAGAGATCGCACCGCCAGAGGCAGCACCCCCTGAGGCTGCAGCGCCAGCAGTTGAGGCCCCACCAGAGGAAGCCGTTGCCCCTCCGGTCGAGGAAGCGTTCGGCTGGACAGCGTTCGGCGAGCTGGAAGCCCCCCCCGAGGCCGTCACAGCGGTGGAGGAAGCCCCACCACCAATAGAAGAGGTCGCGCCACCCGAGGCCATAGAATGGACAGGCCCGGAAGAGGCAGAGGCCCCCACTCCCACAGCAGAGGAGGTACCCGCACCGGCGTGGCTGGAGGGAGAAGAACTACCCTCCGGCGACGAGGCGCTGGCCTGGCTGGAACAACTGGCGGAAGGCAAGGAGGAGGAACTGCAAGCCCAGGCCCAAGCGGATGCCGAGGCTCGCCTGGCCGAGATCATGGGCCGCCCCGCGCCCACAGAGGCCCCCACGGTCGAGGCCCCACTGGAGGAACCGACCCTCGCAATGCCCACACCTGCCCCGGCCGAGATCCCCGACTGGCTGCAAGAGATCGCACCGCCAGAGGCAGCACCCCCTGAGGCTGCAGCGCCAGCAGTTGAGGCCCCACCAGAGGAAGCCGCTGCACCTCCGGTCGAGCAGGTCCCGCCGGTGGAAGAAGAACTCGCACCAGCCGAAATGCCAGAACCGGCATACCCGGAAGAGATGGAGGCCCCGCCCGTGGCCAAGTTCCCGGTGCTAGAGGAGGTACTACCACTTGAGGAGGTCCAGGCACCAGTGATAGCGCCACTCACTGAAGAGGCGCGCTGGGGAGCAGTATTGGAGATCCCGCCGGAGGAGAAAGAGGCGATCGTGCCAGCTCCAGTAGTCGAGGAAGTGCCAGGCGTGGTCGAGATGGAGGTACCAGAGCCACTCGAGGAGATCACAGCGCCACCGGAAATCCCAACCGTCGAGGCCCCTGCCAGTCCCTTCGCCGCTGAGCAGGCTTATCTGAAAAAACATCCACGCGATTACAAAGCCCGGCTGGCACTGGCACGGGCGCTGTGGCAGGCTGGTGAACAGCAGGAAGCACTGGAAGCCTACACCCGAGTGATCCGCTTCGGCAAATCGCTCGAAAACGTGATCTCAGATCTGGAGGTTTATCTGGAGCAGCGGCCCGACGTCAGCATACAGCGGGTACTAGGCGACGCTTATATGAAAGACGGCCGGTTGCAGGAGGCCCTGGACGTCTACCGCCGGGCACTTGAGACTCTATAAAACAAAGCGAGAAAGCAACTTGGAAAATACGTTAGTTATCATCAAACCCGACGCCGTACAGCGTGGGCTCATCGGAGAGATCATCACCCGTTTCGAGCGACGGGGACTGCACATCACCGCGCTGAAATTGATACAGATTGACAAAGCACTGGCCCGACGCCATTATGCGGTCCACGAAGGGAAACCCTTCTATGAACCGCTGATCCGTTACATCACCTCCAGCCCGGTCGTGGTGATGGTGCTGGAGGGAAACAACGTCATCGAGATCGTGCGGCGCACAATGGGGGCAACCAATCCGGCCGAGGCAGACCCCGGCACCATCCGCGCAGACTTCGGCCTGGAGATCGGGCGCAATCTGGTACACGGCTCCGACGGGCCGGAGACAGCGGCCTTCGAAGTGCCGCTCTTCTTTACCGAGGACGAGCTCCTCTCCTACGAGCGGGACACCGACCGCTGGATATTCGAGTAGGAGCGCGTGGCAGGGGAAGAAAACGGGGGCGCAGCGAGCGCCCCCGTTTCGCTGAGGAGCCTTGCTACGTCTGAGCCCATCCGGGGACCGGTGACTGCATCCACCGGTGCGGGCGTATCAGCCGAAAGCGGCGTGCCTACCTTCCTGCCAGGAATTAGCGCTGGAGAGGCCGCCTCCTCTAGTCGCCGAGCGGCAGCCAGACGGTGAAAGTGCTGCTCACACCTTCCTCACTCTCCACCGTCACCCGCCCGCCGTGCAATTCCACGATCTCTTTGACAATCGCCAGCCCCAGGCCGGTCCCGGACACCTGCATCAGCCGTGGCTTCTCTCCCCGGAAGAACCGCTCGAAGAGATGCGGCAACTCTTCCTCCGGTATCCCCATCCCGGTGTCCGTCACCGTCGCTGTCGCCCACACTCGCCCCTCTGCCTCCTCCATCCCGGTGGAGACCATCACCTTGCCCCCCTCCGGCGTGTAATGGATCGCGTTCTCCACCAGGTTGTTCAGCACGTGCATCATCCGCTCCGGATCCACCAATGCCACCGGCCCACCCCCCCCGGCCCCCCCACTGCGGAGGGGGGAGAAGCGGTGCTCCAGCGCAACCCCCTGCTCCTGGGCCAGTACCTGGTGGCTGGCGATGGTTACCTCGGTCAACTCGTGGAGGGAGACCGGGCGGGGCTCCATCTCCAGCCGCCCGGCGTCTATGTGGGAGATCTCCAGGATGCCCTCTATCAGCCGCGCCTGGTGGTCCGCCTCCTGCGCCAGCGTGTCCAAGTACTTCGCCCATTTCTCCGGCTGCCGCTGCATCAGGTGCACGTATAACTTGATCGTCGTTATCGGCGTGCGCAGTTCGTGGGAGACATTTGTGACGAAGCGAGTCTTCATCCGGTCCAGCGCCTCGAGGTGGCTGACGTCGTGGATCGCGACCACCGCTATCGGCTTCCCTGACAGCGGCTCTTCAGGCCGGCGTCGAAGGGCCTCCTCCATCACCGGCATCGAAATCGGCGCTCCGCTCAGTTCCAGGTCCAGTCCCGTCAGTTCCAGCAGTTCCACCGGCCGTTCCTCCGCCCGCGCTGCCATGCTCCGTACTGCCTCCCGCAGCCGGGCCGCGTCCTCCAGGGAGAGGGATCGGGTGAGCCAGGTATGGGCCACAGGATTGACCTGAAGGATCTCACCTTCCACACCGGTGACGACGATGCCGTCGGTGGTGCTGCACAGGATCGCGTCCAGGCGGGCATACTGGGCCTGGAGTTGGGCGGTGCGCTCCCGAACCCGCTGCTCTAACTGCTCCGCGTGCTCCTGCAACTCCCGATACAACTGGGCGTTCTCGATGGCGGTGGCGGCATGGCTGGCGAAGGCTTCCAGACGCCGGGCGTCGGCGGGACCGAACTGGCCTGGCCGGGTGCTATCGGCGTTCAGAAAGCCCACCGTAAAGCCGCCCACCCGGATGGGCGCCCCGACGTAGGAGCGCGCCCACTCCCGGCCCTCTTGCACGACCCAATCGGGGTCGGCAGCCGTGTCGGGGACAAGGACCGATTTCCCTGTCTGTATCATTTTCACCAGGGTGGCGTACTTGTCAATACGGGAGACAGAAGCGGAGATCTCCCGGCCCAGACGCTTGTACCCTCGCCAACGGACTATCCGGACGGTATCGTCGCCTATCAACATAACGTTGAAGGCATCCCCCCGGGCGACCCGCTCCACCTGCTCCAGGATGCGGTCGAGCACCTGGTCGAGGTCGAGCGCGCTGCTGACGGCGGCGGCAGCCTTCTCCAGCGCCTCGGCCAGTTCCCGCTGCTCCTGCTCTGCCTGGAGGACTCGGGCATTGCGGATGGCGATGGCGGCCTGGGTGGCAAGCAGGCTCAGCAACTCGGCGTCGGCCGGGGAGAAGGCGCCTGGGGAATCCGCATAGACGATCAGGACTCCCAGGAAGTCCTCGCCCCAGCGAACCGGCGCGCCCACGACGCCCGAGATGGGATAGCCTTCCCAACTGGCTGCCCGCCCTTCCCAATGCTGGTAGTCATCCACGATGAGCGGCTTGCCGGTTTCCAGGACCTTGCCGGAGAGACCCTCGCCCCGGTGGAGGGTCGTTCCAAGAGGTGCCATGTCGGAGCCGATAGCCGCAGTCCACTCCAGTACGTCCCGCTCCGGCTGGTAGAGGTCAATGCCGCCCATGCTCCCCCCCAGCAGTTCGATGGCCCGCGAGACGATGGAGCGGAGAAGGGCGTCCAGGTCCAACTGGGCGATGAGTTCCAGCCCTATCTCTCGCAGCGCCTCCAACTGGGCCGTGCGCTGCCGGATCCCCTCCTCCGCCTGCTTGCGTGCGGTGATGTGCTCCCATTCGCGCAGGACGCGCTCGGCTATGTGGGGCATGCCGGCCATGGCTGCCCCTGACTTGACGACATAGTCCAACGCCCCTGCCTTTATCACCTCCACCGCCACCTGCTCGTCCCCGTGGGAGGTCATGACCACCACCGGGAAACGAGAGCTTTCCCCCTCAGCGGGCAAGAGTTCTATCCCCTGGCCATCTGGCAAGAGCAGATCAGCGATGACCAGGTCCGGCGGGGATTCCGCCAGGCAAGCCCGCGCCTCCCGCAGGCTGCCCGCCACCGTCAGGCGGAACCGGCCGCTGTGGGCCTTAAGGGCGCGGCGTACCAGCTCGGCGTGTGCCTCTTCGTCTTCTACCAGCAGTATGTGGACCGTTTGTTCGTTCACGGGCACCTCCAGATCCTCTCCTTGCTATGTGCGTTGGAATGCGGCACAGCGTGTCAGCGGTCTTGACCTCCTTCAGCACCTCCAGCCCATCCACCCTGGGCAAGCGCAGGTCCAGGAGAATCACGTGCGGCTGGGGGCTCTTCTCCGGGTCGGCGTAGTCGCCTCACCGGAACAGGTAATCCAGCGCCGCCTCGCCGTCGGAGACGCAATAGATGCTGTTGGCTATCCGGTGGTCCTGTAAAACGCGCACGATCAGCTCAACGTGGTCAGGATTGTCTTCAACCAGCAGGATGACCAGGGGTTCCCCTTCCATTGTCTCGCTCCTCCTCGTTACTCCCAAGACCTCCGAGGTTTCCCAAAACCTCGCAGGTCTGAACGGTGTAAGTGTTCACCCCTCCCTCTGAGGGAGGGGCAGGGGGAGGGTGGTGCCTGCCCCACCCCACTCCTTCAGCGTCCAGTGCGAAAAGGGAGCTGAAGCGCAGCGACGTCTCAGTGATATGCCGCATGATCTGGTTTTGGCCGGCGATGTCCATGTTGCGAAATCCCATCTTGACCTTGACTAAAATCACAGCATCCGTACCACGACCCGTCCGTCCCGCCACAATCTTTCCAGATCGTAGTAAGCCCGCATCTCCGGCGTGAACAGATGGACGATCACACCTCCATAGTCCATCAAAACCCACCCGCTAGCGGCCTCCCCCTCGATGTGCAGCGGTCTGACACCGAACAACTGCTTCGTATCCTGCTTGATATCCTCAATGATCGCTTTTGCTTGCCGATTACTGCTGACGCTGCCAATCACGAAATAGTCAGCCAGGATGGAGATGTCTCGAATATCAAGCAGCAACACATTCTCGCCCTTCTTATTGGCGATCACCTCCACGATATGTCGAGCCAGTTCTAACGGATTCAGAGCTACACCTCCCAGGTAAATGACTAATTACAAACGAACGATACGCAACCAGTAGCGGGACTCACGGGCCTCCTTGCGGGCGATACCCATCTTGTGGACAAAGTCTCGCCTGGATTCGGCGCCGTCAGCCTCTTCTACGTTTGCCCCTATGGAAGTAGCCGGCTTTGCCAGTTGATACGCCACCACACGAGTCGCTGGATCATCCGGGAGTTGTCGGATTGCCCGCTAAGCCACTCTCATCTCCTTTCTGCCTGTCGTTGTTCATTGTTCATTGTTCATTGGTCATTGTTCATTCCACAACTCCGCTACCTCGCCGGCGGTCCCAGCAGCCGCCAGCACGACCATCAACTTGACGCGTGCCTTCTGCCCGTTCAGCCCCCCGGCAAACAGACAACCCAGGCCGGCCAGGGTGCGGTACGCGCCCGGGTAGCCATAAGCATCCCACACCCTCCCGGAGGGACAGCGGCTGGCGATCACTACCGGTACCCCTTGAGCCCGCGCCTGCCCGATAGCGGGCAGCCACCAGGGGGGCACGCGCCCGCCCCCCAATGCCTCGAGGACGACGCCCCGAGCGCCTCGCGCCAGCGCATCCTCCAGCAGGCCGGCCTCCATACCCACCGCCAGTTTGAGCAGCACCACGTTCGGCTCCAGGCCGCGCCAGGGCAGCACGTGCCGCGCCGGCCGGCGCTCGATGATGATGGCATCCCCCTCTACCCGGCCCACCGGCCCCCAGCCAGGCGACCGAAAAGTCGCCGTGCTGAGCGTGTGCATCTTTGTGACGTGGCGCGCGGCGTGGATTTCGTCGTTGAGGACGACCACCGCGCCCAGCCCCCGCGCCTGCGACGCTGCCGCTACGCGAACGGCGGCCAGGAGATTCGTGTAACCCTCGTAGCCCACGTCAGAAACGGTGCGCATCGCACCAGTGAGCACGACAGGCTTCTCCCCCAGCACGGTCAGATCGAGCAAGCAGGCCGTCTCCTCCAACGTATCAGTCCCATGCGTGACGACGACGCCCTCCACGTCAGGTTCCGCCGCCAGCACGGCCACACGCTCACGGACGGTTTGCAGCGTCTCCAACGTGAAGTGGGAACTGGGCAGATTGACCAAGTCCTCGGTCCGCAGTTCTGGCAAGCCAGGTGGCAACGCAGCCATGAAGTCGGCGGCACCCAGCGTGGGCACGGCCCCGCCGGCTGTCGCCTCGTGTTGCATAGCGATGGTGCCACCGGTAGTCAGAATCGCAACGCGGAGATTAGAGATTGGAGATTGGAGATTAATTTTCGACAAGCGGCTACCTCTCTTTCCAGTACCAGGTGTGTATGTCCGCCCACCAATACCAGCTCTTCGATTTGGGCAAGCGCCAGGTCCAACTTGACCGGATCGCTGCCTGGGGGAAGAAGGCCAGCCAGTCGTGCTGCCGCACGTCCGCCAACACCGCTTCCAACGCGGGCAGGTTTCCGTGAATATCAGCCAAGACTGCCAGGCGCATCACTCGTTACTCCCAACCTCCAATCTCCAATCTCTAATCTCCAACCCCCAACCTCCAATCTCTAATTCAGCTTGAGCGACACCACCTGCGAAACCCCATCCGCGCCCATCGAGACGCCGTAGATGGTGTCGGCAGCCTCGATGGTGACCCGGTTGTGGGTGATGACGACGAACTGGGTCTGCTGTGCCAACTCCTCCAACAACGCGCGGAAACGCCCCACATTTGCCTCGTCGAGCATCGCGTCCACCTCGTCGAGCACGCAGAAAGGGGTCGGGCTGACGTATAGGATGGCGAACAAGAGCGCGGCCGCGGTCAAGGCCCGCTCCCCGCCAGAGAGGAGCGCCAACCGCTGCGTGCGCTTGCCCGGAGGCCGGGCGATGATGTCCACCCCGGTGTTCATCAAATCGCCAGGCTCGGTCAACTCCAGCCGCGCACTACCGCCGTTAAACAGAGCCGTGAACGTCTCGGAGAACCTGGCCGCCACCGCGTCGAACGTCTCCCGGAAGGCGATCTCCATCAGTTCATCCAATTCGGCCACCACCTGGCGCAGTTGGGCCGACGCCGTCTCCAGATCAGCCGACTGCTCGGTGAGGAAGCGATGCCGCTCCTGGGCCTCAGCATACTCGGCAGGGGCGTTGGGGTTGATCGCCCCCAATCGCCGGAGGTGAGCCTTCAGGCGCAGGATTTCCTCCTCCAACCCTTCGGGAAGATCCTCAACGACGGGGAGTTGAGAGACCAGCGGGCGCAGCGGCAACGGAGTCTGCGCCGTGACACTCTCCGCCAGTTCCAGTTCGACCAATCCCAGATCCTCCTCGATGCGCCGGGCCAGCAACTTCAGTTCATCCCGGCAGCGGGCGACATCCAACTGGGCGCGGCCCTGACGGGTCTCCGTGTCGCGCACCCGGTCACGGGCGCGCAGCTCTTGCTCCTCCAGTGCCGTCTGCTCTTCGCGGAAGCACACCAGTTCCTCCTCGGCCGGCTCAATGCGCGTGCGCACCTGGCGCAGTTGTGCTTCTATCCGAGACGCCTCTACACACAACTCCTGGGCGCGTGTGACGATCGCGATGTATTCATCCTCCAATTCCTCAGCCCGCTGGCGGCGGACGGACATCTGTGCCCGAAGCCGGTCCAGCAACGCCGTCTCCCGCTGCAGGGCAGCCTGTTGGTTGCGCAGTGACTCCCCGACCACCGCGGCCTCGGTGCGAGTCGTCTCCAGCCTCTCCTGGACAACACGCGCTGCCTCCTCACTGGCCGCTGCGGCCTGCCGGGCCAGTTCCTTCAACTCGGCCTCCAGTGCCGCAATCCGCTCGGCCTCCGCACGCTGCTGCTCCTCGACCTCCTGGCAGCGGTGCCGGGTCTCCTCCAGTTGCGTAGGCAGTTCCCGCCAGGCCCGCTCATCCGCAAGGACACTGGTACCGCCCGTCCTGGCCCATCCCATCGAGAGTGCACCATCGGCTCGCAGGACAATGCCTGTAGCGGTGACGCAGCAGCTACCCGGCGGCATGGCAGGGAGCAGCGCCTGAGCCGCCAGCAAGTCATCGCACAGGGCGACAGCCCCCAGCATCGTTTCGACCGCTGGTCGCACGCTCTCATCGCAGGACTCTTCGCAGGAAACGACGTCGGCGGCACGCAGCGCACCTGAGGGCAACGGCGGGGCCGGGCGGAGACTATCCAGCGGCAGCAGAGTCAGCCGTCCTCCCACGGACTCAAGGATCCGGCGCACCTCCTCGGCAATGGAAGCCCGTTCCACCACGATGGCCTGAAGGTCGGCACCCAGCGCGGCCTCGACGGCTCGCTCCCACGCAGGAGGTACCTGAATCAGCGCCGCCAGCGGCCCGAGAACACCGTCCAGGTCAGCCTGGAGCAGCGTCTGGACACCGACGTCGTAGGCAGCCCACGCAGCGTGCATCCGGCTGAGCGCCTCCTGCTCGCCCGCCAGGCGGGCCGCCTCCGCGCGAGCGTCGAGGAGCGTTTGGTTCAACTGTTCCAACTGCGCGCGACGGGCACACAGTTCCTGCTCCATCTGGGCGCGCCGCCGGGCGGGCTTCTGTGCCCGCTCTTTCACAGTTGCCCGCTCCTGCTCCAGGTCCGCCAATCGCTTCTTGCGCTCCGCCAGTTCGCGTTCCAGTTGCTCGATCTGGATGCTGACCTGGGCGACCCGCTCGGCCTGCGCCTCTTGCTGGACGTTCAGGGGTTCAAGTTCGGCCAGCAGTTCCTCGCGCCGGACCTTCAACAATCGCGTCCGCTCCTCCGCCACAGCCAGTTCGCGCCGCGTATCGTTGGCCCTGTCGTGAAGGTCGGCACTTTCGCGGTGCCAATCACGCAGCCCGGCACGCAGTTCGCTCTCTTGCCGGCGCAGTCGGGATAGTCGCTCGCTCAGCGCGGATGCTTCCCTCTGCTGCGCATCCAGGTTGCTTGCCAGAACGGAGGCCCTTCCCAGGGCACGGTCCAGCGCGACCTGCTGACGTCCCCAATGGTAACCGTACCAGGTGCGCTGCAGCCGCTCCAGGTGGGTGGCCAGCCGGCGATGTTCCTCCACCCGTTCCGCCTCCCGCTTGAGCCGCCGCACGCGGGGGGTGATTTCGACGACAATGTCGTGGACGCGCTCCAGATTGCGCTGCATCTCATCCAGACGCCGGACGGCCTCCTCTCGTCGGGCACGGTAGAGGCTGATGCCAGCGGCTTCCTCGAAGAGCGCGCGCCGCTCCTGGGGCCGCAGCGAGAGCGCCGCATCTACCAGCCCCTGTCCAATGACGGTGTAGGCGCGCTGGCTGAGACCACTCTCGGCCAGCAATGCGGTGATGTCGCGCAGCCGCACCCGCGCTCCGTTGATGAGATACTCGTTTTCGCCGGAGCGATAGGCACGGCGGGCGAGGGTGACCTCGCTGAACTCAATCGGCAGCCAACCGTCGGAGTTGTCAAGGGTCAGGGAGGCCTCGGCCATACCGGACCGGGCACGGCGACGCCCGCCAGCAAAGATCATGTCGGCGGTGGACTTGCCCCGCAAAGCGCGCATACTCTGCTCACCCAGCACCCAACGGATGGCGTCGGCGACGTTTGACTTCCCGCTCCCGTTAGGGCCGACGATGGCCGTGATACCGGTGGGAAACAGGAATTCGGTCCTGGTCGCGAAGGATTTGTAGCCCTGGAGTGTAAGGTGGTTGAGGCGCATCCGTACGACGCAGTATACCGCGCTTGGAGAGAGATGGCAAATCGGAGGGTGGAGAAGGGAGAGTGGAGGGTGGAGGGTGGAGGGCGGAGGATGGAGAAGGGAGAATGGAGGGCGGAGAATGGAGAACGGAGGGTGGAGGGTGAGAGGTGGAGAGTGGAGAGTGGGGAAATGGAGATTGCAAGTTGTGGAAGGAGACGTATAATTAAAGTATGCCACACAGAATCACGCGACGGCGGTTTCTCAAATGGATGCTGGGCGGCACGGCGACAGCCGGACTCTCGGCTCTCGGAGGAGTGGGCTATGCCGCGCTCGTCGAACCATCCTGGCTGGCGGTGGAGCGGGTTGAGGTACCGCTGCCCGGCCTGCCCGCCGACCTCGACGGCTTCACCATCGCGCAACTTTCGGACCTGCATCGCGGGCCGAAGGTGACGCAGGAAGACGTTGCGCGGGCGGTGGAACTGGCATTGCAGCAGCAGGCCGACCTGACCGTGCTGACCGGTGACTATGTATCGCACTCCGCCAACTACGCCCCCTCCTGCGCGGAGGCGCTCTCTCCCCTGGCAGCCTCCAGCGGAGATTCTCCCCCCCGCTTCGGGGGGGCTGGGGGGAGTAACGCACTCGCATGCCTGGGCAATCACGACCATTGGACCGATGCCAACGCCGTCGCCGGGGCGCTCGCCGACGCCGGGCTGACCGTGCTGCGCAACGCGGCACGTGAGATGGCGAATGGACTGTGGGTTGCAGCGGTGGATGACGTGTGGGAAAGGCACGCTGACCTGGATAAGGCGCTGGAGGGGATACCAGCTCACACGACGATCGTGCTTCTGGCCCATGAGCCTGACTACGCCGACGAGGTGGCAGCCGACGGGAGGGTGAAGTTGCAACTTTCGGGCCACTCCCACGGGGGACAGGTGCGGCTGCCCTTCGTCGGGCCACCGCTTCTGCCCTACCTGGCCCACAAATACCCCGCTGGGTTGTACCGGGTAGGCGGGATGTGGCTCTACGTCAACCGGGGCATTGGGCTGATCGCCCCAGCGGTGCGCATCAACTGTCGCCCGGAGGTGACACTTCTGACGCTGCGGGCTCCTGCTGCATAAGCGACTTCCACGCTGCCTGCGCCGCCGCCTGCTCGGCCGCCTGCTTACTGTGGCCCGCTCCCTGGCCCGCCACCTTCTTGCCCAGAAGCACCTCCGCCACGAAAGTCTTGGCGTGGTCGGGTCCTTTTTCGGCGACGATGCGATAGCGGGGTGTGACCCCCAATTCAGCCTGGCTCCACTCCTGAAGGCGGCTCTTAGCATCCAAATCTGCCTCTGCTGCCAGCGTCGCCTCAGCCACCGGCCTGATGAGCGGCTCAGCGCAGGCCACGACGGCCGCCAGCCCGCCATCGAGATAGAGCGCACCTACGACAGCCTCGAAGGCATCACACAGATTGGCATCTCGCTCCCGCCCTCCGGCCTCCTCCTCCCCGTGGCCCAGCCGCAACCCCTTCCCAATTCCCACCTGCCTGGCAAGTCGCGCTAGCGTCTCGGTGCGCACCAGAGCCGCTCGCAGGCGGGTCATACGCCCCTCGTCGAAATCAGGGTAATGGCGATAGACCCACGCGCCAGCGACAAAGTCGAGCACCGCATCGCCCAGGAACTCGAGACGCTGGTTGTCGCCAGTCCCATCCTCCAAATGTTCGTTGACGTAGGAGGGATGGGTGAGGGCGCGATGGAGGAGGCCCAGGTCGTGAAAGCGGTGCCCCAGCGCCTGTTGCAGGGCTTCGAGGTCGGCGGCTGGATGCTCTTTACTGGACACTGGTTGCTGGATGCTAGCTGGACTGTCGCTCATTTCGACTCGACCCCGCTCCTCCTCGTTCTATCAAATTGTTCATTGCTTCATTGTGCATTGCTTCATTGTCTTGAACCCGCTTCCGGTCAGCACGACGACCAGTATGTCGCCCAGGCGGTCGCGCAGGTGATCCAGCGCGGCCACGGCCAGCGCGGAGGTCGGCTCGACGTAGGACCCCCGCCGGGCTAGTTTCTCCTGTGCCGCCAGTGTCTCTCCATCCGGCAGGGCCAGTATCGAGCCGCCGCTTGCGCGCACGGCAGCCAGCACCGCCCGGCCCCAGGGTGGCGCAGCGATGCGCACTCCCTCCGCGATGGTATCTCCCTCCTCGACTGGCGCTGCGTCGGCCGCGCCGCGCTCCCAGGCACGTGCCAGCGGTGCGCACGGTTGCGCCTGCACGCCGAAGAGACGTGGTAGCCGCCCGACCAACCCCGCCGACAGCAGTTCACAGAAACCCCGGTACATCCCAAGCAACAACGTCCCGTGCCCCAGCGGCACCACGACGCTCTCCGGTGCACGACCACCCAACTGCTCCCACAGCTCAAAAGCGATTGTCTTCATCCCCTGTGGGTAGAAGGGGCTGTAGACGTGGCTGGCGTAGACAGCGCCTTTCTCGGCGGCCCGGCGCACGGCACGAGCGGCCTCGCTGCGGAGTCCGGGCACCGGCACAACCTCCGCTCCATAGACCGCGATCTGCGCCTGCTTGACCGGCGAGGCGTGAGCGGGCACGTAGATGGTGGCTCGGAGACCGGCGCGGGCAGCGTAGGCCGCCAACGCAGCCCCGGCGTTGCCCGAAGAATCCTCGACGACCTCCTGCACACCCGCTGCCTTCAGCGCCGTGACCAACACTCCCGCGCCCCGATCTTTGAAGGAACCCGTAGGGTTGAGGTACTCGGCTTTGAGGTAGATGGACCGGCCATCCCATTCAGTGGCGACCAGCGGGGTCCAGCCCTCGCCCAGCGTCACCGGACTCGCACCATCTGGCACGGGCAGCGCATCCCGGTAGCGCCAGAGGGTATGGTTGCCCTCATCCACACGGGCCAGGTCGAAGGATGGTGCACCCACGATCTTCAGCGCACCACCACAGTCACAGCGCCAGCGGGTGGAGTCGAGGGGCCAATAGTGCGCACAATCGCTACATCGTAGATTCACGCTGCGTTGTCCTGGGGTTGGCCTGTTCCCCCGCGCCCTCCAGTACCTCCACGACCTGCCGGATAATGTGCTGCGCCTGACGAAGCGCCTTTTCTGCATCCTCGGCATCGAAGGCTTCGGCCGGAATCCCACCAGGTAGCCCGTTTGGGTAGCGAGTGGGGATGTAATGACGGTCGAGACCACCCCCTACGCCGATCAGCGTCTCGAAATGGGCATCATACTCGGCGGCTTGGCGGGCCAGGTCTGCCACCGAGTGTCCCCACACCCTTTCTACTCCCTGGGCGTACAGGTAGCCCTTCAGCACCTTTTCGCCGGCCTGCTGGGCCAGAAAGCACGCCAGGTGGTAACGTCCTCCAGCCTGATTGTAACGGGCATCATCAAGGTCCTGTCGAGCCTGTTGCAACCAACGCTTGCCCT
>CAYPOY010000083.1:0-17441 GCA_964412395.1 uncultured Anaerolineales bacterium | reverse complement strand
GCATGGAGGTCTCCGGCGTGGAGCGCCCCAAGGTGCTGGAGGCGGTGATTGACGAATCGCGCAAGCGTAACATCCCCATCCACCGCCTCATCTCGGTGGTGATGGGTGCGACACTGCTGGACAAGGCTGAATTGAAGGACTTTGCGCAGATGGCCGCCGACGCCAGGATGGAGGTCATCCTCACACCGGGGCCGCGCGCGGGGTGGGATATCGGGCGGCAACTGGCCACGCCCGAGGGTGCACTCTCTGGCGTCCGTTGCCGGGGTTCCCAGGCGCTGAATCAGACCATCACCGACATTATAACCTGCATTGACCTCGGCTTTCGAGGCTTCCTGGTGGTGGACGAGGGGGAGCTCTGGCTGCTCAACGAGATGAAGAAGAACGGCGACATTCCTGAAGACGTGATCTTCAAGGTGAGCATCTACGCCGGGCACGCCAACCCTGCCGGCGGCAAGGTGTTGGAAATGTTGGGGGCTGGGACGTTCAACCCGATCGCCGACCTGACGCTGCCCCAGTTCGCCGCCATCCGCCAGGTGGTTGATATCCCTCTTGACGTGCACATCATCATCACCGAGTCCTTCGGCGGCTACATGCGTTTCTACGACGCTCCTGAGATGGCTCGCGTCTGCTCTCCCTGCTATTTCAAGATTGAGCCCGGCCCGGCGTGTGCCGCGACCGGCGCGGCCCTTTACAAGCCGTGGGTTGGCGAGGGCATGCTGGCTGACTGGGGGCGAGTCAAGGTCAAGTATGCCCAGATTATCCACGAGATCATCCAGGAGAACAATCCGAATCTGAAACTGTCTGATCTGGGGCCGGATGACCTGGCGATCCCGAAACCGTAGATAGCAGCAATAGATTTGGTGGTCAGGAGGGCTGATTTGAACGACCAGGTTGAATTTTTCGTGGAACTGATTCGCCGGGCGGCGACCGACCTGCCGGCGGATGTAGAGGCGGCATTGCGGACAGCGCAGGCCCGTGAGGGACCGGGCTCTGCTGCCGCCGGGGCGTTAGAGACTGTCCTGGAGAACGTGGCTTTGGCTCGTGCTCACTCTACTCCTATCTGCCAGGACACCGGCGTGCCTATCTTTTACGTTCACCATCCCCAGGGGATGAGTACCCGCCAACTGCGGGCGCATACGGAGGCGGCGGTGGCCGAGGCCACTAGCCGGGCCTACCTGCGGCCCAATGCTGTGGATTCCCTCACCGGTCGCAACAGCGGAAATAACCTGGGGGTGGGTTTCCCCACCTTCCACTTCGAGGAGTGGGAGGAGGACTATCTGCGGGTGGACCTGCTTCTCAAGGGCGGGGGCAGCGAGAACGTGGGGGTGCAGTACAAATTGCCCTACGCCCCGCTGAAGGCCGGTCGGGACCTGGAGGGGGTGCGTCGAGTGGTCCTGGACACGGCAACCCGTGCGCAGGGAAAGGGATGCGCGCCGGGGGTGCTGGGGGTAGCCATCGGCGCCGACCGGGGCACCGGCTACGTCCATGCCAAGGAGCAACTCTTCCGCCCGCTGGGTGACGTCAACCCGCTGCCGGAACTGGCGACGCTGGAGGAGCGATTGCTGCGCGAGTGCAACGAGCTGGGCATCGGGCCGATGGGCTTCGGGGGAAAGACGACCGTCTTTGGCGTCAAAATCGGGGCCTACCACCGCCTCCCGGCCTGTTACTTTGTGAGCATCGCTTACATGTGCTGGGCTTGTCGGCGGGCGCGGATGATTGTGCGAAATGGTGAGGTGGAGTACTGCTGATGGCAACTTACGATCTGACGATACCAATTTCTGAGGAGGCCGTCCGTGCCCTCCACGTCGGCGATGCGGTGCGTTTATCTGGCGTGATGGTCACCGGGCGGGATGCAGCCCACAAGTACATGATCGAGACCTTTATCCGCGCTGACGCGGTGCCCGAGAGCGAGCAACTGTTGTATGAGGAACTCCAGCGCATCCTGCGCGGCGGTATCATCTACCACTGTGGGCCGGTGGTCCGCCAGCTCCCCCCCCCAGCCCCCCCCCCGATCGTCGGGGGGGGCTGGGAGTTCGTCGCTGCCGGGCCGACCACCTCCATCCGCGAAGAGGTTTACGAGCCGGAGATCATCGCCCACTTCGGGATGCGTGGCGTTATCGGCAAAGGGGGCATGGGGCCGGGGACGCTGCGGGCCTGCCAGGAGCACGGCGCGGTCTACTTTCACGCCGTTGGAGGGGCAGCCTCCCTTATCGCTGACACCGTCAAGGAGGTAGTGACGGTCTACAAGAAGGACGAATTAGGTGTGCCGGAGGCATTCTGGGTCATCCGTGTCGAGGGCTTCCCCGTGGTGGTGACGATGGATAGCCACGGGCGGAGTGTCCATGATGAGGTGGAGGCGGCGTCGAAGGCGGCGCTGGAACGGCTGCTTGCTGGTGGGCGATGAATAGGGAATGGTAATGTTACCAGGGGAGAATCATACAGCTTCGGAATCAACGTTCAAAGTGAAAATCTGGCGCACTCCACTCGATGTTGACAAGTTCTCTATCCCCCACGGGGAAGTGCATATCATCCGGTCGCGTTGCAAGGGGTGCGAGCTGTGCGTGCGCTACTGTCCTCGCGGGGTGCTGGAGCTTTCGGATGAGATGAACGAGAAGGGCTACCATCCTCCTCGGGCTGTTCAACCGGAGCAATGCATCGCCTGCCGGCTATGCGAGTTGCTGTGCCCAGAGTTCTGTATCTACGTGGTGGAGGTGGATGAAGGTGAGTGAACCCGGTGTGCTGGAGGGCAAGTTCTTTCTGGATGGCGACACCGCTATCGCTGAGGGGGCGATATGTGTTGGCTGCCGCTTCTTTGGCGGCTATCCTATCACCCCTGCCACCGAGATCGCCGAACGTATGGCGGCGCGGCTGCCGGAGGTCGGTGGTGTCTTCATCCAGATGGAGGACGAATTGGCCTCGATGAACTCGGTGCTCGGGGCGGCATGGGGTGGGGCGCGGGCGATGACTGCCACCTCCGGTCCCGGCCTGAGTCTGATGCTGGAGAACATCGGCCTGGCCATCATGACCGAAACCCCCTGCGTCGTGGTGAACGTACAGCGCGGTGGTCCCTCCACCGGCCTGCCGACACTGACCAGCCAGGGGGATATGATGCAGGTCAGGTGGGGTTCCCACGGCCACTACGAGGTCATTGCCCTCGCGCCCGGTTCCCCTCAGGAGGCGTTTAACCTGGCCATTCACGCCTTCAATCTGGCCGAGGAGTACCGCACCCCTGTTTTCTTGATGACCGATGAGACGGTAGGCCACATGACCGAGCGAGTGGTCATCCCGCCAGCGGAGCAGATCCCGATCTACCCCTGGCGCAAGCCGAGGGTGCCACCTGGCCCCGACTACCTTCCTTATGCGCCGGACGAGGACGGCGTGCCGCCTTTCCCTGTCGCGGGGATGGGCTATCGTATCCACATGACCGGCCTGACCCACGATGAGCGCGGGTATCCGGCGACGACGGCGGCGGCGCAGGCCAAACTCATTCCTCGCCTCATTGCCAAGATCCGGGACCACCGGCACGATATCATTACCCTGGTCGAGGACGGCGTCGAAGATGCCGAGGTCGTGGTTGTCGCCTACGGCACCTCGGCTCGCACGGCGCTGCTGCCGGTGCGGATGGCACGGGAGGAGGGGCTGCGCGTGGGGCTGCTCAAGTTAGTGACCGTCTGGCCCTTCGCTGAGGATCGCATCCGCCAACTGGCGGGGCAGGTACAGGCGTTCGTCGTGCCAGAACTCAACATGGGCCAGATTGTGTTGGAGGTGGAGCGGTGCGCAGGCGGCCAGGCGAGTGTCGTTCCCGTCACCCATCCCGGCGGGGACATCCACAAGCCAGAGGACATCCTGGACGCGATTCGGGAGGGAGCAAGGTGAGCAAGGAAGCAGAGGAGATGAGTGTACAGGACGAACTGGCAGGCGTGCCGACTCGGGAGGAGATCGAGCGCCACCCGATGGATGACTTGTTGCGCACGGAGCGACTGCCGCACATGTGGTGCCCTGGCTGTGGGCTGGGTACGGCGTTGAGTTGCTTTGTCAGTGCGCTCGTGCGCTCGGGGCTGGATTTGGATAAGGTGGCCATCGTATCTGGTATCGGCTGCACCGGACGGGTGGCTGGCTACCTGCGACTCGATGGCTTCCACACGACCCACGGGCGGGCCATTCCCTTCGCCACAGGGCTTAAACTGGCTAATAGTGACCTGAAAGTGGTCGTCTTCTCCGGCGACGGGGACCTGATCGCCATCGGCGGCAACCATTTCATCCACGCCGCTCGCCGCAACATGGACCTTACGGTTATCTGCGTCAACAATTTCAATTACGGGATGACCGGTGGACAGATGGGGCCGACGACGCCGGCAGGGGCGCGCACCAGTACCTCGCCTCGGGGCAACCTGGAGCACCCATTCAACATCCCGAATCTGGCAGCAGCGGCTGGTGCGACCTACGTCGCCCGCTGGACAGTGCTCCACGCTCGCCGACTGGAGAAGTCCATTTACAAAGCTTTGCTGAAGTCGGGTTTCAGCGTCGTCGAGGTCATCTCTCCTTGTCCCACGCTCTACGGGCGTTTCAACCGCGCCAAGTACGGCACCGATATGATGGAATACTATCACCAGAATGCGGTCATCCGTCACGATGCCCAACCATGGGAGGTGGACATCGAACTGGCCGGGGAGGTCATCTGCGGGGAGTTCGTGGACATTGAGCGTCCCACCTTTCAGGATCGGCTTCGAGACAAGTTCGGGGAGTTGCATCCCTCGGATGAGCTGGGGTTGCTCCACCGCCCGCCAGTGGAGTTGGAGTCGCCCGGCGTGGTCGGGTTGATACAGGCTAAGCTCCCGGCGTCGTCACCAGAGACCGCTGCCGTCCGGCTTGGAGAGCCCATCTCCGAAGCGGTGTGTGTAGAGGATACGGGTGGGAGGTCGGAGGTCCGGCTGTGCGGTTTCGGGGGGCAGGGGATCATCCTGGCCGGTAGGATCACCGGCGCAGGGGTGGCACTGTACGATGAGCGGGAGGTGACGCTGACCCGGTCCTACGGCCCCGCGTCGAGGGGTGGGGCTTGCAGCACAGCCCTTATCATCTCCGATAGTCCCATCCTGTACCCCCACGTTACCCATCCCTGTGTGATGGCGGCGATGTCCCAGGAAGCGTACACCACGTACCAGGGCCAGTTGGCCGAGGGAGGGGTGTTGTTGATTGACGCCGACCTGGTGAAGCCTGATTCGAAAGCTGATCAGCGGGTCGTCCCCATCCCCGCTACCCGCATCGCCGAGCACGAGTTGGGGCGGCGGATCGTGGCCAACATCGTGATGCTGGGGGCACTGACCGCGCTGACTGAGGTGGTCTCCGAAGAGGCTATGCGCAAGGCCATTCTCGACAGTGTGCCCAGGGGGACGGAAGAACTGAATATGAGGGCATTCCAGATGGGGTATGAGTATGCCAGGGGGGTGGTGGGTCGGTAGCACGATGCAGACTTTCTTCCGTAACTGGCGGAGATCAGAAACCAGGTTTTTTCCTGAAAACCTGGTTTCTCTTATCGCGTTACTATGCATCCCGCTTGTTGGCTGCCTCGGACGCCCATCCCCCACCACTGACCCAACCTCATCCTCCTACCTGACACCGACACCTACAGTGCACACTGACTACCTGCCGGTCATTGGCGGTGGTGAGACGTCCCCTATGCCTACCTCAACGCCTTTCCCCTCCCCTCTTGCGCCGACCGAGCAGCCCCCCTCCGGCCCCACGCCACTGCCGCCACCGGTCCCCAAGCCTGGTTATGGCGTGCAGATACACCTTTTCGCCGGCGATATGGCGGAGACCCTCGAATGGGCACGCGGGTTAGGGGTGGGGTGGGTCAAGCAGCAGGTGACGTGGCACACCGTCGAGCATGGGCCGGACAATTTCGAGTGGGAGCCGCTGGATCGTGCTGTAGAGGCGTGCAACGGGTTCGGCTTCAAATTGCTGCTCAGTGTGGTCCACGCTCCTGACTGGACCCGCGTCTCCGAACTCGAAACCGGCCCCCCGGCCAACTACGCCGAGTTTGGCCGCTTTATGGGGCAACTGGCGAGTCGCTACCGCGGCCGCGTGGCGGCTTACGAACTGTGGAACGAGCCCAATTTAGCCCGCGAGTGGCGGGGCGATACCCTCGACCCGGCCCGCTTCGTCGCGTTGGTGGCCGAGGGATCCAGGGCCGTGCGGGCTGCCGACCCGGATGTCCTGATCATCAGCGGCGCGCCGGCCGTCACCGGCATCAACGACGGCGTGGAGGCGATTGATGATCGCATCTTTCTGCGCGGGATGTACGAGGCCGGCATCGCCCAGTGGGTGGACGGTATCGGCGCTCACCCATACGGCTTCGCCAACCCGCCCGACGAGAGTTGGCAGGACCCCGTACACGTCGCCTCCAGCCATCACAACCATCCCAGCTTCTTCTTCCGCGACACGCTGGAGGATTACCACGCCATTATGCTCGATTACGGCGATACCGGGCACCAGATTTGGGTCACGGAATTTGGCTGGCCTTCGACCGAGAGGATGGGGCAGATGGACACGACAGGCTGGGAATACGCACGGGAGGTCAGCGAGGCCCAGCAGGCGGACTACGTCGTGCGCGCCTTTCAGATGGGAGAGGATCGGCCCTGGGTGGGGACGATGTTCCTGTGGAACGTGAACCTGGCGACTATCTGGGGTCCAGGGGACCCGGTCTCCGCCTACAGTCTGCTGCGGCCCGATAGTTCCTATCGTCCGGCCTACATTGCCCTGCGCCTGGCGGAGCCGCTGGGACCGTAGGATGTTTGCCCAACTGAAGGTATGCCGGTATAATCTGGGTGGACGAGGGGGTGAGGCGAATGATCAGGGAAGCAGTGGAAACGACCACAAAAGTGCCAGTGTTGCTCCGTGATAGGATGACGGAGGAGGAATTTTTCCACCTGTGTCACGAGGACACCAAGGCTGACTTGATTGATGGAGTGATGATTGTGGAATCGCCGGCATCCTATACCCATGAACGGCTTTTCAGATTCTTGCTGCACGTGCTGGACTTGTATGTGATCCATCATAACCTGGGCCAGGTGCCAGGCTCGCGTACGGCCGTGCGACTGGAGGAAGGTCACATCTACGAACCCGACTTGCTGTTCGTCCGCCGTGAGCGGGAGAGAATCATCGGTGAGAAGCAGGTGAACGGTGCGCCGGACCTGGTGGTGGAGATTCTCTCTGCCAGCACTTATCACTACGACGTCGGCGTCAAGCGGGAGGGTTACGAGCGCCAGGGGGTGGGAGAGTTGTGGCTGCTGGACCCCTATGGACAGGAAGGCGCGCAGATGCTGGCACGCGATGAGGCGACGGGGAGATTCAGGACCGTGTCGTTCACAGGCGGCGTGTATCATTCGACGGTCATACCGGGCCTGTGGCTGCGGGTTGAGTGGCTGTGGCCTGAGGAAGGTGAGGCTCATCCCGACGTGATTGAGGTGCTGCGCGAGTTGAACGTGGTGTGAGGATTCTCCGACATTCAGAGTGACCCCGGCTGCCTGGCCGGGGTCATTTCTTCTAATCCGTTAATCCTGCCAATCCGCGTTCTTATCACGGCTGCGGGGTGGGAGTGGGCGTGGGTGTGGGTGGCACGTAGCCCTCCTCCGCCTGAGGTGGCAGCGGGGAGAGATGCAGACCATAGTACGCTTCTACCACCTGGCGCACCAGTGGCGCGGCCACGGTCGAGCCTTCACCCGCGTTCTCCACGATTATGGCAATGGCGATCTCGGGGCTGTCGGCCGGGGCGTAGGCGGCGAACCAGGAATGGGGCTCAGTATCTGGCCCACCGACCTCGGCGGTGCCGGTCTTGCCGGCGACTGGGATGCTCAGCCCGGAGAAGCGGTGAGGTGCGGTGCCGATGGGCCTGGTGGTCACTCCCAGCAGCGCTTCCTGAATGGCCGCCAGGTGCTCCGGACTGATCGGCAACGTGCCAACAACCTGGGGCTGGGTCACCTGCTCGGACACCGCGTCTTCGAAAGACGAAACAAGCGAAATGGCTGGGCCGATGCGCTCGATGATGTAGGGGCGGTAGAGTGTGCCACCATTGGCGACCGCTGCCATCATGCGCGCCACTTGCAGCGGCGTCACCAGCAGGTAGCCCTGCCCGATGGATAGGTTGACCGTGTCGCCTACCCCCCAGGTTTCCCCGATTGCATTGGCTTTCCAGGTAGGATCGGGCATCAGCCCCCCTGCCTCAAGCACCCCCTCCAGTCCGGTCGGCTCACCGAACCCGAAGCCCCGCCCAAACCGAGGGAGCACGGCCTGTCCTACTCCGTCAAGCGTTTGCCCTACGGTGTAGAACACGACGTCACACGAGGCGGTCAGGCCGTCCTTGAGGCTGATGTTGCCGTGCCCATCTTTTTTCCAGCAGGACTTGCGGGCCGCCGGTCCCAGCCCCTCCCAGTAGCCGGGGCAGTAAAAGACTGTCTGGTCCGGGTCCATACCTGCCTCCTCCACCGCCGCCGCCATAGTGATGATCTTGAAGACGGAGGCGGAGGGATAGGTGCCCTGAGTAGCGCGGTTGAAGAGCGGGCGGCGAGGGTCGGCCAGAATCTGGGCGCGGCCCACCGCCCCGGCTGGTCCGACGAAGACGTTGGAGTCGAAGCCGGGGCCGCTGGACAGAGCCCGCACCGCGCCGCTGTGCACGTCGAGCACGACGATGGCCCCTTTGCGACCGCCCAGGATCTGCTGCACTTGCTTCTGGAAGTCACGGTCGAAGGTGGTATAGATGGGACGGCCGGGCAGGGCCGGGCGCTCCGCCACCGTGGCGATCTTTTCCCCTGCCGGGGTGACAACGGTGAGCACACCTCCGTGCAGGCCAGCTAGAATCTCCTCTCCCCATGCCTCCAGCCCGGAAACGCCCACCCACTCGTCGCCCCGGTAACCCAGAGCGCGGTAGGTCTCCAGTTGCTCTGCCGGCATAGGGGCTACCCAACCGGCGACGTGGGGCGCAACGCCGCCGTCAGGGTAGGTGCGCCCTGCCTTTTCATCCCGGTAAATGCCGGGGATGGAGGCCAGCAGGTCGTTACGGTCCACACTCACTTCAGCAGGGATGTCGGCGATGGGGATCTTCCAGTCGGCAGGAGCGGCAACGTACCGGCCGCGTATCTCATCCGGGGAGAGCCCTGTGACTGATACCAGTGCTGCCAGGAGTGTGTTCTCGTCCGCAATCTGGCCTGGGATGATCCCGACGGTGACAATCGTGCCCTCGGTCGCCAGGCCCAATCCGGCCCGATCGTAGACGTTGGCGCGCGCGGGAATGATGTACTCCATCCAAAAGTAATTCCCGCCCGCCAGTTGTGGCCAGATCAACCCTTCGTCCCAGTCCACCCACCATTGTCCCTCGTGCAGGCTGAGCGACATAACTGTATCGGTGATCAACGTGCCGACCAGCGCCGTGTCCAACGTCAACTGGAAGGAGACGTAGGCCCGGTCGCCCTCTCGCAGGGCGGATTGGAGGCGCGTGGTCACAGTGAGCACGGTGGCGGTGGCGAGTCCATCCTGGTAGCGCTGAGCAAAGCTCTCGGCGTCAACGGCGGCCTGGCTGGCCGGGGAGAGGCGAGCGTACATCGTCGCATAGTCGCCTGCTTCCCAGGCGGAGAGGTACGCGGCGGCACTCGCGTCGGGAGAGGGCGGCGGCGGTGTGAGAGTGGGAGCGGGGAGTGTGGGGGGGTGGGGGGGTGGGGGGGTGGGGGTGATGGGCGTAATGGTTGGAAGGCTGCTGCAAGCCGCCAGTAGAAATAACGCTAGAATTGCGAATTGCGAATTACGAATTGCAGATTTGTCATTTGTCATTTGTCATTCAGTATGGTTGCGTAGGCCGGACAGCGGCGACCGGTATAGGCCCGGCAGGCAGTGGTGACGTCGCGTGGTGGCTCAATCCCCCAGGCGTGCAAGCAGCGGGTTAGATGGCAGAGGGGGAGCCCCATCACGTTGGCGTAGCAACCCTGTAACTCGGCAACCGGGTGAAATCTGGGATGTTGAATGGCGTAGGCGCCAGCCTTATCCAGGGGGTCGCCACCGGCGACGTAGGCGGCCATTTCGGCATCGGTGTAGGCACGCATCGTCACCTGCGTCTCGGCTATGTCGGTCAAGGTGCGGCCGGTGGCGGGTTCCAGCAGTGTGACGGCGCTGTAGACGGCGTGGGATCGCCCACGCAGGCGACGTAGCATCGAAATTGCCTCGGTCGCATCGTGCGGCTTGCCCAGCAGTTCGCCGTTCAGCGCCACGACGGTATCGCAGGCGACGATGATTGCATCGTTATCGGCAGTGGCTCCTTCTCCCTGGCTGCTCTTAGCCCCCGTCCCGGGGGCGCTTTGCTCCGAGCAAGCGGCGAGGGCCTTGGCCCGACTCAGCCGGACGACCAACGCAGCAGGCGACTCGTCCGTCCGGGGAATCTCGGCCACGTTGGGTGCGACCACCCCGAAGGGCAATCCCAGCAGCGCCAACAACTCGTGGCGGCGAGGGGATTGAGAAGCCAGCAACAGACGGTGCTTGCTCATCGTAGGTGCTATTGTAACATACGAGGTGCAATTGTAAAGCGAGTCAGCGAATCAGCGAATTGGCGTGTATCTGCGTCCTATTACTTGTCGGTTTGAGGCGAAGCTTCGCTGGGTAGTTACCATCTGTCATTTTACTGGTCATCCCCCAGGGGTACTCTGCAGCCAGAGCGTGAAGGTGCTGCCTCCGCCCACCTCACTCTCCACCGTCACCCGGCCGCCGTTGGCGCGCATGATCTCCTGCACGATGCTCAACCCCAGGCCGGTGCCGGGGACGTGTCCCGGTTCGGCCAGGCTCCCCCGGAAGAAGCGGTCAAACACCTGTTCCTGCTCCTCTGGCGAAATGCCAGGGCCGGTATCCCGCACGGCGATGGTCACCCAGAGCCGGCCTTCATCCTCGGCAGTCTCCACCTCCATCGTCACCCGCCCGCCGGCCGGGGTGAAGATGATTGCGTTCTCCACGATCTCTTCCAGCGCCTGGGTCAGTCGGGCCTGGTCCCCTTTCGCGACCGGTAAATCGGGTGGAAGAGGCTTAGCCACCAGGGTCAGGCCGGACGCTTCAGCCCGGCTCTGGTAGCGAGTGACGGCGTTCCCGATAACGGTGGACAGAGAGACCGGCTCCCAGGCAGTCACCGCCTGACCACTGTCCAACGCCGCCATTTCCAGGATGTCCTGGATCAGGTGGATCAGCCGGGCTGTCTCCTCCTCTACCATCTGGAGATAATACCCGGTTTTCTCTGGCTGCCTCCCTTTCTGCAGCAGGTGGGTGTAAAGATGTATGGTCGTCACCGGCGTGCGCAGTTGGTGGGAGACGTTGGCGATGAACCGGCTCCGGGCCCGGTCCAGGTCCTTGAGCCGGCTGATGTCCCGGTGGCTGGAGACATAGCCCACCAGGTTGCCCTCGGCGTCGCGCATGGGGGCAATGGCCAGCGCGGCATCGTAGGTGCGGCCGTCCTTGCGCCGGTGAGTCACTTCTCCCTGCCAGACCTCGCCCTTTGCCAGGGCAAGCCGCAGGGACTGCTGGGCCTGCTCAGACATTCCCCCTCCCATCACCGAGTTCGCCCGCTGCCCCAGGGCTTCTTCAGCCGTGTAGCCGGTCAGGGCCGTGAAAGCGTCGTTGACGTATTGAATCCGCCTCTCCAGGTCGAACGTAACAATGGCCTCGCCCACGCTGCGCAGGATCGCCTTGCTCTTTTCTCGCTCGGCGACGATTTCGGCCGTGCGGGCCGCCACCTCTGCTTCCAGTCCCTCCACCAGCCGGGCGTTTTCGATGGCGATGGCGGCGGCGCCGGCCAGAGGTTTCAGCCGTTCGGCGTCCTCGGCGGAGAATTCGCCGGGGGCATCGCTGGCCAGATTGAGCTGCCCGAGCACCCGTTCGCGCAGGCAGATGGGCACAATGAGGTATGACCTGATCCAGGCCGTCTCTTCAAGCACCACCCAGCGTGGCTCCTGGTGCGTATTGTGGATGACCAGAGGTTCCCGAGACCGAACGGTCTCGGCATTCAGCGGAAAGTCGGCCAATGGCTGAACCAGGTTGGAAATGAATTCCTCACTATCATATACCTCGTAGCCCCGCCAGCGGACGACGCGCAGTGCGTCATCCTCCAGCAGTGCGATGTTGGCCGTGCTGTGGGGGACGATGCGCTGTGCCTGGTGCAGGATCTCGTCCAGCACAGCTTCGTGGCTGGTCTGCGAGGCGAGGGCCAGTGTTACCTCTGCCAGGGTTTCGGCCAGGAGGCGCTGCTCGCGCTCGGCCGCCAGCAGGCGTTCCCGCTCTGCCTCCGCCTGCTGCTTCTCTTCGGTGAGGCGCTGCTGGCGGAGCGCTCGCTCGATCACGGAGGGCAGCAGATCGAGATACCCGCCCTCCACATCTTTGACGATGTAATCGCCTGCGCCCAGTCTCATGGCCTCCACGGCGGTCCGCTCGTCGCCGGTGCCGGTGACCATGATCATGGGCGGCAGTGGGCCCTGGGAAGCCAGGGTGTGAATCACACCCAGCCCATCGTAGACAGGCATCGTTTGATCCACTGCCACCACGTCGTAGGAGCCTGCGGCGTACATGGCCAGGCCCTCCTCACCGTCACTGGCGATGTCCACGATGTAGCCCGCTTGCTCCAGTTTCTTCTGAACGAGACGGGCCAAACCGGGATCGTCCTCCATATAGAGGATGCGGATCTGTTTGCGTTCGGCCATGGCGCTCACCTCCCGTTTGGTACGGTGACAACCGACAGGAACAACCCGAGTTGGCGGATCGCCTCGGAGAACTGCGCATAGTCCATCGGTTTGGTGATGTAAACGCTGCAGCCGAGGTCGTAGCAGCGGGACACTTCGCGGGCGTCGTCTGTGGTCGTCAGGATGATCACCGGGATGCGCCTGGTGCGTTCATCCGCCTTCATGCGCTGGAGCACCTGGTAGCCATCGAGCACCGGCAGGTTCAGGTCCAGGAGCACCAGCAGCGGCGAGGCATGTTCGTCCCCTCCGCTGTGTACTGTGCCCTCACCGAACAGGTAGTCGAGCGCCTGCTGGCCATTGGTGACGATGACAATGTCATTCGTTATATTTGAGCGACGCAGGTTCTTTTCGATCAAACGGGCATGGCCCGGATCGTCTTCTACCAGGAGAATGGTCACTTGTTGTGCATCAGACATAATTGCCTCCTATTTCGCGTGGTGCTTAAGAGACCCTAAAGGTTTCCGAAACCTTTAGGGTCTTCGCCGGGATTGTAAAGTAGAACGTGGAGCCCTTTCCAGGCTCTGATTCCACCCAGATACGCCCACCGTGGCGACGGACCAGCGTTTGCACGTAGGGCAGACCCATGCCTTCGCCGGGGACGTCCTGCCTGCCGGCCCGGCGGAACGGCGCAAAGACCTTGTCCATATCCTCCTCCGCGATCCCACGCCCATTGTCGCGGATATGGAATGTTGTCTCATCGGGGCTGCTCTCGGCGGTGATCTCGATTTCCCCAGGGCGGTCGGGATCGAGATAGATCACAGCGTTGGTCAGGAGATTGCCCATAATCTGCTCCATCGAGGTCTGGTCGGCAACCACCTCAGGTAAGTGTTCCACGGTCACCTTCACCTGGCGCTGCTCGATCTGGTGGGCCAGGGTCTGCAAGGTCGTCTGGACGAGGGCGCCCATATCAACCAGCTCCAGCTTGAGCTTGCGACGGTTCAAACGAGATAGCTCCAAAAGTGCATTGGTCAAGCGATCCATCTGGGTTGTGGAGGAGTCTATAAAGTCCAGAGCCTCCGGTATGTCTTCTTGAAGGGCTTGGGCCACGGCCTGCCGCTGGTCCTTGTCCAGGTGGGGCAAGGCCGCGTTCATCGCGGAGCCCATTGCCTCCAAGGCGAAGCGAAGTTCAGCGGCAAAACCCTGCAGGGTGACCAGTGGAGTTCGCAAGTTATGGGAGGCGACGTAGGTGAATCTCCCGAGTTCCTCATTGCGCGCCTCTAGTTCGGCGGTGCGTTGGCGCAGCGCTTTGACCAGCCGGACATTGTCAATGGCAACGGCGGCCGAGGCGGCCAACGGCTCCAGCAATGTCAGGTCCGTGGCACTGAAACGGCCAGCATTCACATCCATCACCTGAAGCACGCCGATCACATCCTGTTTGGTCCTCAGCGGGATGCTGAGGATGGAACGGATCGTCAGCCTGGTTCGCTGCTCCACGCCTTCAAAGTGGCGCTCGTCCTCTCGCACGTCCGGTACGATCAAGCTCTCGCCGTGGCGGACCACCCAGCCAGCAATCCCCTCACCCGGCGCAAGACGCCAGCCGTACACAACATCGCTTTGGGGACCCGTGGCCTGCCGGCAGACCAGTTCGTCGGTAGCCGGATCGTTCAACCAGACTGAGCATGCGATCGCACCCATCAGGCGGCGCACTTCTTCCAGGACGATGGCGAGCACCTGGTCCAGGTCGAGGGTGGCACTGAGCGCCTGGCTCGCGCTGTTGAGCAGGGCCAGCGCGCTGTTGCGCTGCAGCAGCGCTTCCTCCGCTCGCTTGCGCTCGGCGAGTTCCCGTTCGCCCAGGTCACGCAGCCGTCCGACTGCAGTGCCGATCAGCACGAGGAGAACGTTGCCCGCCAGCCATTTGGTAAGTATGTCCCACCCTGCCCCTCCGACCAGGGTCAGAAGCAGCACGTTCAGTGGGATGGCCAGCATGCCAGCGAGCAACCCGGCCCGCATTCCAAAAAGCCACCCCATCACACCCACTGGTAGTGCGGCCAACGCGGCTACCATTGCCCCCATCAGGCGGTAGAGCGGGGCGAATGCCAATGCGTACGCGCCCCAGGCCCCCAGGGCAAGTGCCATCTGCTTCTGTTCACTTGTTTTCCAGCTCAGGTTTCGCATGCGAGTTTCTCCCTTCGATAGGCCCTTCGGCTGCGCTCAGGGCGGGCTCCTTGATCTGAACCTTGCGAGGGTTTGCTGGGCTTTTTGCCACGAATTGCACGAATTTTCACTAATTTGCCCTCATTTCTCCGTGGCAATTCGTGGAATTCGTGGCTGGTTTGTGGTGCTCCCCCAGATTCTGTATGCGCCGAAATCAGATTGCTGGCAGGGTGAACCAAAAAGTACTGCCTGCACCGAGCTCACTCTCGACCCCGACCTGCCCGCCGAGCTTGTCCACGATGCGCCGTACGATGGACAATCCCAACCCGTGCCCTTTGGCACGAACCTGGTAGAGCCGCGTAAATAGCGTGAACAACCGGGTCTGCTCCTCTGACGTGAGGCCAGCGCCGTTGTCGCGTACCCAGAAGCGCACCATCCTCCCCTTCGGCAGGCTCAGGGCAGGCTCCTTCGCTTCCCCCCCGATATCGGGGGGGATTGAGGGGGGGCTTGCCCCCAGTTCCACACGCGGAGGTTGGCCGCCGCATTTGAGCGCATTGCTGAGGTAATTGACCCACACCTCTTCCACCCACGGACCGTGGCCGAGCGCCACCGGCCATTCCTCAGCCACGATGACTTCAGCTTGATGCTCCTCGATCAAATAGCCCAGACGCTCCTGGACTTTGGTCACGATGTTGGCCATATCTAGCGGCTTCATCTCCACTTGTTCCATCTTGCGCACGCTGGCCAGCAGGAGTAACTCGTCAATGATGTTGGCCATTCTCCGCCCGCTCTGTGCAATCGTTAGGAGACATTCGTGCATTTCCTCATCTGTCAGCTCAGCATAACCCTCCACCACCACGTGGGCAAAGCCGACCATGTGACCTAATGGCCCCTTGAGGTCGTGGGCGACGGTGTGGGCAAAGGCGTCTAGCTCCTCGTTACGCGCTTCCAGTTCGGCGGCGTATTGGCGCAGCGCCTCCTCCGCCTGCCGCTTTTCCTCCAACAGGCGCTGCTGTTGGGTCACCCGCTCGATCACGGTGGGCAGCAAATCGAGATATCCGCCGTCCACATCTTTGACGATATAGTCGCGCGCGCCCAGTTTCATAGCCTCTACGGCGAGCTGCTCACTACCGGTACCGGTGACCATGATCGTGGGCGGCAACGGCCCCTGTGAGGCCAGAATGCGGATTACTTCCAGCCCATCGCAGACGGGCATCGCCTGATCCACCGCCAGTACGTCGTAGTCGCCTGCGGCGACCATGTCCAGGCCCTCCTCACCGTCGCGGGCCAGGTCCACGATGTAGCCCGCCCGCTCCAGTTTCTTCTGAAAGAGACGGGCTAAACCGGGATTGTCTTCTATGTACAAGATTCGGATGGGTTGGGGCTCGGTCATGACATTTACCCCCTGTTTGGTACGGTGACAACCGATAGGAACAGCCCGAGCTTCTGGTGTGCTCATCCATCTTCATGTGCTGGAGCACCTGGTAACCGTCGAGCACCAGAGACCCTAAAGGTTTCTGAAACCTTTAGGGTCTTCGCCGGGATTGTAAAGTAGAACGTGGAGCCCTTTCCAGGCTCTGATTCCACCCAGATACGCCCACCGTGGCGACGGACCAGCGTTTGCACGTAGGGCAGACCCATGCCTTCGCCGGGGACGTCCTGCCTGCCGGCCCGGCGGAACGGCGCAAAGACCTTGTCCATATCCTCCTCCGCGATCCCACGCCCATTGTCGCGGATATGGAATGTTGTCTCATCGGGGCTGCTCTCGGCGGTGATCTCGATTTCCCCAGGGCGGTCGGGATCGAGATAGATCACAGCGTTGGTCAGGAGATTGCCCATAATCTGCTCCATCGAGGTCTGGTCGGCAACCACCTCAGGTAAGTGTTCCACGGTCACCTTCACCTGGCGCTGCTCGATCTGGTGGGCCAGGGTCTGCAAGGTCGCCTGGACAAGGGCGTTCATGTCAATCAGCTCGGGATCAAGTTCGCGGCGGCCCAGACGCGACAGCTTTAAGAGGGCGTTGATAAAGTGATCCATGCGGGTCACGGAGGAGTCTATAAAGTCCAGGGCCTCCGGCACGTCTTCCTCGAGGGCCATAGCCACGGCCCGCTGCTGTCTCTCGTCCAGGTGGGGCAGGGCTGTGTCCACCACGGGACCGACCATCTCCAGGGCAGAGCGAAGTTCGGCAGAAAAACCCTTCAGGTTGACCAACGGTGCCCGCATGTCGTGGGAGACGATGTAGGCGAACCGCCTGACTTCCTCGTTGGCCTGTTCCAGCTTGGCGGCGTAGCGTTGCAACTCTTCCTCTGCCCGCTTGCGCTCGGTTATATCGGTGGTAAAGCCGACCATGCGAACGGGATTACCGGCCTCGTCCCAGAGTGCCTGCCCTCGAGCACGGAACCAACGATACTCGCCCGATTTGGTGCATAGTTGCTGCTCCACATTGTACGACCCCCGACCCTTCAAGTGAGCTTGTATGGCTGCCTCTACACGCTCTCTGTCGTCTGGATGCAGATGTGATTCAAACGTGTCAAAGCCAACGTCGAGTTCATCATCAGCATACCCAAGCAACTCCTTCAAACGCGGAGACCA